>JAIECF010000259.1 GCA_029068655.1 Muribaculaceae bacterium | reverse complement strand
GAATACAAGATATTCAGATCGGAATGGAATGACCAGTAATCTACTGTGACGAGCGGCGGTTCAAGTTCAAGACTAACTTATATCCTATCTGTCAGAGAACGAATAAAAGTGGATCTGGAGCGGTTGCGAAGAATAATCCAGAAGTTTGACAGGACTCGACTTGATTATACAGCCGATGAGATCGTAGAGGAATATGATAAGGTGATTGAGAAGAATTACCTGTACAGGTACATGGAAAATATAATTGCCAAGCTGAAATATAACGGAAAGGTTCGAACTGCAGAGACCTATAGAGCCTCTTTGAATAGTTTCAGAAAATTTCGGGAGGGGGAGGACGTGATGCTCGAATGTCTTAGCCGGGATATGATGGAGTCTTATGAAGCATGGCTTAAGAATCGTGGAATATCTCCCAATACCATTTCTTTCTACGTCCGAATATTGAGGGCTGTCTATAATCGTGCTGTTGAGGAAGGCTTGACCGAAAACAAGAATCCATTTCGAAAAGTGTATACAGGAATCGAGAAGACCATAAAGAGAGCTCTACCGATAAAGACCATCAAGAAGATCAAGTGTATGGACCTGACCTTTAAGCCCAACATGGAATATGCCCGTGATATGTTCATCTTAAGTTTCATGCTAAGGGGCATGAGCTTCATTGATATGGCATTCCTTAAGAAGAAAGATCTGAAAAACGGCTATATCACCTATCGGCGGCGTAAGACTGGTCAGCAACTGGTCATAGAATGGACAAAGGAAATGCAGGAGATAGTGGATAAATATCCCAAATGTCAGGGCGACTATCTGCTCCCTATCATAAGGAATCCGCAGTCAATAGCCATATACGCATACCGAAATGCCGGATATTGTATCAACCGTCAGCTGCGGAGCATAGCAAATAGTCTTGAGTTGCCGATTCCACTTACAATGTATGTGGCGCGTCATAGCTGGGCATCGGCTGCGAAAGCGAAAGGAATCCCAACAAGCGTGATCAGCGAGGGTATGGGCCATGACTCCGAATTGACAACCCAGATTTATCTAGCCAGTCTTGACACATCGATCGTAGACAGAGCAAACTCGATATTACTTCGCGAATTGAATCAAAAATGAACGTTATTCATCAGCAAGATCGTCTTCTTCCTCGTAAGTGTCCCGAAGAAGATTGATGAGCATGACCATGCCGTGAGCGGTGGCCTGCTCAATCACATCGTTTCTGCTCCCATTGAAATGACGGCATTCGCTTACGAGCTTGCTTCCGTATTTAGCTCCGATCCAAACAGTGCCGACGGGCTTGTATTTGGTGCCACCTCCGGGGCCTGCGATTCCTGAAGTGGAAATAGCACAATCGCTCCTCATGAGTCTTGCAGCCCCTTCTGCCATCGCCTCTACAACCTCCTTGCTTACCGCTCCTTTTCTATCGATATATTTCTGTGGAACTCCGAGCACGTTAGTCTTAACATCATTTGCGTAGCTGACTATGCTGCCGAGGAAATACTCACTGCTTCCCGGCTGCTGCGTGATACGATGGGCTATGTTGCCGCCAGTGCAGCTTTCCGCACATGCCACCGTGAGCTCTCTTTCCTTAAGCAGATCGCCGAGAACTTCGGCGAGGGTCTTGTCTTCGTCGGCTATCACGTCTTTCGTGAAAATGTCTCGAAGGTTCTGATGCAGACGGTTCATCTGGAAGCGGAGGATCGCCATGCCTCCATGCTTGCCTATAAGGGTTATTTTCGAGACAAGAAGCCCTGCCTCAATAGCGACCTTGATATATTCCGGGAGATGGTTTTCAAAGTGCTTGAGTATTCCGGTCAGTTCTTCACGGGTATATCCGTAGACCACGATGTGGCGCTTCTCTATGTTTGGGACTTCGTTCATAATCTTCCAATGTCCGTTTTTATACTTCTACTTTAGAATATGGAGGCATCTCGAGAGGACAGTACCGGCCTTCAAGATACTTGAAATATCCTGCAATCGCTACCATCGCTGCATTATCTGTGGTGAAACTGCGCTTGGGTATCCATGCCTTCAGTCCGCGGCGCCTGCAGAATTCCTGAACAGCTTCCCTGACTCCGGAATTGGCAGAAACTCCTCCTCCGATCGCTACAGCCTTTACTTTCGTTTCTTTAACGGCCTTCGAGAGTTTATCGATAAGAATATCTATTATTGTCTTCTGCAGAGAAGCCGCGAGATCCGCCTTCCTCTTTTCTATGAAATCAGGGTCTGTCTTGATGTTGTCGCGGATGGTATATAAGAATGAAGTCTTCAAGCCGCTGAAAGAATAATCAAATCCTGAGATATGTGGTCTGGCAAACTTAAACGCCTCTGAATTGCCTTCGGATGCAAGCCTGTCGATATGAGGGCCACCGGGATAGGGGAGTCCCATAACTTTGGCGCATTTATCAAAAGCTTCACCGGCTGCGTCATCGATGGTGCTTCCTAAAATCTCCATATCGAAAGGAGACCGTACGAGAATTATCTGGGAATTCCCTCCGGAGATGAGAAGACATAAGAACGGAAATTCCGGCACATCCTGATCCTCTCTCTCCTTAATGAAATGACTGAGAACGTGCCCGTGAAGATGATTGACATCAATAGTAGGAATATCCAATCCTATAGCCATTCCCTTGGCGAAAGATGTTCCGACAAGAAGTGACCCCAGAAGACCGGGTCCGCGTGTAAAAGCAATAGCATCAAGATCTGTTGATGACACTCCGGCCTGTCGGAGAGCCTCGCTCACTACAGGGACGATATTTTGCTGATGGGCTCTGCTCGCAAGTTCCGGGACAACTCCTCCGAACTGCTCATGCACCTTCTGGCTGGCAATGACGTTGCTTCTCAACAGGCCATCTGTGATGACAGCTGCCGAGGTATCATCGCAACTTGATTCTATTCCGAGTATGGTAGCGCTCATATATAATTTTTTATTGAGAGGCTCATATTTCCGAGTACAATGCAAAGTTAATATTATTTTTTGAAAGATGCAAATCTGTTTTTTTATATTTGATATATGGAAAACCGTCTTTTTTTATTAATTTTGTATGTCGTTGCGGCATAGTGATTGTCCGGATGCTGGAATCCGGTGTTCAATCAAGTATATATATAACTATAAATGAGTCTATTGAAACCACTCTATAAAGTATTCAGGAGCATAGTCATGACGCTGATTGTGCTTCTTGTGGTCGTGTATCTTGGCTTATATGTAGTCTTATCCGTGCCGCATTTTCAAGAGAAGATAAAGGATAGGCTTTGTTCGGTGGTATCGGAGTTATTGGGTGGAAAGATAGAAATAGGGACCATGTCGGTGCATCCTTTCACGGAAGTGATACTTTCAGATGTGACTCTCGATTCTCCTCAAGGTGAGCGGTGCGCCACTATCGGGAAAGTAGCTGCCGGTATAGATCTATGGACTCTTTTTTCCGATCGAAAGATTGTACTCAATTATGCTGAAATCATAGATCTCAATGTCGATGTAGTTCAGGCATCCGAGACATCGCCTTTAAATATTCAGTTTCTAATAGACGCGCTTTCTCCAGACAACAAGTCAAAACCATCGGCAATCTTCGATATTAGGATACGGAATATCGTGGTAAGAAATTCCAGAGCTTCGTTATCCCGCCCTTGGATGAAGGATGATTCAGGTGCCGAACATAGGTTGGCCTATATAGATATCAGCAGGTTGAGGATGGATCTCAGTATTCCGGTTCTTCGTAACGATCTTTACCGGTTTGATGTCAGAAATATACAATTTGATGCCACTCCCGGAATTAGCGTCAGGAGTCTTTCTACGCATGTGACATTCATAAAAGATACATCCGGCAATGGAAATGACCGCCTCATGGTGGAAGATTGCAAGATCAGACTACCCAACAGCTTGTTGACGATAGGTGATGTGAATTTAAGTTTAGGTGTTATATCTCCTTTAAACGCAGTAGTCAGCGGAAGTCTCACACCTGCAGATCTTTCTGCTTTCATTCCTGCACTTGAAGTGTTTGACTCGCCTTGGGACCTCAATATAGATGCTTCGCTTACAGAAAACACGATCATAGTTTCTGATATGCAGCTTGATGAAGACTACTCTCATTCATCGGTCAACCTTAGAGGCGATTTGAGCCATTACCAAAAGAAAGACAGTCTTAATTTCACGCTTTCAGAACTAAACGTTGAACTTTCACCCGTAATGATTGGCAAGGCTTTATCCATTTTCCCAGGAATCAAGGAAGAGAATAAGGCGATGCTTGAATCTTTGGGAAGGATCAGCCTTGAGCTTGAAGGAAACCTCAAGTCAGGAGAAGTGGCTGATGCAAAGGGTATTCTTTCGACGGATATTGGAAATCTTGAGTTTTCCGCTTCCTGCAAAGAAATATATTCAACAAGGCCTTGGCTCATACTTGTTGCAGATGCTGATAAAATACATCTTGACAGACTCCTTAAGACGGATAAGATCGAGAAAGTGTCAGGTAGTCTGGAAGCAGAGATACGGGGATTTGATATCAGTTCGGAAGGACATTTGAGATTTGTGTCAGACGAATGTGTAGTAATGGGAAACTATATCAGGGGAATTGAACTTGATCTTAACAAGGACAAGAATGACGTAGACCTGAAGTTTGATGTATTATCTGAAGAAATGACTGTAAGTCTTGAGGGCTGGGCTCAGCTGGCAGGCTCAGACACCAGGATTGATGCTGAATTGTCAGTCGATTCCTTTAATCCTTCCGACTTTGGGATAAAGAGCAAGATGGCAGACTGTGACATATCTGCGCATCTCAAGACGTCAATTAAAGGAAACAATGCCGATAATGTGACAGGAAAGCTGGATATAAGTGATGTAAGGATAAAAAGAGCTGACAGCAGGCAACTCAATCTTTCTAAGCTAAATCTCACAGTAGACTCTTTACATAATGAAGCCTTAAGGGATGTTCTAAACTCCGATGGTACTATGATACGAGACATTAGGTTGATCTGCGATTGGCTCGACGCTCGGGTTACAGGTCGTTTTCAACCTAGTCAGATAGCAAAAGATATGAAGGATATGATCGGTAGCGTTTTTCCGACACTTGTATCACCCTCTTCAAGCTTCACGGAGAGGCATGGTGGCGAAAATGATTTTACTTTCGACATCAATATAAAAGGTGTTTCTGCCCCATATGTCTTCTTTGATACTCCAGTGCGTCCTCTTATCGATATACCCATACGGGGATCAATAGATGCCGCACATGGTAAGGCTGCTCTTGCGGTTGCCACTCCTCATCTGCAGCAGGGAAAGAATAAACTGATCAGGGACGTGTCTATCATGCTTGATTTTGACGCCTACCTCGGTATGGCTAAAGTTAATGCAGGATTGATCTTTCCAGCCAAAAAGGGCGATGCAGAATTGCTGGCAGACATTTATGCTGTGCACGACAAAGTAAACCTCAATCTCGGTATTAATCCCACCATGGAAAGCCTTGTCAAAGGAACTGTATTGCTCTCAGCTTCTTTCTCACGTATCCCGGATCCGTTCAGTCATAAAGGACAACTGGCGGTAAACGTCGATATTCTTCCTTCATCGATCATGGTCAACGATAAATCATGGGTAATTTCTGACGGAGGAATAGATTATTCCGGCAAACGAATCTCGATCAGTAATTTTCTTGTTAGCCATGAGGATCAATTCGTAAAGATAGATGGTACGGCTTCGGAAAGTGCGGACGATGCAGTATATGTCAGACTTAACGATATAGATCTTGAGTATATTTTCAATCTTCTAAATATTAATTACGTATCGTTTGGTGGCATGGCTACTGGAGAAGTGGTTGGAAGTAGACTTCTCACCAAGAGGCCCGAGGCGAGAACTGAATTTCTACGGGTCAAGGCTCTGAGTTATAACGGTGCCGTGATAGGCGATGGTGATCTTGCTTCTGAATATGATGCAGAAGCAAAGAAGGTAGGGATATATGCAGTGGTAAGGGATCCTCTTACACGTGAGCGAAGAGCCAGCATCGATGGTGGCATATGGGTGACTCGTGATTCTTTAAGTTTCGGATTTGATGTCAGAAAAATCAATGTCGGAGTAATGAAACCATTCGTGTCCGCTTTCTGTTCTGATCTTTATGGAGAAGCTTCGGGTAAATGCAAACTCTTCGGAACGTTCTCGGATATAGATCTCGTAGGCGACCTGAAGGCAGATACCCTTTCTATGAAACTGGACTTCACTAACACATGGTATCACGCAGGCAATGACTCAGTATTTCTGCATGAGGGTGTGATAGAAATACCTCCTCTGACGCTTTATGATGACGAGGCACACACCGCTGAATTCAGCGGCTGGCTGCGACATCGGTATTTTCACGATCCGGTATTTAACTTCAGGCTAAGGGACGCTAAGTCGTTGCTCTGTTATAATACCAACGAAAAGCTCAATCCTCTTTGGTATGGGACCATTTATGGTTCGGGGCATGCTCAGATAAACGGATATCCCGGCATGATTGACATTGATATGAACATGACCACTGAAGAGGGTTCAAAATTCTATTATGTGATAAGTGATGCGGAAGATGTAGCTCAGTATTCATTTCTTACTTTCACCGATAAGAGGAAGCAACGACTTGAATCGACTACAGTAGACAGCGTACCTGAATATCTTATGAAATTCAGGAAAGAGACGGAAGATATGCAGACTGGCTCGAGCAATGTCATCCTTTCGCTCAAAGGGACTGTTACCAACGATGCCCTCGTCACTCTCGTTATGGATCCACGTGCAGGTGACAATATCACGGCACGAGGGCAAGGTGCTCTTCAGATGGACTACAATCTGGCAAGTAATGATCTCCGAATAATAGGCACCTATGTTCTGGATGAAGGCAACTACAATTTTACTCTGCAGGATATAATCATCAAGAATTTCAACATCAGAAAAGGTAGCCTTATAAAATTTGACGGGGATCCGATGAAAGCGATTCTTGATATAGCAGCGACCTATAGGGTAAACACAAACCTTACGGACCTTGACAAGAGTTTCTCGACCGATAAAGAACTAAACCGCACCAACGTTCCCGTCGACGCTGTGCTTCTCGTAGACGGGCCAATGACAAATCCTGACATAACATTCGACATTCAACTGCCGTCGCTTACCTCCGACGTAGAAAGAAAAGTCAAGAGCATCGTGTCGACCAACGACATGATGAGTCGCCAGATAATATATCTCCTCGCTCTCAACAGATTCTACACACCCGAGTATACCGGAGGTCAGAGCAATGGCAGCGAATGGTCGAGTATGGCTTCTTCCACCATATCGTCGCAATTAAGCAATATACTTAGTCAGATGACCGACAAACTTGATGTGGCTCCGTCATTCAGAAGTGAAAAGGGAGATTTTTCAGATATGGAATTTGATCTAGCCCTATCATCTCGTCTGCTTAACAACAGACTTCTTATCAACGGGAACTTCGGTTATCGTGACCGCTCTACGAGCAATACACAGTTTGTCGGCGATTTCGATATAGAATATCTCCTGAGCAAAAACGGAAATCTCCGGCTAAAAGCCTACAATCACTTCAATGATCAGAACTATTACCTGAGGTCGGCTCTTACCACACAGGGAGTAGGCGTGGTATTCCGTCGTGATTTTGATCGTTTGTTCAGAAAAAAGAAGAAGGAGGATGATAGAAGTTCCCGGGATGATAGGCAAGCTGTAGAAAATACACCATTGTCCGGAGATACCGTCAGGTTGGAGCGAGACTCGGCAACCTTCAATAAACCATAGCATGTATAACTTTTAAGGAAAAATAAGGAAAATGATTTGGAACATAGGCGAAATACTTGGAAAGATCGGATTCTCTACAAATTCAATCGGATACGCCTTCAGTGGAGGGGGAGCCCGTGGGTTTTCACATATCGGTGTGCTTAAGGCGTTGGAGCAGTTTGGTATCTATCCCGACGTAATGTCAGGAGTATCGGCAGGCAGCGTAGCGGCAGTGATGTATGGAGCCGGTCTGACTCCCGACGACATGCTTCACTGTTTTGAAGATCTGTCGAAGGTCAAGGAGTTTGTCACTTGGAAAGTGCCCGGAAACTCCCTTATGAAGATAGATAAATTCGGAAAGCTGATTGAATCGTGGTTGCCTGTAAGGAATCTTGAGGATATGAAGATTCCGACGATTGTCTGTGCTACAGATTTTCAGCATTGTAAATCCATAGGCTGGGCAAGGGGTGAGATTGTACCAAGGGTTATGGCCTCATGTTCGATTCCTATAGTTTTTGAGCCCGTCAAGATCAATGGCAGAGTCTATGTCGATGGAGGGGTGCTCCGTAATCTTCCTGCGTGGGCTGTAAGGAAATACTGTAAGACGCTCTATGGCATCAACTGCTCTCCCTTCCATAATATCTGGAAAGATCCTACTAAACACAACCTGTTGGAGATAGCTTTGCGGAGCTACCAGCTAATGTCGAAGTCAAATATGGTGAACGATGCAAAGATGTGCGATATCCTTATCAATCTGCGTGGTGCGCATACAATAGGTACGTTCGATGTCGCCAAACTGCATCAGATTGTGGAACTCGGATACGCTACCGCTTGCAGGATTCTTGAGAAGAAACTCAAATAAGGGTATAGATATGGTATGAAGTATTTGAAAGATGGAAATCAAGTAAGTAATTTTTATTTTTATAATGGAGAGATTGATAATCTATCAGATGTTTCCGCGCATATTCAGCAATTCCACTCAGGAGCCTCTACCATGGGGTAAGCTTGAAGAGAACGGAAGCGGAAAACTAAACGATCTGACGCCAAAGGCGCTACGTTCGATAAAGGAATTAGGAGTAAACTGCATATGGCTGACAGGTGTGATCGAACATGCCACGAAAACAGATTTTACCGCCTATGGCATCGAAAAAGACAATCCCAATGTAGTGAAAGGAGAAGCTGGAAGTCCATATGCCATTAAGGACTATTACGATATTGACCCAGCCATCGCTGTTGATGTGCCAAATAGGATGGTGGAGTTCGAAAAGTGTGTGAAGAGGATTCATAAGGAGGGGATGAAGGTCATCATCGATTTCGTTCCCAACCACACTGCTCGCGTGTATCACAGCGATGTTGCGCCATCCGGCGTTAAGGATTTCGGTGCGGAAGACGATATCACGATGGGATTTGCGCATCGTAACAATTATTATTACATACCTTTCCAGCAGTTTTCTCCTGATTTTTCTCTTGATGCCGAAGGTGATGCACCATATGTGGAATTTCCCGCTAAAGCCACAGGAAATGATTGCTTCACTGCATTCTGCGGGCGCAATGACTGGTATGAGACCGTGAAGCTCAATTATGGACATGACTATGGAGACTGGAGTGATCATTTCGATCCTGTACCTGATACTTGGATTAAGATGCTCGCAATACTTCGATTCTGGGCATCAAAGGGTATCGACGGTTTCAGATGTGATATGTGTTTTATGGTGCCGCTTCCTTTCTGGCATTGGGCTATTCCCCAGGTGAAGAAGGACTATGATGGAGTGGTGTTTATAGGTGAAATCTACGATGTGGGGCAATATCGTCCTTTCCTTGACTACGGGTGTTTTGACTATCTTTATGATAAGGTGAACCTTTATGATACCCTTGTAGACATAGAGATCCATAATCATTCAGCTGCGAGACTGACAGGAGCGTGGCAGACTGTAGACGGGATAGGAGATTCAATGCTCAACTTCCTTGAAAATCATGATGAGGTGCGTTTCGGCTCGAAAGCATATTCCGGTAATCCGGCACATGTGCTTCCATCGCTTGTAGTGAGCTCCATGATGTCACGAGGCCCATTCATGATCTATTACGGTCAGGAACTTGGCGAGTCTGCTAAGGATAACGAGGGATTTGCCGGTGACAATGACAGAAGCACTATATTCGACTATTGGAGCTATGATACGCTTCGCCGCTGGTGGAATGGAGGAAGTCCATCGTTGAAGAATCTATCTCCGCAGGAAAAATGGCTTCGTGGCATCTATCAGAAGGTTCTTACCCTCTGTAACGCTGAGCCTGCGCTTAGGGAAGGTAATTTCTTCGACCTTATGTATGTCAATCTGCGTCATGAAGGATTTAATCCGCATACCAATTTCGCTTTTCTCCGTTATACTGAAGAGTCAGTGCTTCTTATTATAGTCAATTTTGACCTGCAGGAGGCGGATGTAGATGTGGTGATCCCACGTCTTGCGTTTGAGATGGCCGGGCTGCAAGAAAGCGATGTGCTTGCAGACGATATTCTTTGCGGAAGAAGTGCTTTTTTAAGACTCCGTCCTGATAAAGGAGTCAGTGTGCATCTCAAACCGAAAGATTCTGTAGTACTGAAAATAAAGTAAGGTCAGACACTTTTGCTAAAGAAAGCAGATGTAAAAGTATGGATATAAATTAGCCCGACTACTAAGGCAGTCGGGCTAATTTATATCTTAATGTTTCTCAGTATCTTGATCTGATGTCAAAACCCATTTCAGGGTTTGAAGAGATATTGACTTGATATAGACTGGTTGTTGTGTATACGCCTGATGGTGTCGGCGAAAAGCTTAGTCACTGTGAGGATTGTGGCTTTAGGATTCTCTTTGCCGTATGGTATTGAATCAGTGAATATTATCTCGGTAATGCCGCTGCTTAGGATACGGTCTGTAGCTGGATCGCTCATCACGGGATGAGTGATGAGGGCGCGTACCGAGTTGGCTCCTTCAGCAAGCATTAAGTCTGCAGCCTTTGTGATTGTTCCTGCAGTGTCGGCTATATCATCGACGAGGACTACATTCTTACCTTTCACATCACCGATCACCTGCATCTTCGCAACCACGTTTGCTTTTGCGCGTTGCTTATGACAGAGCACCAATGGCACATCGAAATATTTAGCGTAGGAATTAGCGCGTTTTGCACCGCCTACGTCAGGAGATGCGATCACCATATTCTCAAGATGGAGACTTTCGATATAGGGAATGAAGACTGAAGATGCGTAAAGATGGTCGACTGGAACATTGAAGAATCCCTGTATCTGATCGGCGTGGAGGTCCATTGTAAGAAGCCGGTCGATACCCGCTACGCTGAGAAGGTCAGCCACGAGTTTGGCGGCGATGGAGACGCGCGGCTTGTCTTTACGGTCTTGACGAGCCCAGCCGAAATAAGGAATTACTGCGTTGATGCTTGCTGCGGAAGCTCTTTTTGCCGCATCGATCATCAGGAGTAGTTCCATCAGATTATCGGAGTTTGGAAATGTAGACTGAACAAGATATACTTCGGCGCCACGAATTGACTCGTCGAAGCAGACTTCAAATTCTCCATCGGCGAAATGCTCGATATTCATTTTGCCGAGTTCTATGCCCAGATCCTTGCAGATGCCTTCACCAAGATAATGGCTGCGCGTTCCGGCGAAGACTTTGATGGGCGGAAGGGTATTGCTCATAGATAGCTGTATGTTTTAGGCCCCTTATGGAGCGTCTCGATTTTTCAATGCAAAATTAATCAATATTTTTGATTATACCAATAAGCAGGGCAAAAAAAATAAGGAACGCCGATAGCGTTCCTTAATAAAGCAGTATAAAGATGTTTTTACCAAATTATGACGCGCTCAGAGGCTGGCCGGAACATCTTGTCGCCTTCCTTGATGTCGAAAGCATTGAAGAAAGGTTCGATGTTCTTGAGCGTGACATTCACGCGGTTTTCGCCAAGGGAGTGAACGTCACCGCTTGTGAGGTTGCGCATCTCAGCCTCGCGGATGTTCTGTGCCCAGAGGTTGGCATAGTTCATATAGAATACCTGCGAGGGAGTGAGACCTTCAATGAGCGCAGCTTCACTCTCTACGTCTACACCTTTCTTCTTTTGGCTGTCGAGGAATGCGGTCATGGCAACACGGAGTCCTCCTTGGTCAGCTATATTCTCGCCGAGTGTGTACTGACCGTTGGCAAAGAGACCGGGCAGAATTTCCACCGCGCTGAACTGGTCAGCGAGACCCTGTGTTAGCTGACGGAAAGCCTGGGCGTCTTCCGGCTGCCACCAATTGACCATATTGCCGTTGGCGTCGAAGTTGCATCCCTGATCATCGAATCCGTGTGTCATTTCATGGCCGATCACGACACCGATGCCTCCATAGTTTTCTGCATCGCTGGCTTCCGGATCAAAGAACGGAGCCTGGAGTATGCCTGCAGGGAATACTATCTCGTTGTTGAGAGGATTATAGTAGGCATTGATGGTCTGGGGAGTCATGGCCCATTCAGTGCGATCAACGGGTTTACCCCACTTCTTGAGATATTCTTTCTGTCTCCACATGCGGGCATTCTGGATATTCTCTGCATAACTGAGGTTGGGATCGATTTCAAGTTCAGAATAGTCTTTCCACTTGTCGGGATATCCTATCTTTACAGTAAACTTATTAAGTTTCTTGAGGGCTTCAACTTTAGTGTCATCACTCATCCATTCAAGGTGGATAATGTGCTTTCCAAGAGCATTGCGTAGATTCTCTACAAGACCGATCATGTAGTCTTTGGAGCTTTGGGGGAAGTATTGATCCACATAAAGTTCACCGATCGCCTCACCAAGATAACCTTCAGTCACGCCGAGTGCTTTCTTCCAACGGGGACGTTGTTGCTGAACTCCACTCATGACTTTGTTGAATTCAAAACCTGCATCTGCAAAAGCATCACTAAGATAGGGAGCATAATCCTGTACTACCAACCATGCATAATAGTCTTTTAGTTCACGGTCTGTAAGTTCAGCCGCCAGTTTATTCGCAGCGTTCATAGAGCGAGGCTCTGTCACTATGATAGTCTCCGGCGCTTCAATATCCATAGTCTCTATAAAGAATCGATCAAGCGGGAGATTGCTCCATTTAGCTTTGACATCTTCATAGCTATAAGGATTATAAAGAGCTGGAATATTTCGGCTTTCTTCGCGGGTAAGGGCTGAATCAGCAAGCGCGGTCTCTATCTTCATGACACTCTTTACGATTCTCTTGGCATCTTTCTTGGAATAACCGGCAAGAGTCATATATTTTTCAATGAGTTTCTGATATGCATCACGCACCTCCTTGTTTCTCTGGTCGTTGAGCAGATAGTAGTCGCGGTCGCCGAGACCAAGACTGTTGCTGCCGAGATACATCGCGTAGACCTGCGAATTAGCAAGGTCTTCTTGAGGTCCGCCATTGAAAAGAGGACTGCTGTAGTTCTTATGCATCCATAGCATAAGGTCGGTCATACCGTCGGTCCCGGTGCCTTCAATCTTAGAGAGAGCCGGTTTGATAGGTTCGGCACCGAGATTGTTGCGGCGTATCGAATCCATGCCTTGTTCGTAAAGTGTCGCTACCTTGAAAGCGTTGGTTCCCGGTTTAGGATTTGTTGCTGCAAGTCCGGTCACTATACGGCGCACTCTGTTATTGCTGGAGTCATTGAGTATGTTAAATGCACCATAGCGGGAATATTCCGGAGTCAGTGGATGAGAGTCCATCCATCCTTTGTTGACGTGACGGTAAAAATCGGCGGAAGCCGGAGTGTTAGGGTCAATACCCTTCGGATCGAGGCTCTTCAGGTGTTCGGCATGCATGCTAATGCAGAAAGAAGCCGAAGCCATGATCGCGAAAAGATTTCTAAGTTTCATTCTTCTGAAGTTTTTAGTTTATTTATTATGGTTTTTGATTTCATTTCGGTTTCATTCCATTCTTCTTCTGAATCAGAAAGAGCGGTGATTCCTCCACCCGCAAAAACGCAGATTGCATCATGTGATACTTTGGCCGACCTCAGGTTTACGAAGAAAACAGAGGTTCCGTTGATGTCGTTTGGGCCACAGAATCCACCATACATTTCCCGCGAAAAGTTCTCACTTTTCCCTATCAAATCAAGAGATAAGGCACGATCGGAGCCGCAAAGAGCAGGGGTTGGCGATAGTTCGGTCAGTAGTCGACGCAGGCGGTTGCTGAAACTATCCTCATATTTTTCAGCGAGATCAGACTGGGGCATGTATGCACGGATAGGAGTGCAGATGTGTTCAAGCTGACCAGCCCTTTTGGTAAATGTCTTTCCGGCGGTAACTGTGCCGCAGCGTTTCATAAGGGTTTCTATGATAAATTCAGTTACCATGGCCTGCTCTTCACGGTTCTTGTCATCCCACTCATTGTCCGTACCGGAAAATGGACGGGTACCGGCAAGAGCCATAGTGGAAAGGAAATCACCTTCTTTAGAGAGCAGCAGCTCTGGGGATGCTCCAATCCACGTGCCGGTTTCAGGCGTAGAGAACATAAACACGAATGCTTCCGGATAGGAAGAGCATAGGTTGTCAAATGTCGAATCAAGATCGATGCGGATATCTATCCGTATGGTTCGCGCCGCTACTGTCTTGCCTCGATTATCGCCAAGAGCTCTCTTAATTACGCGTATTTCCTCTTCGTAATCTTTCTTTGTGGTTGAAGCGGGAATATATGATTTTTCCTGATTTGAAAAAAAATCAATGTCGTGAATATCGTAAGGTATAGTCATCAATCCATCATCAGGATTTAAAAAAGGGGCAATGACAAAACCTTTAGCGAATCCTTTTATGATACGCTGTGATCCTCCTGATACAACCTCAGGAGTATTGGGGAGTCTGTATTTAAACCAGTTCACCGAATAGTTCGAAGGGCTCTGCCCCGGTTATTTTGACGTTGATGAATTCTCCGGGTTCGGCCTCAGAACCCTTTACATATATCTCAGGATCAACTTCAGGAGAATCCCATTGTGTTCTACCGATTACCGTATCTCCTTCATTTCGGTCGACGAGAACGCGAACAGTCTTACCTATCATCTCAAGGTTGCGTTGATATGATATCTCCTGCTGCAGTTCCATGAGGCGGTCAAGCCTGGCTTGCTTTATCTCCTGTGGAATATCGTCAGAAAGATTTTTTGCTGCCCATGTGTCGTCTTCTTCACTATAAGCGAATGCACCCATTCTATCGAATCTCTGTTCGCTTACGAAATCAAGTAATTCCTCAAATTCTTCTTCTCCCTCTCCGGGAAATCCTACCATGAGAGTTGTGCGGATCTTAAGACCTGGGACGCGTCTGCGCATCTCTGCAAGAAGTTCGCGGGTCTGCTTTCCGTCGATGTGGCGACGCATATTGGAAAGCACCTTGTCGGAGACATGCTGGAGAGCAATGTCTATATATTTGCAGACATTCTCATGGCGCGCCATCACGTCAAGAAGTTCTATGGGGAAATCAGAAGGATATGCGTAATGAAGACGAATCCATTCAACCCCCGGAATATCGGCCATACGGTCTATCAGCTCCGGCAGTGCATGGCGCCCATAAAGGTCAGTGCCGTAGCTGCTGAGATCTTGAGCAATTACATTGAAATCTTTGACTCCCTTGCCGACGAGTTCCCGTGTTTCGTCAAGAATTTCTTCTATCGTACGTGACGTATGACGTCCTGTGATAAGTGGGATTGCGCAGAATGCGCAGAAACGATTGCACCCTTCAGATATCTTAAGATATGTACTGTGAGGGGGAGTGGTAAGAGTTCGTTCCCATTCCTTGGGCAGAATCTCTTTGTCGGATGAGAGGTCGGGCAGTCTGTCGATGAAATCCTTCCAGTCGAACTTTCCATACCATATGTCTACTTCCGGGATCTCAACCTTAAGGTCGTCCATATATCTTTGAGAAAGGCATCCCATCACAGCAATATGACCGATCTTGCGTGTTTTTTTCAGCGATCCAAGCTGAAGGATCATCTCAATGGACTCTTCCTTTGCATCCTGAATAAACCCGCAGGTGTTGACCATAACCCATTCTCCGTTTGGATGCTCTGTATCGTGGCGAACATCATATCCTTTTGCAGAGAGCCGGCGGAGAAGTCGTTCACTATCGATCAGGTTCTTACTGCAGCCAAGGGAGATGACATCGATAAGTCCTTTTTTCATCTACTCTGATGATTATCTAAAAAAATAGTCATTTGGCAGCGTTGCCGAAGAGGGATTTTACGAACTCCTCGCTGTCGAATATCTGAAGATCATCCATCTGTTCGCCTACGCCGATATATTTCACCGGGACGTTAAACTGGTCGCTTATTCCTATTACTACACCTCCTTTAGCGGTACCATCAAGTTTTGTGATGGCAAGTGCATTGACTTCGGTAGCGGCAACAAATTGCTTGGCTTGTTCGTATGCGTTCTGACCTGTGCTTCCGTCAAGTACGAGGAGAACCTCATTAGGGGCATCAGGAACTACCTTCTGCATCACTTTCTTGACTTTCGACAGCTCATCCATCAGTCCTTTCTTGTTGTGAAGACGTCCTGCAGTGTCGATAATCACAACGTCGGCATCCTGAGCCTTAGCGCTTGAAAGGGTGTCAAAAGCCACGGCGGCAGGATCGCTCCCCATTTTCTGTTTAATAACAGGCACTCCGGCACGTTCACCCCATATATCAAGCTGTTCGATGGCGGCTGCTCGGAATGTATCTGCAGCTCCGAGGATAACTTTATTGCCAGCGGCTTTGAATTGATGAGCGAGTTTACCTATAGTTGTAGTCTTGCCTACTCCATTGACTCCCACCACCATTATAACATATGGCTTTTTATCAGCTGGCACTTCGAAATCTCCGAGTTCAGGATCTTTGTCAGGGCGTGCAAGCATCTGGGAGATTTCGTCGCAGAGTATATCGTTGAGTTCAGATGTACCGACATATTTGTCGCGGGCTACACGTTCCTCGAGTCTTTCTATTATTTTAAGCGAAGTATCGACACCCATATCGGAAGTGATGAATACCTCTTCAAGGTTGTCGAGGACCTCGTCATCTACTTTCGATTTGCCTGCTACGGCGCGTG
>JAIECF010000258.1:6389-26837 GCA_029068655.1 Muribaculaceae bacterium | reverse complement strand
TCCAGAGAAATGACTTTCTTAAGGAATCGTATTTGGTCTGCAAAGTAAATACTTTTTTCTGGATTATTCAAACTTATTTCGGTAATAATTTCCAAAGCACGCGAATAATTGCCGTTTTTTATCATAATTTTTGCAAAACTCTCCGTCAAAGAGGGTTTTTCGGGTTCTTTTGTCTCCTTTTTGGGCCGGATCCTCGGAGCCGGCTGCTTACTCAGAAATGCATCGATGGCACCGAGTGTGGCATCGGCAGCAAGATCGCCGATTGCATCTTCCGGGGCCTCCTGCTCCAGCATCGCAGCATAGTCGATGACCGGAGCGTCAACCGGAACGACAGGCTCTTCATCCGCCGGCCGATCCTCGGCTGATGGTCCGAACTTCTCAATGAAAGAGTCTATTGCATCCGCGGTAGAGAGAGTCGGAAGATCGGAAGTACCGTAGAAATCCTGAAAATCCTCCGAGGCATCGCCCAATATGGCCCTCAGCGCATCCGGATCCCCTATGCAGGCCGCGATCCTGCGGCGATGCATCCTCAGGCGCTCATTATCGCGTTCGGAAGCGAGAGCCTCGATGTCAGGAATCACATAGTAGGGGTATTTATCTTCAGTCTTTGACCTCTGCACATTATCGCCTTCCATAATCATATATTTTACCAGTTGCCCAAGGTTGCGTTGAAAATCAGTTCCACCAGTTCGTCGCATATTTCCTCGCAGAGTCCGTCCTGCACGTCGTTGAGCATCAGAGAGCTGTCAAACTGCCTGTAGGCGGAGAATGACTGATCTACGTCATTGGAGGAATTAATATGGTCGGTATATTTCACCTTAACCGTAATCGTGAGTCTCGTCTCGGTAGCGTATGCGTCCGTTCCGACAGCCTGCGGAGATAGAGAGTAGCCGGTGATCTCCCCGGTCATCTCAAGGTCAGACGTGCCGCTAACCTCCTGCAGACGGGTCTGTCGCGTGATAGTATTCAGAAGCTTGTTTTCGAAGGTCTGCTGTAACGGTGCGTACACGAGAGCCGCACGGATCGGGAACTCACCCACATGGATGGTCTTATAGATGTCGTAGTTGAGTGCGGAACCGTTAAACTTATAGCTTATGGTGCATCCTGCCAGCAGAATTACAGCCGACACTACGAAGGTGATATATGAAAGGATACGTCGCATGAAGTTAAAGAGTCAAGAGTCAAGGGTCAAGAGGCAAGAAACAAGAGGCAAGATGCGTCAGGAGGAGATTCCAAGATCCTGCATCTTCCGATATAGCGTACGCAACGATATCTGGAGTTCCTCAGCCGCCTGCTTCTTATTGCCGTCATGGCGAGCGAGGGTTTCTTCTATGGTTTTGCGCTCCGAGAGGTCGAGAGGATTGCCCGTGAAGTCCCCGGCCGGATGCTCCGGAGCCATGAGAGCCCTTACGTCATGCACAGTCGAAGAGCGGTCGGCGTCAGCGGGGCTGTCCTTAAGCCTTTGCTTGAGATTCTCTATTTCATCGCGCATGGAGAAGAGCATCTGGAAGATCATCTTGCGCTCCAGTTCCGACGAGTCGTCGGAAGGGGCTATCATCGGGGTGGATTGCGGATCGCGGTTGATCGGCAATGCCTCGAGCAGCTGACGCCGGGAGATCTCGGATCCCGCCTCGAAAAGGGCGAGCTGATCGATAATATTCTTCAGCTGGCGTACATTGCCCGGCCAGTTATAGAGCATCATGGCGCGCTTGGCCTCCTCGCTGAACGAGATGGGCCTGGTCATGTATTTCTCTGCGAAATCAGCTGCAAACTTGCGTGCCAGAAGTATAATGTCCTCTCCCCTCTCGTGAAGCGGGGGCACATTGATCACCACCGTAGAGAGTCGATAGTAAAGGTCTTCGCGGAAACGTCCTTCGGCTACCGCCTTGATGAGATCGACGTTGGTGGCCGCCACTACCCTGATGTCGGTGGACTGTACCGTACTGCTGCCTACTTTGAGGAACTCGCCCGTCTCCAGTACGCGCAGAAGGCGTGCCTGGGTGGTCAGAGGGAGCTCCGCTACTTCATCAAGAAATATAGTGCCGCCGTCGGCCTCCTCGAAATATCCTTTACGCGCGGATACAGCCCCCGTGAAGGACCCCTTCTCATGGCCGAAAAGCTCGCTGTCGATGGTTCCTTCCGGAATCGCTCCACAGTTTACTGCTATATATTTCTTATGCTTTCGGGCTCCGAACTGATGTATGATCTTAGGAAAGAATTCCTTGCCGGAACCAGAGGATCCTGTCACAAGCACAGACAAGTCGATAGGGGCGACTGTCACAGCCCTCTTGATAGCTTCTATCAGGGCCGGAGAATCGCCTATTATCGACAGACGCTGCTTGACACGCAGTATCTCTTCCGGTATTTCAGCTTTCATCGTTGTCGGAGTTTTCATCGTTGTCAACGAGTATATTGCGCTAACCGAGTGATAACATTAATGACAACCGCAGCCGTCGCCACATCCACAGCCGTTATCGGCACCATCTTCCTTCGAACAGCCGCAACCATCGTCGCAGCCTCCATGGTGAGAGCAGCCACATCCACAAGCATGCTTCGGATGAAGCTCCTCATCGGTAGCATCGCGCACCTCGATGATCTCACCGTCGAAATCCACGGTCTTACCGGCGAAAGGATGGTTGAAATCCATTTCCACAATCTCCGGAGTCACCTTGACCACACGTCCGCTGACGATATCGCCCGTATTGGTCATCATGTCGAGCACACTCCCCTCCTTCACCTCAACGGCCATCTTGCCGTCGCGCATGAAGGCCTCCACCGGAACCTGCTGCACATAATCCTCATATCTTGGACCGAAAGCTACTTCCGGAGGGAGAGTGACAGAGAAACGGTCACCCTTGCCGAGCCCTTTGATCGTAGCTATGAGTCCCGGAATCACTTCCTGGCTCACGCCATAGACCATTACGTCGGGTGCGGAGGGTTTTGCCTCAAAAAGCAGTTCGCCTGTGTCGGCGTCTTTTACAGTATAAGAGAAGGCAACAAACTTGCCGTCGTCGATTATTTCTTTATTTTCCATTTCTTTCAATTCATAATGCATAAACCATAAAGCATGCTCCTTATTGCACGCATCATGTCAATATGCAGGATTCATAATTATCTCTATCAGTATAACAATACAGGAGAGGGAGGATATTATAATTTTACAAGATTTATAAAGTCTTCAGGGTCTTTAAGGCCTTCAACGACCATTATTCCACAGGAAGGTCGTCAGGGTCCTCGTCTTCGGCCGGCAGATCATCAGGATCCTCATCTTCCGCCGAGGCGTCATCCGGATCTTCCTCGGCCGGAACGTCGTCGGGATCTTCCTCAACCGCGGCATCGCCAGTCTCGTCCTCGACGCTCTCTCCCACTTCATCCGATCCATCCTCGTCTTCAGGATGCTTAAGCTCATACTGCTCGTGAATCTGCCTGACATCGAAATAAAAGCCTTTCTGCACCTTGTCGCGCAGGCGGCGAAGTGTTTCCTCTTCAGGCTCCACTATCAGATAGTCAAACCCCGGCTCTATGAAGTCAGCATCCACTGCATGATAGCCCATCAGCTGCACCATATCGTATTCGTGTGCCGGATAGATGACAAACCATGCATTTTCCTCGTTCTCGCCTGTACCGGTGCTTTTGATCGCCCCCAGAAGATGCTCAAGGCGGTATTCCCAGATCTTGGCGCTCATATCCTTGCGTCTTTCCTTCAGAACATGCACCAGAAACGACATCTGCCGGAGATCGAAAGGATTGTCAAGAAGAGTGAGCTCCGCATATTTGCGTATCGTATCGATCTCCTCTTTCGTATGCGAGGTCTTGTTGCGGTAGCTGTCCGTCACGCTCGAATACGGAGATTCACGGTAAGGGTCATAGTCTTCCTGAAACATATACCCGAGATAGAGGTGACGGAATTCTTCCGCAGTCATGGTGGTGTCGTTGCGGTTGAATTTCTTCATCAGTTTCGGAAAATACATAGGATTGTCAGGATCAAGGGTAGCTACACGTATCGCCTCCAGATCGGGACGCACCACCGTCACCTGACGCTTCGTCGACTTCTTTGTCTTCACCTCCGGACTCTTTGAATCGGGATTTACATCAGCCGCCGTGAGAGCCCAGTTGGCTCCTCTTGAAGAGGATGAACCTTTGCGCCGGCTCGAGGAGCTCTTACGGCTCGAGGAGCGGCGTTTTTTTGAAGACGTAGTGGTCTTCTTCTTTGTGGTCGTGGTCTTCTTCTTCGTGGTAGTGGCAGTGGTCTTTGCCTTAGTAGATCTCTTCTTTTTTGCAGCGTCGGCTTCGAGAGGAGCGGCCAATGCCAACAGGATGACCGACACGATCATCCAGACAAACGTTCTGAAAAGGCGGTGCGTATGTGTTATATTAGATTTCGTCATGATTACTGAGGATACTTTCCTATAATTGTAACGAGGAATTCCGTATTTTGTTGCCCCGGAGTAAGGAGAGTATGAATCAGACTCCTGCTACTGGGGTGCGTTTCTGTATCTCAGGATATTCAATACGGGAATGATAGATGGTGGCGAGACGCTTCTTAAATGTATCCTTGATCATATTGATGTCGCGGAAGTTGATCGGAGAGTCATTATAAAGTCCATCTGCCATCTGGGAGTCGATAATCTTGTCGACCAGTGCGTTGATCGACTGAGGGCTGTAGTCTTTCAGCGACCTTGAAGCAGCCTCCACGGCGTCAGCCATCATCAGGATCGTAGTCTCTTTGCTCTGCGGATTCGGGCCGGGATATTCGTAGCGCGACTTATCCACGACTCCATCCTCGCTCTCGTTGACTGCCGTATTATAGAAATACTTGGTGACACCCTTGCCATGATGCTCCGCGATGAAATCCTTTATCACCTGCGGCAGTTTCTCTCTCGAAGCCATGGCGAGGCCGTCGGTGACATGGCTGATAATCTTGCGTGCGCTCATTTCCGGATCGAGACCGGCATGAGGATTGACTCCGTGCTGGTTTTCCGTAAAGAATATCGGCGACTCGCTCTTGCCGATGTCGTGATAGAGCGCGCCCGTACGCACAAGTGTGGTATTGGCTCCTATCGCTCTGGCCGCCTCGGCAGCGAGAGTGGAGACCTGCATGGAATGCTGGAAGGTCCCCGGCGCAACCTCTGCGAGGTTGCGAAGTATCGGGCTGTTGATGTCGCTGAGTTCGACAAGGGTCACTGTCGATGTGAAGCCGAAAAGCTTTTCCACCACCAGGATGAGAAGGTATGCGAAGGAGAGCAGTACACAGTTGATGCCGAATATACCCACCATACGCAGCGAGAACGAAGTCACCGTTCCCTCCGAGAGAGTGAGCATCATGGCGTAGCAGAGTATATACAGGCCGAAAGTTATCAGGGCCGTACGCAGGAGCTGGCTTCTCCTCGACAGATGATGTATGCAGAGGGTGGCGCTGATGCCGACTACAAACTGGATCACCACAAACTGGAACTGAAACGGGGCTGCAAGTGCGATCATCAGTATGCATACGATATGCGAGAAGATAGCGGTGCGGGCATCGGTAAATACAGTTATTATTATAGGCACTCCGGCAAACGGGATAAGATACAGGCCGTTGTTGAATACATCGGCCGACTCAATGGCCAGTACCACGAAAAAGGTGATGAGCGAGACTATAAACGTCACCTTTTTGAAATCGTCGAAGATATCCGGGCGGTAGACAGCGAGAAAGAGATAGAGAAGGGTAAAGAGTATCAAGATATAGATCGCCTGTGCGGATGTGAAGAATTTCTTTGAAAGGGTCTTCGACTCCGTACGGTCGAGCATATCTATGTAATTGTTGAGATTGGTGAATATCTGGGCGTCGATGATATCACCTCGATCCACTATACGCTGACCCTTCTTTATGACTCCGAGTGCGGAATTGACGTTGAGGTATTCCTGGTCACGGAAGCGTCTGTCGGAAGCTGAGTCGATCACTATATTGGGAGCGAGGCTCGCATTGAGGGCCTTAGCGACATCCGCGCTGAGGCGTGCTTCATGCTTCTGGGTGGATTTTGCGGCTACATAGGCTGAGTCTACGGCCTTATACGCCATACTGGGCGACATCATGGAAGAGGCGTCGATGACCTTAACGGCATTGGCGTTCTCCGACTCGTCGCTCACACGGAGCTGCGAATGAGCGAAGGAGTGGATATGATCATACAGCTCCGCACTCACCACGCCTCTATTGTATACCTCCGAGAGTTTCTTCCCGAGGAAAGCGGCGTCGCCTACGCTGACATAATTGCCAATTATCTTCACGAAACGGTCTACGTTGCGGGCCGATGCGCGCGTATCGCGGATCACAAACGGTATGAATGCCTTGTCGATGCTGTCGCGCATCATCTGCGCCGAGACTGAATCGCGCATGATCGGAGTGTCGAACTCTGCGGTCAGCAACGGATATCTCCATGGCTGATTGAGTTCATAACTGTAATTCTGGTGATCGCTCTTCATAAGGAGGAGCAACACTATTACTGACGCAGTCAGGGCAACTGCGATCTTCAGTATGGTGGCATTTGATATAAGGTCAGTTGGTTTCATAATCTTGACTTTATAATGTTGCGGGCATGCGCCGTGACGCACTTGGAGAGCCAGGTTTCTTCAGGAGCAATACACCTGACAGTGATTATCTCCACGAGGTCGCCGCTTTCGAGAGGGTGTTCCGGCCCCACGAGACGCCGTCCTATCTTTCCTCCGATGCAATGGTCGCCGAGCCAGTCACCGGCGGCATACGCCATGTCGAGGACCGTAGCTCCGGAAGGTATTTCTATAAGGTCGCCGTCAGGAGTGAACACATAGATCTGCTTTGCGAAGATATTAAACCGCAGAGTATCGAGGAAATCCACCGCATTCGGTTCGGGATTCGCGAGTATCTCCTTGACTGAATTGACGAGATTGTCGAGGCGTTCGGTGTCGGTCTGCACTCCGTCCTTGTATTTCCAGTGAGCGGCATATCCGAGTTCGGCGATATCGTCCATCTTGCGGCTGCGGATCTGCACCTCTGTCCATCGGCCGGAGCCGCGTCTGAGGGTTATGTGGAGAGCACGGTATCCGTTGTCTTTCGGCGTACGCAGCCAGTCGCGCGTACGGTCAGGATGGATTTCCCTCCCTTCCGAGACTATCTCCGCAATCCGGCGCGCAAGAGGCTCCTCCATAGCGTCGTCGGAGTTCTCATAAATCACGCGGACGGCATAGACATCAAATACCTCTTCGAAGGGGATTCCCTTGTTCTGCATCTTCCGGAATATGGAATAGACGCTTTTTACCCTGGCCTTGATCTCGCATTCTATGCCTTCGTCGGCAAGCCGGCTGCGAAGTGGCTCCACGAATGAATCTACTATTCTCTGCCGTTCGTCGACACTCTGCTCCAGTTTCCTACACACCATGTCATATCCCTCAGGATCCTCGCAGCGGAAGGCGAGATCCTCAAACTCGCTCTTCATCATGAAAAGGCCGAGACGCTCGGCGAGGGGCGCATATACATAGAGCGATTCACGCGCTACCCGGCGCCGTCGCTCCGGACGCTGAGTTGAGATGTTGCGGAGATTGTGCATACGGTCGGCCATTTTGACAAGGATGACACGCACATCAGTGCTCATCGACATCATCATGTCTCGGAGTTTTAGGGCCTGTGTCTCCGCGGCATGTCCGAAGATACCCCCCGAAAGCTTGTTGATGCCACTCACTATAGAGGAGATCTGCGGGCCAAAATTAGCCTCGATATCTGCTATGCTGCGGTCGGAATGCTCCTCTATATCGTGAAGTAGCGCACATACTATGGTTGTGGAACCGAGCCCGAGCTCTCTGCTGCATATTAGGGCCACGGCAAGGGCATGAAGAATATAGGGGCTGCCATCGTTTCGACGGCAGCCCTCATGGGCGGTGCGGGCAAAGCGAAACGCTTTGCCCACAAGTTCCACTTTCCTGCGATGGCGGCTCTCGACATATGATCGAAGCAGCTCGTCGTAGGCCATATCTATCTTTCGCTCTTCATCCGGGCTAAAAGCCCTTGATGCGGATTCATTCATGGATTATCGTATGATAAACTTCTTTCCTGCACGGATGTAGATACCTTTCTCAAGAGAAGTGAGATCGGATTCGGAAGCCGAACGCATGACGAGGCGACCGGCGAGATCATAGACGTCAGCCACTGCAGGGCTCTCGGCCTCGATGCCGCCTACCCCCAAAGTCAGATAGCCCGATACAGCCGCGTTGATATACTTACCGGTGTAGGCATCGATAAGCATAAGGCATACCTTTGTCTTACCGAGATCCTTGATACCTGAAGGAAGGTTGAAATCGAAAGTGAACGGGAGTTCCTCTCCGGCTGTCACTTCAGCAGGCACGTAGCCGCCCTTTCCGTTGAAGCCGGAATAGATACCGTTAGACTCTATCGCGCTTGTACCGCGTACGACATCGTCATACATCCAGAAGACTGACTGCTCCGCATAGGCGCCCCCCTTGCCCCACTCTCCGAGACCGGGCGCTTCGGTGTTGAACATACCGTTGGTCTGGCGGCCGGGAACTCCGTCTTCCATCAGGACTCCGAAGACGTTTATGCCCGCGTCATGAAGATTGATCGCAGACTTGAGCGAAGCATCTACCATCACTTTTCCGTCGTTTTGATTTACATCTACGGAAGATATCTCGATATCGGCCTCCGCCATTTCCAGGAGGGCTTCTTCGGCTTTCTGCGCCCAGGTCATGCCGTCGGGGGCAACGAAGAAATAGTCGTTGGTCTGGAAATACATCGGGGAAGTCACCGGACCACGGTTGATATTGCCCGAAGGAGCAGCGCTCTGCTGCAGGAACGATGAGTAAGCGTTATGCTCTGCTCCACCCATAGGATCTCCGGTGTAGCTGTGGATAGCCATAGGAATGAAGAGATCGCCGAAAAGCTCCTGCAGATATTCAATGCCGAGTATACCCTGCGGACAGAACTGGCAGCCGGTGCCGGTCATTTCCTCAAGCACGATTCGTTTCGTTGTGCCGAAAAGAAGGTTGCGTATGTCATGCTTCAGGGTTACTGATTCTCCGCCTGAAGTGAAGGTGATCAGGTATGAATTGGTCTCAGCCTTCTCGAGAGCCACGGGCGAGTCGAATACGAAGGATGCCATCTCGCCGTATTCCATCGCCTCATCTGATGTCAGGTCAGAAAGGACATTTCCGGCGGCATCGGAAAGAGTGATCTCGTATCCCTTGATGCCACCCTGCTTCATGACTACGAAACGGCCGTTGATGCCTACCTCATCCTCATCAACCACTGTCGTCTGGGTATCCACGCTGATTACAGCCACAACCTCGCGGCTCACCAGAATATCGTCGACGAAGACTATCGACTGGTTGAAGTTGTCGTTTACAAACGCGATATAGATGTATTTGCCGGCATATTGCGAGAGATCGACGCTGTTGAGTGTCCAGTCGTCCTTGAGGTTCTCCTCACTCTCACCCGGAGTCTGCACCTGATTGTAGACGAGATCGCCGTTATAGCGTATCTTATCGATTATGCTTGGAGTAAGGATAGTCACTACGTCCTCACTTTCCCAGACATAGACCTTAAGCACATCTTTCTTGGATGCCCTGTAGTTCTGAGACTTGAAGGTAAGCGTAGCCTGGTCGTCAGGGATATAGAGCTGAGGAGTCACCATCCAGTCGTCGGATTTTCCTTCCGGATCATAACACGAATGGGAAGCGGCTGCATAGTTGACATCTGACTCATCGCGGGTCGGGATCCAGGGATATATGACATCGTCTACTACGAAATCAAGACTCTTCATTTCATCTGTCGGAGTGTTGTTATCGCCGTCATAGAGGAACATTCCATATACTCCGTTAGAGAAATCCTCACTGAAAATAGTATTTGAAGAGGCGTTGATCTCAGGGACATAGCTGCCATGGTAAGTGATCGAGAAAGCCTCGTTGGCACCGTCGCCCGAAAGGTCGGTCACGGTACCGGCACCGAAGTCAATACGGTAGTCTGTGCCTTCGGCGAGGCGCTGCTCGCTGACGGGATATACCATCACCTGGCGATCGCTGACCGAGGCATTGAGCGAGAAGAGGAATTCTTCGACTCCGTCTTTCACCTGATAGAGACGTATGTCGGGCTTCTCACCGGGAGCAAGAGCGGCGTTGAATGTCACAAGCACCGGATTGGTGGTGAAATTGAGGCGAGGTACGTTCGCTCCGTTTTCAGGAGATACATTGACGGGCTTCACCGGACCGGCCTCACGGCCGCGATAGCGGATCTTGATTTCCTTATTTACGCGTTCCGAATCGCCGGCTATCGTTATCGCGCCAGCGGGAATCACTACGTAGTAGTCTTTGCCCGGCTCGAGAGAGAAGTCCCGGAAGATCACCTCGACGCGTTTGTTGTTGTCGGCCTGAAGGGCTAAATTGATTGATTTTCTCAAAGGGTTGCCATCGGCATCCTCGAGAGTCACACATGTCTTCTCTCCTGCTATCTCAACTTCACGTCCAAGATCTATCACTATCTTCTGCAGCATGGAGAACTGTGCGCCGGCGGCCGGAGAGACGCGATAGTCGCCAAGAAGATCTACTCCGGCGCAAATCTCTGCCATAGGCTTCGGAAGAGTGATGATATAAGATACATTCTGAGTAAAGTCGCTTGCAAGGATCTTGAGATTGTCGGTCGATACAGCAACTACAGTGCCCGACAGACCGGAGTCATCTTTTGTCACGTCTTTCATCCAGTCTATACCATACAGCTGCTTGGCTACCATCTTCCAGTCATACCAATAATTACCAATCTTTACACTCCAGTTGCGTATGGGGGTTCCTGTAGGAGTGGAACCGTAGACAACGGCATCCGAACCGATGGCCCAGACTCCATAGCCGTCACCATCCGTATGCAGTGTAAATGATGTCGGATCATCGACAGGACAGGTAAACGGCACTGAAGAATCCGAAAGTGTCATGCAAAGGCCGCCGATATACTTGCCGTCGGCCGACAGCACGCACTCAACTGCACCCGACACCTCATCGTTGAGAGGCAGAAGGCGTCCTCCCTCATACTTGAGGCCGAGAGGAATCCATTTCGCCTCGTCGCGACGGTAGATAAACTCCCATGAAGCCTCGGGGAAAGCGAAGTCAACCGTACCGAGCAGGATATTACCGTCGGGTGAAATACCGGTCAGACGAACGTTGAGGTCGATGTCGCTCCATTCTGCAGGATCTCCCCCCTCCTCGATCTTGTCCTTATACATTGGGTTGGAGTCGATGATTCCCGGAAGCTCGACCAGTTTCATGCTTTCGAGGTCCCACAGACATGGGTATTCACGGAATAGATCGATGCTCACGCGACCTACTGCATACTTTCCGTCGGGAGTCATGGCCGAGACTATACCGCCATTATAACTTCCTTTAGGACGCGGAAGGGATGTCCATCCGGAATCCTTCTTCCATACAGCGGGGTTGCCGCTGTAGCTTCCGGCTACCGTCAGGCCGTCGTCGCTCACGCATGTAGCCCCCATTGAAGTGCCGAGCATGGCCTGTGCGTCGGTAAAGAGCTGAAGCACCTCCCCTGTGGAGGTATTCACGATTCGAGGATAAGCTGTATACGAACTGTTGTCGGGATTCACTGCATCGCCTACAGCCCATTGGCCGTTGGCCGACATATTTGACAGAGGGCCGTCATAGAGAGGCTGGACTGCCAGAATGGATGGCGCGTCATCAGCTGCCGCTGTCAGTGAGCAAGCCGCAAGAGCGCCTAACGCCATCTTCTTAATTTTACTGATCTGATTCATAAATGTAAGGTTTCGTTGTTTGTGATTGGTTCCCTGACGGGGGTTCAGACCCGCCAGGGATGAGGTTACGGGGTATGATATTACTTAATTACCACTTTTTTGCCATCTACAACATATATGCCCTTCGGGAGAGCATGGAGCGCGTCGGCCGAAGCACCACGAAGCACGAGACGGCCATGTATGTCATAGACATCGCATCCGTCGGCTGCCGCAACGGCATCTACGGCATTGGGATCGGAACCGACGGTATAGTTCAGTCTGATCTCGGGATTGCAGACGCCTGCCTTGCCGTCGCTCATCGAGTATTCGTCGTTGCAGAGCGTACGGGCCGGTATCACCACTTCGTAAGCACCGGGCTGCACTACGGGCTCGGCAAACTTGATATAGACTACGTCGAACATAAACAGATCCCAGTCATAGTCGGCCACTGCTGTGGCGACGATATTCTGATCGGCATCGTAGACCTTGACTTCACATCCGTCAAAGGAGACTTCTTCCGGGAAAGTGAGCTTTAGAGTCTCAAGTGCATCCACGATTGAGCCGTTTTCCGGATCAACTGCGGTATAGTTGAATGTCTCCTGCTCGGCGGGATCCACTACGGGATCGTCGGGAGTGTCGTCGAGAGCACCTGTGATCGAGAATCCGGAGTAAAGGCTACGGCTGTTGACCGCGGTAAACTGATCGCCAAAGACAAAACATCCGGCGCTGAAATAGATTGTATATGAGCCTTCGGCTACCAGATCAATGGGAGTAGCTTCAGAGTCATCCCCTTTCTTCCATTGTGTAAAATGGAATACCGAAGCGGTACCGTCATTTTCTTCTTCCGACGGTTCAAGCATACCGATATTCTCACCGAGAAGATTCTGCACGTATGCCTCTCCTACCCATGACCAGGTCATTGGCTCTCCGTTTTCAGACTTCACGACAATTTCCGAAAGGCGGTCGATGCTCGCGCCTTTCTCCGGCGAGACAATGACGATGCCCTTTGCACCGAGATCACAATTCCACGCCGCGGTGAAGCAAGATTCTCCCTCTTCGCCGAAATCACCCTTAAGCTGATTGCCGTCCATATCACGGGCATATATAGCGATGGCGAGTTCCGCATCAACAGTCCTGACATAATCGTTATCCGAAAGGTCGAGTGTCCATACAGTCTTTTCCTCGTTGGAAGAAAGGCATGTCTGAGGATATACTACGTTGCCATACTGACCGAGAGGAGTTAAAGCCTTGTAGACGGTTACCGGTCCGGAGAAAGTGAAAGTAAATACGGCCTCTGACGGTTCGCTGATAGTCAAGGATCCGGGCACCGGGGTTATTTCCAGCAGTTTAATGTCGGAATATACAAAGCCTTCCACCTTTCCTGTGAACTCATAGGTGGCTTTAGCCACAATCGGAGTCGGGTTGCCGTCCGCATCCCTGTCATTCGTGCCGTTATAGAATATGATCTCAGCGGAGTAATGATGGCCTTCGAGAAACTTATAAGACCCTACGATTTCCCAGCTTATCGGAGAAGCATCCCCAAGTGCCCGATGCGTAGTCATATTGTTGGATTGCACGATACCGTTATTACCTTCCTCGGCATCCTTGTCGAAGACACTAAGCACGGTATATCCTATCGCGTCATTGTGATTGGTATTGATGCTGATGATCTGATTTGACCACAGAGCCTGCGGCACTGACAGGTCTGGCGAAATCGAGAGCACCTTGAAGTCATCAAACATAGCGCCTGCAAGCTGATCGACATCTACCGTAAAATAGAATTCCTTCGGGGCACTGGATTCCCCGGCGGCATTCTTGAGCATACCTTCCGGAAACGTCAGAGTGTACTCACCGTTGCTCTTGAAATCGGCTAATGTGAATTCATACTGGTATTCACCCCAACTCGGATCACTGTAGGATGAATAGGAGCCAATTATCTCATTACCGTCTTCATCAATCCATCTCGGCATGACATCTGTAGCCTCCAGACCGGATTCAGCCAGGAATCTCAATGTCTCGAGCTGGTATGCTTCGGTAACATCCAGGTTGGGATTAGGCTGTTGTACAGCCGGAGTCCACTCGAAAGCGGACGCACTCGCCATAGCGGCGGTTGCCGCTGTCATAGCAAGTAATTGTCTAATTTTCATAGGTGCATGTATTGATTTTGAATGATAAATATCACTTGACGATGATTTTCCTGCCGTTGCGGATATATATACCCTTCGCAGGAGTCATTACTCTACGCCCTGTGAGGTCGTAATATACCCCATCGGCATCAGCGGACTCAACTTCGTCGACGCCCGTGGAAGCAGACTTATACTTCACGAATATATCGGAGCTGTGATCGAGACCGTCAGCACATTCGAGGCCACCGAAAGTCACGGTTATCTCCGAGTCGGGATCTGCTTCTATGGCCGGAGCCGTCAGGTAATAAAGAAGGGCATCGGTGGAGTAAGTGTCTTTTTCGACCTTCAGGTCGGAGTAAGGGATACTTATCACGGCGGGGACACCATCCTTGACATATGTGAAGTCGACGGAATCAAAGGTGATCTGTCCTCCGTTGAGAACCCAGATCTCCATCTCCGTGCCGGCGTTGAGCGCACTCCCTGCGGCAGGCACCCAATCGGCAGCGATGCTGTACGACACGCTTTTCAGATTATAGCTGAAGCCGTAGGAATACGGACTTGCCATCTGGCCGGTCAGCACATACTGTCCGTCAGGACTCTTTATCTTGGAGACTATCAAAGCAATAGTGCTCTGGGCAGGAAGCCCGGGTACCATCTGCTCAGGGAAACGTTTTACACCTTGCAGATCTACTGTTACGGTGTTGCCTTCCACTTTCACCGGAGGACATTCCATATACATTCCGGCCTCGATATTATCCTGATCACCATACTGGATTTCGGCTGTAGGATGGCAGGCAGGATCAAGATCGCCGCTGAATACGAGACTTACGATACCCTTGTCGCCTCCGGGGAGATAATACGACAGGAAATCAAATACACCGCTATTTGGAGTACCTGATTCACTGACCAACTCCACCGGCTTGGCAGCCATCTTATATTTCAGCACGAGCTTGCCGACTCCGTCGCCGAAATCAGGACGGTTGGATGAATTATACGCATCTCTGATTCCCGAGAGTGTAAGCGTCATTATGTCGCCTTCATTTATCTTACCGGCGCGATACCATTGCCGGAGGGTATTGAACCAGTTGACCGATATATAGGAATCGACTACCTCGGGAGTAAGCTCGGCCGATTCACCGTTGATCTCGATCACGCATTTGGTACACTTTATCGACATATTGAACGCAAGCTCAGCCCTGTATGAAGAGCTGATGGAAAGGACATTATCAGGAGAGGGATCCACGGAACCAACCTCTATGTTCTCCGTCTCGACTACAAACCTGAATTCCCCTTGAGCAACGGGAGCCGGATTATAGAAATACAATGTCTGCCCCGCATTGACGGAATAGACACGGGCTTTCTCTCCGGAAGCGGTATAGAAGCTTTGCTGTGAGAAAATTTCATTCTGATGATCCGCGTCGGTGAATACTCCGATTTCGTCACCTGTGCAGTAACTCTTCATTATTCCTGACTCTACGGGGGTGTAATATCCCATCACAGGCACCAGCAGATCATAACTGTATACGACTTCCGGCTGCATCTCGCCGAAATCTTTTGGTTCTGCGGCATTCATCGAGACAGTCGCACATACGACTGTTGAAGCAAGTAAGTATCTGAGTTTCATATCTATTCTATATTAGCTTTTAGACTGATCGGCTTAATTAGATTATCGGCTGCAATTAATCGAAAAGATGCACGGCACTCTTTATTAAACCCCGGAATACGAGCATGGACAGGCAGAGCATACTAAACATTTTTCGAAATAAACTTCCAATAATTTACAAAAGTATAAAAATTATTTTGAATTTCTTGAAAATATAATGTTAAAAAAATAAAAAGGGAAGGCCGCAGCAGCGAACTTCCCTTTCATAAAATAAGCAGGTATGTTTTATTATTTTATGGGGCGATTTTGGCAATGATCAATTATCAATGATTAATGATCAGTTATTTTAGAGGCGGGCTTTCTCGCGCTCGATGTAGGAGTCGATAGAGAGACCGTTGCCGAGAGAGAACTGAGGATAGTCTTTCTTGATGGTCTCATAGCACTTGAGAGCATCGCCATATTTCTTCTGTTCGTCGTAGACTACAGCCTGCTTGAGAAGGGCACGGGGAGCAATCTGCGCGTTGCCTTTGCTTTTATCTACTGCATGCTTGAAAGCGGAGATTGCCTCGTCGTATTTCTTAAGGTTGACGTAGCAGTCGCCGAGGAGTATCTGAGCGTTAGCGTCAAGCACCTTGTCTTTGGAGCTGAATTTCTTGAGATATTTGGCAGCTTCCTCATATTTGCCTGAGCCGTAGAGAGTCTGGGCGGCAGAGAGGGAAGCGAGCTTGCCTGCCGATGTGCTGCCGTATTCGTCGGCCACCTTCTTATACTGCGCTGCGGCGAGAGAGTCATTTCCTAATGTTGAGAGTTCCACCTGATTGTAGGCTTCCATGGCCTTGTTGTCGGTAGGTACCTTATAAAGATAGAGCCATGCGAAAGTGAGGCAGGCTACTACGAGGATAGCCCCCATTGCGATGCCCATCGCTTTTTTGTTGGTCTCTATGTTACGTCCGAGATCTGTCAGCCTGTTGTTGATCTGTTCGAGCTGGTCCGGCTGCTCGGGGGTCTGGTTGCTTGATGCCATTTCTATATTGATGTTTCTGATTTCTGAATAACGAAAGGGAGCGGCAAACATATCCCGCTCATTCGAAGCGCAAAGTTAATGATTTTTTTTCTGACATGCAAATTATTTTGAAAAAAAGTTTTGTACGGGGAATTTCACGCCGGGAACGCCGGGGAGCTGGGAGCGCACGTTTTTATCTCGTATTCGAGGCCACGGTTGTCTTTGTCCTCGATAAAGTTTGCTCCGATGAGATATACCGGGCGCTGATCCATTGCGTAGCGGCCTGCATAGTCTCGGTCACGCAGCTGGTCCATGGCCTCCTGAAGGCTTTTGTTGTATTTGAATTCGAAGATGTAGATGTTCCTTCCTGCGAACACCTCAAGGTCAGGTCGGCCGCGGTAGCTGTGGCGCTCGGCAAGCGCCGGTATGCCGCTGAGGATGGCGATGAGGAATGTCACGGCGCGGTAGGTCGACTCCTTGTGGTCCTCGTAGGGGAGAGCCTTCAGCATCGTGGCGAGCCTCTCCATGAAGTCTTCGGGACGCCCTTCGGCAAAGTCTGTCATGAAGTGGGTGAATCGGAAAGGGCTCTGAGGATCATCGACCTCAGGCACATACATCGGAAGCAGCAGCTGGTAGAAACCCTTTTCTACCTCTCGGTTGGGGAAACGAAGTTCATACAGCTGGGTATCTTTGTCGCGGCGTGCGATGGTGAGGTATCCGGTCTGGAACATCAAGGGTATCGGATTGCTGTCGTTGAGACCTACTGCGATCAGTTCTTCGCGGGTGCACGTCTGTCCGTTGAGGTCGGGAGGGTACATGCCCCGGTTCCTTATTCGTCGGGCAAGGAACGTCGGGGTTCCGCTGTCAAACCAGTATGGGTCGATCTCCTTTTTCTTCAAAGCCTTCAGGACGCTGTAGGGATTATATAGCCGGGAGCCTTTCAATGCGAAAAGGTATCCGTCGTAATAGTCGCGGAGTGCAGTCAGAGTCTTTTCGAAATCCTCTTCGCGTTCCTCGGCGAGGTCCTCGATGCCGGAGCGGAAATACCGGAGCAATTCCTCTTCGCTCCATCCGCATATGTCGGCGTAAGCCTTATCCATCGATATGTCATCAAGGTTGTTGAGGTCGCTGAAGATGCTGACCTTGCTGAAGCGGGCCACGCCGGTGATGAATGCGAACCGTATACAGCGGTCCATGCTCTTCAGGTTTCCGAAGAAGCTCTTGAGCATCCGCTGGTTCTTCTCATACAGCTCTTTGTTGTCTTCAATGTCAAGCAGTGGCTTGTCGTACTCATCGATAAGTATGACCACCTCACGGCCTGTCTTCCTGTAAGCGGCCTCTATAAGATGACTGAAACGCTGGGAAGGGGTTACGTTTGCAGAGTCGCTTCCATATATCTTCTCAAGAGGTCGGAGCAGGGTGTCGAGACGCCTTTCCAGACCATCTTCCAGACTGTAGTTCTCCGCGTTGAAGTCGAAGTGAAGCACCGGCCTGGAGGTCCAATCGAGATCCAGACTGTCTGCGGCGAGTCCTCTGAAGAGCTCGCGGCGTCCTTCGAAGTAAGACTCGAGGGTGGAGAGCAGCAGACTTTTCCCAAAACGTCTCGGTCGGCTCATGAATATGAACTTTCCCTGCTCAAGCAGTGGCTTGATATAAGCGGTCTTGTCTACATACACATAGCCTTCCTCGATGATGTTGGAGAAGGTCTGCATTCCGACGGGGTATCTCAGTTTGCTCATGATCCTCTTTTTTTTGCAAAGATACAAAAAAATCGTATGTATTGCAAATAAAGACATAAACACAAAAAAAGAGTCGGGGCATATCCCTATGCTCCCGACTCTGTCGTCTGTATATAGTTAGCAGTTGGTGAGTGACTTTATCTTATCGCCGTCTTCACGATGAGGTTGCCCTTACGGAGGATGTAGACGGCCGGGGTCAGCTGCTTCAGGTCCTTGCTGCGGCATCCGCGCTTAACCATCATGCCGTTCAGGTTGTAGACGTCAACCTCGGCGTCCTTGAAAACCAAGTCGCGGAGTCAATTTATCATTGATCATTTATCATTAATCATTGATAAACCCTTTGCACCTTTGCGAGATAATAAAAGAGCATGCGAAAGTTCAGTTATTTATTTACTTTTCAGGCGCCGGGGAGCTGGGAGCGCACGTTTTTATCTCGTATTCGAGGCCACGGTTGTCTCTGTCCTCGATAAAGTTTGCTCCGATGAGATATACCGGTCGCTGGTCCATCGCGTATCGGCCTGCGTAGTCTCGGTCACGCAGCTGGTCCATCGCCTCCCGAACAGTCTTATTATATTTGAACTCGAAGATATATATGTTCTTTCCGGAAAACACCTCCAGATCGGAACGTCCTCGGTAGCTGTGGTGCTCGGCAAGTGCCGTCGTGTCGCTTAGTACAGTGATGAGGAAGGTTATGGCGCGGTAGGTCGATTCGCTGAGATCCTCATAGGGGAGCGTTTTAAGCATCGTGGCGAGTCTCTCCATGAAGTCCCGGGGCCTTCCCTCGGCAAGATCAGTCTTGAATCGGGTAAAACTGAAGGGACAGAAAGGATCTGATGTGTCGGGTGCATATACTTGAAGAAGCTCCTCATAAAATCCTTCCTCCACCTCCCGGTTCGGAAACCGGAGGGCGTACAGCCGGGTATCATTATTGTAACGGTCAATGGTCAAATATCCGGTCTGGAACATCAGGGGAATCGGATTGCGGTCGTTAAGGCCGACGGCAATAAGTTCCTTGCGTGTGCATATCTGTCCGTTGATGTCCGGGGGAAAAGTGCCTTGTCTCCTGATTCGGCGGACCAGGAACGTCGGCGTTCCGCTGTCAAACCAATAAGGATCGATCTCCTTGTTGGTAAAAGCCTTCAGGACACTGAATGGATTGTAGAGCCGCTTGCCTTTAGGAGTGAAGAGATACCCATCGTAATATCCTCTGAGTGCCGAAAGTGTATCCTCGAAATCCACCTCCAGTTCCTCTGCGAGATCCTCTATGCCCGGACGGAAGTATCGGAGCAGTTCCTCCTCGCTCCAGCCGCAGATGTCGGAGTAAGCATTGACCATCGAGATATCATTGAGGTTGTTGAGATCGCTGAAGATGCTGACCTTACTGAAGCGTGCCACTCCGGTGATGAATGCGAAGCGTATGTAGCGGTCCATGCTCTTCAGGTTTCCGAAGAAACTCTTGAGTATCCGCTGGTTTTTCTCGAAGATCTCAGGATAGTCCTCAATGTCAAGCAGCGGTTTGTCATACTCGTCAATGAGTATGACTATCTGTCGGCCTGTATTTTGATAAGCCGCCTCGATAATATTCTTGAAACGTTGTGAAATGGACTGCTCTGTTTTAATACATCCATATTTTTTCTCATACCTCCAAAGAAAGCCGTCGAGAAGCTGTTCAAGACCATCCTCACGGCTGAAGTTCTCGGCGTTAAAGTCGAAGTGAAGCACGGGTGAAGGGGTCCAGTCAAGATCCATTGTGTCAGCGGCGAGACCTTTGAAGAGATCGCGTCTTCCCTCGAAATAAGCCTCCAATGTAGACAGCAGAAGACTTTTCCCAAACCGTCTGGGACGGCTCAGGAATATGAACTGCCCCTGACCAAGCAAAGTCTTTATATAGCTTGTCTTATCTACATATACGTATCCTTCCTCAATAATCTTAGAGAAGGTCTGCATTCCTACGGGGTATCTCAACTGGCTCATAATCCTCATTATTTTTTGCAAAGATACAAAAAAATCGTATGTATTGCAAATAAAGACATAAGCACAAAAAAAGAGTCGGGACATATCGCTATGCTCCCGACTCTGTCGTCTGTATATAGTTAGCAGTTGGTGAGTGACTTTATCTTATCGCAGTCTTCACGATGAGATTGCCCTTGCGGAGGATGTAGACGGCCGGGGTCAGCTGCTTCAGGTCCTTGCTGCGGCATCCGCGCTTAACCATCATGCCGTTCAG
>JAIECF010000258.1:0-6289 GCA_029068655.1 Muribaculaceae bacterium | reverse complement strand
GTCGTAGACGTCAACCTCGGCGTCGGGATCGGCGAAGATCGCCTCTACTCCCGACATGCTCGTGATGACGCATTCCGCAGTCAGGCCGGAGCCGTCGACGGTAGATACCGTTATCACGCAGGTGCCTTCCTTAAGGATTACGACGTTGCCATCGCCATCAACCGAAGCCACATTGGAATCGCTCGACTCGAACATTACATTCTTGTTGGCAGTATTGTCGGGAAGCACCGTGGCTGTGATGGTGAACATGTCTCCTTCCACGCCGTTCCATTCCGTCGGATCGATCGTCAGAGAGGATGCCAGGGTCGGAAGCACCATAACGAAGCAGGAAGCGGTCTTGCCGTTGGAAGCCGTTGCTGTGATCACAGCGGTACCCGCACTCATGGCAGTCACATTGCCGAACGAGTCTACTGATGCGATTGAAGAGTCAGAAGTAGACCATGTCACTGACATGTCTGTAGCGTTGTCCGGGGTGATGGTAGCATACAGTGTCCATGTCTGACCTTCATCGAGGGTCAGCTCTGTATAGTCAAGAATGATGGACTCGACAGAGACTATGTTGGTGGCGACTGTCACGGTGCAGCTTGCCGTCATTCCGTTGGAAGCGGTAGCTGTGATTACTGCCGTTCCGGCGCTCATCGCTGAAACATTTCCTTCGCTGTCGACATAAGCGACATTATAGTCGGAAGATGACCATGTCACTGTCTTGTCTGTAGCATCAGAGGGATCGACAGTTGCGGATAGTGTAGCTGCCTCACCTTCGGTCAGACTAAGTTCTGTAGCGTTGAGTGTAATTCCTGCCACATCGATATACTTAGGAGAAACCGTCACATAGCAGTAGCCGGTTGCACCCGATCCGTCGAGGGCCATTACGGTGATTGTTGCATAACCTTCGGCTACAGCCTCGATCAGACCGTTTTCTGTCACGGTAACGACAGAGGTATCGGAGCTTGTCCATGCTACAGACTTGTTGTCGGCATCTTCGGGATAGACAGTCGCAGTGAGCTGCTTGGTGTCGCCCGGATTCATGTTGACATTGGATTCGGAAACCTCGATATTCATTACATATACCGGATATCCGACAGTCACCTCGCAGGTGGCCTTCACGCCGGAACCGTCCATGGCGGTAGCCGTGATGATCGATGTGCCGGTGCTCCAATTATTATTTGCTGTGATGACGCCGTTCTTGTCTACGGTGACATACTCTGGATTGCTGCTTTCCCAGCGGATCCTCTTGTCGTCGGCATTCTCGGGATTTACTGTGGCCTTAAGCTCCTTGGTTTCTCCGAAGGTCAGCTTCACCTTGGTCTCGGAAAGGGTGATCGACTCGACTTTCACCGGATCGGGTGCGTCGGTGATGATCTTCAGGGCGCCGGTGCATCCTTCGGGGAGAAGGAGGGAGTAGCCGTCAAATTCAGACAGAAGTTCCTTGTCGTCGAGAAGAATGGAGGTCACCTTCACGCCCGGTTCGGGAGTGATGAACACGCGGTTGGCGCCTGCGTCGGTGCTCGACATCAGCTGGGCGCCGTCGAACATGATTGCGAAGTTCTGCACGCTCTTCGCGCGGGCCGCGGCGCGGCGCATGGCGCGTGCAGGGGTGATCTCGCCGCTCTGCTGAGCGGCCGCCTCCTGGGCTGCCTCGAGTTCGTCTTCCTCGAGCATATCCTGATACTCGTTCTCGGCTGCGTTGGTGACATTGACACCTCCGCCGATGTTTACCTGGAGCGTATTCTTCATGTTCTCGAACTTACCCCACTGCGGAGCGGAGAGGTACTTGCGGAAGCTGAGCGTCGGGACGGTCAGAGTGACATAGCGGTAACGCACGTCATTGAAGGCACCGCTCTCTGCATCGGGAGCCTCGGTGGCGGCGCAGCTGAGGTTGGCGAGCTTGCGGTCGCTGCTCAGGATGGCTGCCCCTACACTTGTGGTGGCCATCGGCATGGAAACGGAGATGAGACGGGGACAGTTGGAGAAGAGGTTTGATCCGACTCTTGTGACAGATTCAGGAAGCGTCGCGCTGACGAGACGGCGGTTGTTGCTGAAGGCGTTGTCGCCGATTGTAGCCACCTCGGAGGCGAAGTCTATGTTGCGCAGGGCGGTACCGCTGAATGCGCCGTAGCCGATTGTCTCTACAGAAGCCGGAAGGAGTACCTCGTCAAGTTCCGTACAGCCAGAGAAAAGATTGTCGGCAATGGCGTTGATGGCTGCCGCGCTGAGATCGGCGCGCTCGAGAAGCATACAGTTGCTGAACGCGTTGCTGCCTATTTCCGAAAGGAGTGAGCCTGCGACAACCTCGGTCATGCCGCTGTTGGAGAAAGCACTGTATCCAATCGATTCGAGTGCAGCGGGAAGGGTCTTGATGTTCACACCGGGACAGCCATAGAAGGCATTGCTTCCGATTGTCTTGACAGTCGCCGGGATCTCACTAAGACTGAGCAGACTGCAGTTATTGAAGGCGCCGTCGCCGATCGTCTCGAGGTTGGACGGGAGCACGATGCTGGTGATCAGGGATCCTGCGAACTGGCTCTCGGGAATCGCAGTTACATTTGTCACCCCGCTGATGTCGAGGCTGGTCAGCGAGATCATGTTCTCCTTGATCACGCGGAGGTCAGTAGCGGTGAGCGGACCGTTGACCTTCATCCTGGTGATTACGGAGGGCATGTAGCCTGACTGGATACGGATTTCCTCAGCGAGACTGTACTCGCCGTTGAGATAGATCACCACCTCCGACTCGCCGTCTTCGATGATGCGGTCGATCTGTTTCCAGCGCGCGTTGGTGTTGTAGGTGTCGTGACGACCCTGGTTTACGATAAGCGTCAGCTGGTCGTTCTGCTCAGGAGTGAGGGGGAACGCATCCGAAAGCGTCGGAGGCATGTGGGCCTTCAGACGGATGGTATAGAGTTTCTCGAAGTCGAAAGCATCAGCGGCGATATCCTTGACGGCGCTTCCGAGGGTAAGCGAGGAGGGGCGACCGCAGGTTGCAGTGCCGAGAGTCTCGACCTTATCGGGAACTACGAGTTCACTGATGTAGCAACCGCTAAAAGCATAATTTCCTATTGCAGTCACTGTAGAAGGGAGTTTTACCGAACCGATATAGCTATAGCTATTGCACCATATAGCATTTGCGAAAGTACCGGTTCCGATTTTCTTAAGACCTTCAGAGAACTCGATCACTTTAAGTTCCGGATTCGCATAGAAGGCGGAGTCCGCTATGCTCTCGAGACTCTTACCGATAGAAAGGTTGGCAATGCTCTGGTATGCGAAGGCGTAGGAACCGATCTCCTTGACTCCGTCGGGTATGACAAGTTTGGATATGTGACCGAATTGAGGTTCCGGATCCCTGTATTCGTTATCACCCATGAATGCCCTTCTGCCGATAGACTCGAGGGTAGCCGGGAAGGTGATCTCGTCGAGAGTGATGCACTTTTCAAACGCACCGTTACCGATGGTCTTCAGCTGAAGGGGGAAGTAGATCTTGTCGAGAGCCTTGCAACCTTTGAAGAGATTGTCGGCGATGTAATCGATATCGACGGCTACAACAGCCTTCTCAAGAGCCGAACAGCCTTCGAATACGCCCTTCACCCGACTTACCCCTAATGTAGGATCAGGTTCTGCGATTTCTCCGAGCATGGACACTCCTTCAGGAAGCGCGATCTCAGTGATGGAGGTACACTTCTTGTAGGCCCCGTTCTCGATTTTCTTTAGTCCGGATGGGAATGCGGGATTCTCGAGAAGCTCGCACCCTTCAAAGGCAGACTCGCCTATTTCTTCAAGACTTACGGGGAGTATCACGGAGTATAACTCCTTGTTATTGTAGAAGGCATAAGCACCGATACGTTTGATGGAACGCGGAAGCTCTATCTCGTCCTTGAACTGCAGACCATAGTTAATGTAGTCGGGAATTTCAGTAATTTCCTCCGGTAGTTCCGGAATTACCATTTGCACACCGCCGACATAGGGTTTGCTGTTCCAGTAAGGATTGGCGTAGATGTTACCGAGCTTGACGTTGGCATACCATTTAGACCAGTCGGTGAAGTTTACTTTTTCTATTTGTATAGACCAGTTAAAAGCATCAGCTTCTATCTCTTCGATGGTTGAAGGGATTGTCAGGGTATCAAAGACTGTGAAGGCTGCACCATCCATTGAACCGAAAGCACCTGCAGGTATTTTTGTGACACCTTCCGGGATCTCATACGACATTCCGGCATAGACTGGCACGAAATAGAGTGTCTTGCCGTTGTCGGTAAGAATTGTACCGTCGGCCATGAATATGGTGGTTGCCGGATCAAAGGTCCTTACGTTGCATTTAAGGGCGGAGCAATCCAAACCTTCCGGAGCAAATACATACCAGGGCTTACTACTCCAGGACTCTCCGAAAATATTGGAACCGAATTTTACATTTGGTGATTGAATAACAACTAATCTAAGATTATCGCAATAGCTGAAAGCATTCTCACCTATCGAAGTAACCGAGTTGGCAATCTCCACGGAGGAGAGAGATGAACAACCGCTGAAAGCACTATTTCCAATTGAAGTCACCGAGTTTGGAATCTCTACGGTGGTGAGGGAGGAACAACCGCTGAATGCATAATCTCCAATCGAAGTCACCGAGTTGGGGAGTTCTATGGAGGTAAGGGAGGAACATCTGATGAAAGCAGAATTTCCAATCGAAGTCACCGAGTTGGGAATCTCCACAGAAGTGAGGGAAGAACAATAGTAGAAAGCATAATCTCCGATAGAAGTTATCGAGTCGGGGAGCGCTACTGAAGTGAGTGATGAACATTCCTGGAAAGTCCCGTATTGAATTGAAGTCACCGAGTTGGGTATCTCTACGGAAGTGAGGGAGGTGCAGTTTTGGAAAGCACTTTGTCCAATCGAAGTTACCGAGTTGGGTATCTGTACGGAGGTTAGGGATTTACAACTATAGAAAGCCAAGGCTCCAATCGAAGTTACCGAGTTGGGGATCTCTACCGAAGCGAGAGCCTTACATTCTCTAAAAGTATAATCTTCTATCGAAGACACCGAGTTAGGGATCACTACGGAGGTTAGAGACGTGCAATTTTGAAAAGCGCCATCTCCAATCGAAGTCACTGAGTTGGGTATTTCTACTGAATTGAGGGAGGAGCAATTGCTGAAAGAACTACTTCCAATTGAGGTTACCGAGTTAGGTATTTCCACAGAGGTGAGAGAAGAACACCCGCTGAAAGCTACTCCTTCAATAGAAATGATTGAATTTGGTAACTCAATGTTAGTTAAAGATGAGCAATCTGCGAATGTAGCATGCTTGATGGAAGTTATCGAGGTGGATATCTTAATGGATTTTAATGATACACAATACCAAAACGCATATTCACCAATCGAAGTCACCGAGTCTGGAATGTCCATGGAAGTGAGGGCTCTACAGCTTTGGAAAGACCTATCTCCAATCGAAGTTATCGAATTGGGTATCTCTACGGAGGTAAGATCTGCACAATCATCGAAAGCATAGTTTCCAATCGACGTCACCGGGTAAGTCTGACCTTCGTATTCCACAGATGACGGGATCACGATGTCGCCTGAATACTTGTTGTCGTAAGGTGAAGATGCTACGTATACTCCATTATACGCCTGGGATTCATCGTCCCATTGGAGCTCGTAGTAGATTCCGCCGGATTCGAAGGCGGAGAGTCGCGCCGGCAACAGGAATGCCAATGTCACCAGCAGCAACAGTAGTTTTTGCTTCATAAGCGATTAGTTTAAATGTAAATTATAGAATATTATAGATTAAACGTTTATTATATATTCATTTAAATAGGAAATATGAGCCAAATATAGATTTAGCCATAAAGCGCCTCACCGAGGCTACTGAGCCCTTTGAGGCTGCCCCGTACTGAAGTCCGGGATTTCTTCACTATGTCAGCTCTCCGAGCTGAATAGTTAGCGTAAAATCCGAATAATAAACTTAGCACCCTACTTAAATGATACGATTATTGATTACTAAGGATATGTGATGGTGCAGCCACGGCAAGTGTCTGGAAATCTTTTTCTCAAAATCATGTTTGGCATATCGGTCATAAGGCCTTCGGGCTCACATCGTCGGCATGATGTTAGAAATAAAAAAAGCGTGAGAGCCTGTTACTCTGTTGTCCGTTCTTCAAGTGGAGGCTCTGGTAATGCCCATCTCAGTAGAACGGACAACGCAGAAGCCTCACGCAGGATTATGTATAGCAATGCCACGGCGTGACGCTCACGCGCCGCCGCGGCAGTGTGTATACACTCCTAATAGGCATCTACCGTTGTCTCATTCCTG
>JAIECF010000257.1 GCA_029068655.1 Muribaculaceae bacterium | reverse complement strand
GATATGGGTTGAGGAAGCTGTCATGAGAAACAAGATAAAGGAAATAATTATATGAAACATAGAGAAAATGTCAAATTTTTTCTGTAAATTTGCATGCATAAACAAATATCAATGGATAAAAAGACATTTTTTCAGATTATTCTCGGTGTATACGTAATTTCGGTTATTTTATGCATGGATGGGTGTCGCCAGTCGGAAGCTATTGATGACGAGCTAAATCTTGCAGACTATTTGATGGAGATGCGTCCTGATTCGGCGCTTAGCATTTTGGATGGGATAGACGATTCTAAATTAAATAATAATAAAAGTCGGGCTCGACATGCCTTGCTTAAGTCAATGGCATTGGATAAGAATGGCATTGACACCACAACATTCGAGGTACTGCAACCAGCTATTGATTATTACCTAAAGCGTGGGAATGTCGATGAAAGGCTGCGAACTTATTACTATCAAGGTAGGATCTATGAGAATGCAGGAGAAGACGATTATGCGATGCAGTCGTATCTAACTGGATTAGACAATTTAGACCATGTTTTAGATTCATTGACATTGGCGCGTATGTTTGTAGCCCAAGGAGGGATCTATTATAAGCAGTATCTAATTAGTGATATGGTTGCCAATAATCTTAAAGCTGCTGAAATATATGGATCATTGGGTAGAAACTCTCAACGGTTAAAATGTAATCTCAGAGCTTTATATGGAGAAATAATTCTAAACAATAAGTTCAGAGCAGACAGCATAAAAAATATGTGCGATGCCATCAACGAAGGCTCGGAGTCTTTGAAGAATGAATCATTAAGAACGGTTTTACTATATACCGTTAATTTTGGGGAAGAAGAAGAGATCAATAGTCTTCTGGATGAAATCAACAGTCGTATTGAAAATAAAGAGATTTTAAAAATACCCGATGATATAAAGATGAACCTTGCGAGGGGATATTCTAAAATTGGCAAACCGGAAGTGGGATTAAACTATCTATTTGATGCCAAGATTGAACCGGATGACATACTTGATTCGTTAACATACTGGTCGGTCAAGACAGAGATATTGGAGAAATTGGATGAGAAGGGAAAAGCGCTTGAAGCCTATCGGAACTATTCAAGAGTGCTTGAGATGTATCACGATCAGCTTTTTTCTAATGAGCTTCTTTTTTCAGAAAGGAAGCATGAGATGGAAATAGAAAATATGGCCAAGATCCGGAAGAGGGATAGCATCATAAAATGGGTATTGATCGGATCGGCTATTATGCTGCTCATTACCATTCTGGTCTATTACCGCTATCGATTGAATAGAGCAGCTCGCTTACTCGCCGAGAGGGATGCAGAGAAGCTTGAATCGGAGAGCAGGCAGCTGAGGCTGGAGGCAGAGAATCTGCAACTTCATATCGGGCAACTTGAGGGTGAAAGTGATCAGCTTAAGGATCTTCTTGGCAAGCAGAAGACACTTTCGGGAGAAGCCCGGCAAGTCATTAGGGAAAGGATCGGCATGCTAAACGGACTATTCGCTCAGGCATTGACCAATCAGGAATCTTACGGCAAGGAATTTAATAAATATGTCGATAAGATCAAGAAAGATAAGAAGAGGTTTCAGGAATCGATAGTGAAGGTCCTGGAGGGCACCCATCCGGAATTCATGGCCTATCTCAAGGCGCATGAACTGACTGAGAGGGAAATCGGCTACGTATGCCTTTATGCCATAGGACTGCGGGGGAAGGAGATCGGCAATTATCTTGATTTGGCACGCCATTACAACATAAGCACCGATATCAGGCGGAAACTTGGATTGGAAACCAACAGCGAGAACCTCGGTACATTCCTCCGCAAGCTTATGAGCGACAATCATGAATGAATAAGGATTCTTTAAGGATTTGGAGGATTGGGGGATAATTATTAATTTTGTGGGAGAAATTAGAATATATACATTTATATGGGAAAGGATCAGACTGTACTTTTTCACTCTACTATCTTCGGGCCGATTCATAGCCGGAGGTTAGGCGTTTCTTTAGGCATCAACCTTATGCCCGACGACGGGAAGGTGTGTTCTTTCGACTGCCTCTACTGCGAGGCGGGCTTCAATGCACAAGGTGCGGGCACAACGGGTCTTCCGCTACGTGATCAGGTGCGTTCCCGGCTTGAAGCAAAGCTGAAGGAAATGCACGCTAATGGTGATCCTCTCGACGTCATCACTTTCTCTGGCAACGGAGAGCCAACGCTGCATCCTGATTTCCCTCATATCATCGAGGATACGCTTGCCATAAGGGATAAATTCTACCCGGAGGCCAAAGTATCGGTGCTGACCAATTCCACGATGATTTTCAAGCCCGAGGTGGCGGAAGCGCTGAAGAAGGTTGATAACAACATCCTAAAGCTTGATTCCGCCCTTGAGGAGACGATGAGGCTTATTGACCGTCCTAATTCACCCGGATTCAGTGTAGACAAAGTTGTGGAAGGCCTCCGCCAGTTTGAAGGAACGGGTATCATCCAGACAATGATGCTGCGTGGTAATCATGACGGAGTAGATATAGACAATACTACTGACGAAGAGATATCTGCGCTTATCGAGGCATATAAAAAGATACAGCCACGGGAAATAATGATCTACAGTCTCGACCGCTCCACACCTGAGGAGAAACTTGTAAAGGTCGGTAAAGATGAACTGCTGGCTATAGGACGGAAAATAGAATCAGTGACGGGGATCCCCGTTGTCAATGCATAATGCATAATTAATGATATTTTTCCTATGCATTCCATTGTAGAGAAAATCATCCCTCGTCCTGTGAGGCAGACGGGGAAGGTGGCGCTGATAGGACCGGCCACAAGGATTAAGCCGGAGATTGTAGAGGCATTTGTGCGCCTTTATGACGAACGACCGGATGAGTTGCCGGGATCGGAGCTGATCGTCTATCCTTCGGTGCTTGATGGAAACGCATGCGGGTCGTATGCTGCTTCATTGGCTCAGCGAGTGGCTGACTTCACTGACGCCTGGAGCAGAGAGGATATAGATCTCGTGATATGCGCACGTGGCGGCTATGGTTGCGTGCATATGCTTGATTATCTCGATCCGGAATTCATAGTGGCGCATCCTAAGTGGCTTGTCGGATTTTCAGATGTCTCGGCGCTTCATGCCCTGCTTCACAAATGCGGGATCGCCTCTATCCACGGGGGAATGGCGAAGCAATTGGTTGAGGATACGGACGCGGGGTTCGGGGGCTACAGAAAGGCTTTTAAGGAGCTTGTGGAAGCTGCCTCTCCTTCGCTTGAGTACTTAGCGGACGGACATCCATACAATATGCTCGGGGAGGGTAGGGGAGTTCTTCTCGGTGGCAACCTTGCGGTGCTGAATGGACTTGCCGGTACTCCGTATGATATGATGGGGGTTGCCCTGACTGAAGACGTGGTCCTTTTCATAGAGGATGTGTCGGAACCTATCTATGCAGTGGAGCGTATGCTCTACCGTCTGCACCTTCAGGGTGTGCTGGGTAGAGTCAAAGGAATTCTTGTAGGACAGTTTACCGATTGGAAGAGAGACCGCAATCATGAGTCGATGTATGATATGATACACGAGCGCTTCGAGGAGTGGGGGGTAAGCTGTCCGGTGGTGTTCGACTTTCCGGTGGGACACAACGAGAGGAATGTTCCCCTTGTGGAGGGAATGATGTGTTCGCTTCGTTCGAATCGAAATGAAGCGCTTTTGTCAATTTTTGGCTGAAAAATATCTCGGATGATTACCGAGCAATTGGTTTTATTCGATTCTCAGAGGGTTAATTACGCCTTGTTTTTAATATAATATACTTATAATCAATAATTTATTGGGTTTGTATACAATGGCTTCCCTCTTTATAAGATAGAATGAAAACCTGTGATTTCAGGCGGTAAGAACGATTTTTGGGGAAAATCGAGGAAAATTCACGGGAATTTGTTATATTTGCAATTTCGCTCGATCTAACATGAACTCACGCGATGGGTGGGAAGTTGTGGGGCGTAGGGAAAATAATTCAAGTCACGTGACCGGATAATATGATAGAATTTGCAGCACAGGGAGTCGAGATGCCGGAGATGGACATGCGAAAGATCTCGAAATGGATAGAGGAAGTGGCGGCCTCACACTCGCGCCGGGTGTGGAACCTAAACTATCTCTTTGTGGATGACGAGGAGATACTTGTGGCAAACCGTCAGTTTGTCAACCATGATTATTATACCGACATCATTACCTTCGACTATTCACGCGGTGACCGGATAAGCGGAGACATTATGATCTCTCTGGAGACTGTGGCGAGCAATGCCGAGAAATACGATGTGCCTTATTCTAAGGAACTCCTACGGGTGATAATACACGGAGTGCTCCACCTTGTAGGCATCAATGATAAGGGCCCCGGGGAACGGGAGATAATGGAAGCGGCGGAGAATGAGGCGTTGGCTCTCTTTAATGATTTATCATTAACAAAATATGAAGTTTGAATATGATGTTATAGTTGTGGGTGCGGGTCATGCCGGATGCGAGGCGGCTGTGGCCGCAGCTCGCCTGGGTTGCGAGACGCTTCTCATAACTGCTGATATGAACCGGGTGGCTCAAATGTCGTGCAATCCCGCAATCGGAGGAATCGCCAAGGGTCAGATCGTGCGAGAGATAGATGCTCTCGGAGGCATGACCGGGATCATCGCCGACCGGACAGCCATCCAGTTCCGCATGCTGAACCGCAGTAAAGGTCCTGCGGTATGGTCGCCGCGGGTGCAGAGCGACCGCACACGTTTTATCGATGAATGGCGGAAAACGCTTGATGAAACCGATAGACTGCATCTATTTCAGGATATGGTGACCGAGATGGTGATAGATGAAAGCAAAGGTCATCCAAGCGTAAACGGTGTCAAGACAGCTCTCGGCATAACATTCAGGGCGAAGAGGGTCGTTCTGACTGCAGGCACATTTCTCAACGGCCTGATGCATTTTGGCCGTACGCAGATAGAAGGAGGACGCATATCAGAGGCATCTTCCCGCGGTCTTTCCGACGGGCTCCGTCGACTTGGCGTCAGAGTGGGCAGGATGAAGACCGGCACTCCGGCCCGTATAGACGGTGCTACCATAGACTATAGCGAAGCGATAGCCCAGGCCGGTGATGACGAGCGAATGCCAGACGGCAGCGTGAAGAGGGATTTCCATAAGTTCTCCTATCTTCCGGGAGTGATGCGTACGCTTCCTCCCCGCGACTGTTATATAGTACACACGAGCCCGGAGGTGCATCAGACATTGCGCGATAACCTTGCAGACTCACCGCTTTACAATGGACAGATCAAGAGTATCGGGCCGCGCTATTGTCCGTCGATCGAGACGAAGATAGTTACATTTGCCGACAAGGAGAGTCACCAGCTGTTTCTTGAACCGGAGGGTGAAACCACCCATGAATTCTATATTAACGGTTTCTCGAGTTCTCTTCCCTGGCAGGTACAGGTGGAGGCGTTGACAAAGATTCCCGCACTGAGAGACGTGCAGTTCTATCGGCCGGGATATGCCATCGAGTATGACTTCTTTGATCCGACACAGATGCGGCATACACTCGAGTCGAAAGTAGTGGATAATCTCTTTCTTGCGGGTCAGGTCAACGGCACGACCGGATATGAGGAAGCCGCAGCTCAGGGTTTGATGGCAGGAATCAATGCTGCGCGCAGCGTCAAAGGTCTCGATCCTGTGGTTCTCGGACGCGACCAGGCCTATATCGGAGTGCTTATAGACGACCTCGTGACAAAAGGAGTCGATGAGCCCTACAGGATGTTTACGAGCCGTGCGGAATTCCGAATCTTACTGCGTCAGGACGACGCCGACCTTCGTCTCACTCCGATCGGGCATGAGATAGGATTGGCCGACGACTTCCGTTACGACGCCATGATGAGAAAATACTCCGAGCGTGACGCTCTCGTAGAATGGTGTGAAAAAACCTCAATCAGACCCACCGATGAACTTCAGGACTATCTGGAGAAAGCGGGTACCGGGCGTCTTGCCGGAAGGGTAAAGGTTGCGGATCTGCTGCGACGTCCACAGCTTGACTTCAAAAAGCTCCTTGCCTATATTCCGATTCTGGCCGATCGATGTTCTGAGGTGGAGGAGGATAGAAGAGATGAGATAATTGAATCGGCCGAGATACTGATAAAGTATCAGGGCTACATCGACCGTGAACGGGAGTCGGCTGAGCGGATGGATCGATTAGAGAAGGTGAGAATTCCGGAAGCAATGAATTTCGACGAGATCCTTGCGATCTCGACAGAAGGACGCCAGAAGCTCTCAAAGATTCGTCCGGCTACTATAGGACAGGCCTCCAGAATACCCGGTGTGTCGCCTGCCGACATCAATGTGCTCCTTGTCATGATACGGTGATAAAGTATAATCAGTGCCGAAGTCTATAGCCTTCCGATATACTATGGTTTAAGGAATTATATTGAAAATGTTTCACGTGAAACATTGAGGACGTTTCTTAGGCGATATATGAAAAATCTCGAAATGATCGAATAAATTTATCGTAAAATAACAATAATAAAGAAAGAAGACATGCAACTTGAAGAATTAAAGACCATCATCAGGGATGTGCCAGACTTTCCCTCGGCGGGTATCATATTTCGCGACCTGACTACTATGATAAAAGACGGGGAGGCTCTCCGCGTCATGGGCGACGCACTCGCTGATCTCTACAAAGACAAAGGTGTGACAAAGGTGGTAGGTATCGAATCACGCGGTTTCATCGGAGGATCTATACTCGCAGACAGACTCGGTGCAGGTTTTGTGCCTGCCCGCAAGCCGGGAAAACTCCCTTCGGTGACTGTCAAGGCATCATATGCCAAGGAATATGGAGTAGACACAATAGAACTGCACAGCGATGCGATAGGTCCGGATGACATAGTCGTGCTCCATGATGACCTTCTCGCCACAGGAGGCACCATGAACGCATGCTGCCAGCTGGTGAAGTCGATGAATCCGAAGAAAATCTACGTAAACTTTATTGTTGAGCTCTCCGAACTTCACGGCCGCGACATTCTGCCGAAAGATGTGGAAGTAACCTCGCTGCTGAAATATTGATGATGAATATCGCCGATGGATACGATGCCATTGGCGAATTTTTTTATATCATACCGACCGGCAGAGAGAGCAGGAATGGCGCCGGCCGGTAGCAGAGGAAGAGAAAGGAAGAAGATGAAGGATTCAGATAGCAAAGACATGGAGAGCGGAAATCAGGGAGACGAACTGCTCGCAGGGGTAGGGCGCGACATTAACGAGCATGGTGGTTTCAATCTCGAGATAGTGTCGGACCGTACGCCTGAAGACATAAGAAACAACCGCCCCGGAGAGAAGTTGCGTGAGAAGATACTTTCGCTCCCTGACTCTCCGGGCGTATACATGTATCTTGACAATACAGGCACCGTCATCTATGTAGGGAAGGCAAAAAGGCTGAAGAGGCGCGTGTCGTCTTATTTCAATCGCCAGCACGACATAAGGCGCACCAATCTGCTGGTGCGTTCCATTGTCGATATGCGCTTCATCGTAGTGCACACAGAGGAGGACGCGCTTCACCTCGAGAGCGCCATGATCAAGGAATACCAGCCGCGCTACAATGTATTGCTGAAAGACGACAAATCATATCCTTGGATAGTAGTAACCAAAGAGGATTTTCCGCGAGTCTTCATGACCCGCGAGAAGGGACTCGGGGCTAAATACTACGGACCATATTCCAACGTGCAGTCGGCGAAGGTGGTGCTGCAGCTCATCCGCGATATATTTCCGCTCCGCAGCTGCCGGCATATCCTCGATGAAAAGGGGATAGCAAGGGGTAAATACTCGCTATGCCTCGACTATCATATAAAGAAATGCGGGGGTCCATGCCGTGGCTTCATCAATAAAGACCAATATGAGGAATATGTAGCCCGCGTGCGAGCCATACTCCGGGGCGAGACCGTTGAGCTCGAGAAATACCTGCTTGAAGAGATGGAGCACCTAAGTTCGGAGTGGAAGTTCGAGCAGGCACAGGAGGTGAAGGAAAAATACGAGGCAGTAAAGCGCTACAACGCGAAGAGCGTGGTGGCAAAGACCGAGACAGCCGAACTGGACATCTTCGGATTCGTGGCCAGCGACGACGAGGACTCCGCCGTAGTCAACTTCATGCATCTCCACAACGGGGCCGTCATACAGAGCATCAACCTTGAATACAAACGCTGCTCGGCATCCACCAGAGAAGAACTGCTCTCCATGGCTATAGCGGAAGTCGGACGCCGGTTTGAGAGAAAATTCTCCGAAGTCATCGTGCCTTTTCTGCCCGATGTGGAATTCGGGAATGTGCGTTTCTCAATTCCGAAACGGGGCGATATGAAGAAAGTGCTCGATGTAGCGGTCAAAAACGCCACCCAATACCTTAATGATAAGGAGAAGCAGGCGGAGGCCCTGGATCCGGAGAGGAGCGTGGATAAACTCATGGAGACAATGAAGCGTGATTTTCGCCTTGAGGTGCAGCCGCGCCATATAGAATGTTTCGACAACTCAAACATACAGGGCACGAACCCTGTAGCCAGCTGCGTGGTCTTCCGCAACGGCAAGCCTGCGAAGCGCGACTATCGCCACTTCATCATCAAGACAGTAGTGGGGGCCGACGACTTCGCCTCAATGAAGGAGGTGCTCCACCGTCGCTATACCAGGATGATGGCCGAGGGAGAGAAGCTTCCCGATATGGTGGTGGTCGATGGAGGAAAGGGGCAGCTCAGCGCGGCGGTAGAAGCTTTCGATGAAATGGGGATAAGGGGAGAGGTGGCTCTCGTAGGTATAGCAAAACGACTTGAGGAGATATATTTCCCCGGCGACTCGCTGCCTCTCTATATCAACAAGACCAGTCCGAGCCTTCGTGTGATTCAGGCGATGCGCGACGAAGCCCACCGCTTCGGCATCACTCACCATCGCGACCGTAGGTCGAAGGGGCAGACCGTCAGCGAGCTCGACAGCATCAAGGGTGTCGGTCCGGCCACCAAAACAGCCCTGATAAAGCATTTCAAAAGCGTAAAGCGCATAAAGGAAGCTACCCTCGACGACATCGCCGCGGCCATCGGCAAGGCAAAGGGCGCACTCGTCTATGCCCATTTCCATCAGGATCGTTGAGTCGCTGTGTGGTCGTGTGGTCGGGGTGTCGGCAGGTAATTATGCATTATGAATTATGAATTATGAATTGATGATAACGCATTATTGAAAATTTATTATTAACTTTGCAGTTTGGGAGGATAGGTCAAAAACGGGAAGATCGACTACATATGGAAACAATAACAATGGAGCCCGTCATACCACCCGTGGAGCGGACCGCCATCGAGAGTGAACTTACTCCGGATCGGTTTCTCCGCCATACCAACAAAGGCGACAACTATCTTTACGTTGTCGACGCCCATTGTGCGCCCAACACTATGCTTGAGATAGGACGCCTGCGTGAGGTGGCCTTCCGCCAGGCGGGCGGAGGAACGGGACGGCCTTACGATATCGACGAGTTCGACACGATGCCGGAACCATGCCGGCAGCTGATCGTCTGGGATCCGCAGGCGAGGGAGATCCTCGGAGGATACCGCTTCATAACGGGCGACAAGATAGATATGTCGACAGGAACTCCCCATATCGCCACCGCGCATCTCTTCAGGTTTTCAGACCGTTTCCTTAAAGAGATATTGCCTGAAACACTCGAGCTCGGGCGTTCGTTCGTTTCGGTTGGATACCAGAGCAGCAAGGCCGGAACCAAGGCTCTCTTCGCGCTCGACAACCTATGGGACGGACTCGGTGCCCTCACGGTGGTGTATCCACACATCAAGTATCTCTTCGGTAAGGTGACGATGTATCCGGCCTTCGGCAGGGAAAATCTCGACCTCATCCTCGGTTTCCTCAACAAGCATTTCCCTGACACCGAAGAATTGGTGCGCCCGCTCAGACCGCTCTCCACAAGCGCCATGACCCCGGAGATACAGGAGAAGTTCTCGGGCGAGAATTATAAGGAAGACTATAAGATCCTCAACCGACTCATACGCGAGAAGGGGCTTAACATCCCTCCGCTCGTCAACGCCTATATGAGCCTATCTCCTACGATGCGCATGTTTGGAACGGCGGTCAACGACGAATTCGGCGACGTGGAGGAAAGCGGAATCTTCCTTACCATCTCGGAGATACTCCAGGAGAAGAAGGAACGGCATATAGAGACATATAAAGAAGAAATAGGCAATTAACGTATAGGCAAGCAATGAATAAGGTACTCGTGACAGGAGCCGATGGCTTCATAGGATCACACCTCACGCAGGCTCTGCTTGACAAGGGGTGCGAGGTCAGGGCCCTCGCCCAGTACAACTCCTTCAACAACTGGGGCTGGCTTGAAGACATACGTCATCCCGGCCTCGAAGTAGTCACGGGAGATGTGCGCGATCCCAACTACTGCCGGCACATAGTGAGAGGTGTCGATACGGTTTTTCATCTCGCCGCCCTTATCGCTATCCCTTACAGCTATGTAGCACCTGACTCCTACGTAGACACGAACGTGAAGGGAACCCTAAACATATGCCAGGCCGTCAGGGACGAGCAGGTGGAGCGTCTGCTTGTCACTTCTACCTCGGAGGTATACGGTACTGCGAGATACGTGCCGATCGACGAGAAGCACCCGAAGCAGCCGCAGTCTCCCTATTCAGCATCGAAGATCGGGGCCGACGCGATAGCTCTGAGTTTCCATAACGCTTTCGAGACTCCCGTCACAGTCGTAAGGCCATTCAATACCTACGGCCCGCGCCAGTCGGCGCGCGCCATCATCCCTACCATCATCACGCAGATCGCAGCGGGAGAGCGTGAGATAAAGGTGGGAGATCTCACTCCGACACGCGACTTCAACTATGTGGCGGATACTGCGGCGGGGTTTATAGCGCTTGCCGGCTGCGATGAATCAATCGGAAAGGAAATCAATATAGCCACGGGGCGCGAGGTGAGCATGGCCGACACGCTTGAGACCATAGCGAGGCTTATGGGCGCCGACGTCAAATGGGTGACGGATCCTCAGCGTCTGCGTCCCGGGGGCAGCGAGGTCTTCCGTCTGCTGGGCGACAACAGCCTCATTACTTCCCTGACCGACTGGCGTCCGCGCAATACGCTTGAAGAGGGCCTGCGGAAGACGATAGAGTGGTTTTCGGATCCGTCAAATCTCAGTAAATATAAATCAGGAATCTATAACGTATGAAGAAGATAAACATTATGATGCTCGGCGGCGCGCGCCGTGTGTCGATGGCGGAGCTTTTCAAGCGCAGCGGCGAGAGGATCGGGCGCGAGGTCAACATCATCAGCTATGAGCTCCTTGAGCAGGTGCCGATAGCTCTTGTGGGAAAGGTGATAGTCGGTCTTCGCTGGAGTGATCCCAATGTCGTGGCTGATATAGTCAAGGTGGCTAAGGAATATGAGATCGACATCATACTGCCCTTCGTAGACGGCGCCATCGAGATCGCGTCGAAGGTGCGCCATCATCTGCCGGAGGTGTTTGTTCCTGTAGGAGATTTCGAGACGAGCCGCACCATGTTTGACAAAGTCGAAGCCGCCAGAGCCTTCGAGAAGGCAGGAATCCCCATTCCGAAGACCTATACGGCCATCAACGCCAAGATGCCGGCCATTGCCAAGCCGAGGAAGGGCTCGGCATCGAGAGGCATCAAGATCTTCCATACGCTCGACGAGCTCATGCAGCTCGAGAACCTGAGCAACTATCTTGTGCAGGAATATATAGAGAACCGTGACGAATATACGGTAGACTGTTACGTGTCGCAGAAAGGCGAGATCCTGACGGTAGTGCCGAGAGTGCGTCTCGAGGTGATGGGTGGAGAAGTGACACGCACCATCACTTGCCGCAACGCTACCCTTGACAAGCTCAGCCGGCAGGTGATAGAGACATTCGGCCTGAGAGGTCCCGTGACCCTTCAGTTCTTACACGACCTTGACCGCAACCGCTATCTTCTGATGGAGGTGAATCCGCGTCTTGGCGGCGGTGTGGTCTGCTCGATCTACGCGGGTGCCCCCATCACCGACTATATCATCGACGAATCGCGCGGAATAACGCTCAATCCATGCGACGACTGGGCCTACAATACGCTCATGGCGCGCTATCAGAAGGAAGCTATCTTCTACGAATCCTGACCGATCATCACGCAAATGAGGATGCCGTAAAGGGGTGGACCGGATTTTTTGCGGAAAAAAGTTGCAAATCTAATGTTAATTATGTAACTTTGGACTCCAAATGCCCGAAAATCCGCGCCGATGTGTGGGTTTGGGAATTTAATGTATTGATAATCCGAAATTTAGTTAGTTTTTTTATACACATGATCATGAAAAAGACATTAGTTTATCTTTCATTGGGAGCCATGGTCCTGACGATGGGATCCTGCTCCAAGAAGGTGAGTGACTTCGCTTCGGAGTATTTCACCACCAACCCTACCCCGCTGGAGACAGTAGGCGAAACAGTTCCGGCAACCATTTCCGGTACGGTACCCGCGAAATTCATGCCCAAGAACGCAGTGGTGACTGTCACTCCCGTTCTCGTATGGGATGGCGGCGAGGCTTCCAGCTCGCAGGTTACTTTCCAGGGTGAGAACGCCCGCGCCAACGGTCAGGTGATCTCTTACAAGGACGGCGGTCCGGTCACTATCCCCTTCAACGTGCTTTATCAGCCCGAGATGGCAAACAGCGACCTTTACCTTGACTTCAAGGTGAACCAGGGCGGCAAGGATTATGTCCTTCCCCGCGTTAAGGTCGGCTACGGTGTGATCGCGACATCAACTCTTACCGACGTAACCGTTCTCGAGCCTGCTCCCGCCACCAGCAACTTCGAGCGCATCATCAAGGAGAAATACAGCGCCGAGATCAAGTTCCTCATCAACCAGGCCAACATCCGCGCCAACCAGACTGACGCAGCCGACTATGTTGACTTCAACAAGGACCTTCTGGCTGCTAACGCTGCTCCCAACATGGAGATCGCTAACGTGAACGTTCACTCCTACGCTTCTCCTGATGGTACTATGGCCTTCAACACCCAGCTCGCTGAAAAGCGTGAGGTGAACACCGTAAACTACATGCGCAACCAGCTCAAGAAGGACAAGATCACAGAATTCGGCGAACTCACTTCAGAGTTCACTCCCGAGGACTGGGAAGGCTTCCAGCAGCTCGTAGAGAAGAGCAACATCCAGGACAAGAACCTCATCCTGAGCGTCCTCAAGATGTATAAGGATCCCGAGCAGCGTGAGGCAGAGCTCAAGAACATGTCGGCAGTCTTCAACGAGCTGGCCGAGCAGATCCTTCCCCAGCTCCGCTACTCTAAGATCGTAGCTACAGTCAACGTTATCGGCAAGAGCGACGAAGAGATGGTAGCCATCTTCGCTTCCAACCCGAGCGGCCTCAACATCGAGGAGATCCTCTATCTGGCCACCATCACTGACGACGTGAACAAGAAGGCAGCTATCTACACAGCAGCTACCCAGATCTATCCCAACGACTTCCGTACCTGGAACGGCCTCGGCGCAACCCAGTTCAGCCTCGGCAACTACGATGCAGCCTCCAAGGCCCTCGCACAGGCCAAGAAGCTTGCTCCCAACGACAAGTCTGTAGATCTCAACCAGGGTCTCGTAGCACTCGCCAACAACGAGGTAAGCAAGGCCAAGGACCTCATCGGCGGCGCAGCCGGCGTGCCTGAGGCAGCAGCAGCCCTCGGCGTGCTCTACCTCAACGAAGGCAAGGTATCCAACGCTGTAAGCAGCCTTGGAAACGAGAAGAACAACAACGCAGCCCTCGCACAGATCCTCGCAAAGGACTACAGCGCTGCCAAGAACACTCTCGCCGGCATCCAGAACCCGAACGCCAACACCTACTATCTCGCTGCAATCGTGGGCGCACGCACCAACAACGAGAATATGGTGATGACCAACCTCCGCGAAGCCATCAAGCTCGACAACTCCATGCTTGAGAAGGCTAAGAAGGACCTCGAGTTCGCAAGCTACAATCTCGCATTCTAATAAGAAACGTTTCTTATTATCCGACCTCAAGGGCGCGGGCCGTGACTGGCCCGCGCCCTACCAATAGACTAAACTTTGATTCGAAATGGTTTTTAAATACGACTATCTTGTGATAGGATCTGGCGTAGCCGGAATGAGCTTCGCCCTTAAGGTGGCATCTCCGGCCCATCGCGTGGCGATTATCTGTAAGGCAACGCTTGAAGAGGCCAATACATTCTTCGCCCAGGGAGGAGTGGCCAGCGTCACCAATCTTGAGGTGGACGATTTCGAAAAACATATCCATGACACTATGGTGGCCGGCGACTGGCTCTCTGATCCCGCGGCTGTGGAGAAAGTGGTGTGCAATGCCCCGCGACAGATAAAGGAGCTACTTGAATGGGGAGTGGACTTCGACCGTAAGGAAGACGGAAGCTTCGACCTTCACCGGGAAGGCGGACACTGCGAGTTCCGCATCCTGCACCACGCCGACAATACGGGCGCGGAGATACAGCAGTCTCTCATCGAGCGTATAAAGGAGAATCCATACATCGACATCTTCGAGCATCACTTCGCAGTTGAGATTATAACGCAACATCACTTAGGCAAGATAGTGACGCGTCGCACTCCGGACATCACCTGCTACGGCGCCTATGTGCTTGACGAAAATACAGAGAAGGTGGATACCTTCCTGGCTAAAGTGACAGTGATGGCCACAGGCGGTGTCGGCGCCTGCTACACCACCACAACCAATCCTCTTGTTGCGACCGGCGACGGCATCGCCATGGTCTACCGTGCGAAAGGCACCGTCAGCGACATGGAATTCATCCAGTTCCACCCCACTGCGCTATATCATCCGGGCGATCGTCCGAGTTTCCTCATAACAGAGGCTATGCGTGGCTACGGAGCTGTGCTCAAGACGCTCGACGGGAAAGAATTCATGCATAAATACGATCCCCGCCTGTCGCTGGCTCCACGCGATATCGTAGCCCGGGCCATAGACTCGGAGATGAAGCAGAACGGCACCGACCATGTATATCTCGACGTCACCCACAAGGATCCGGAGGAGACAAAAAGACACTTTCCCAACATCTACGAGAAATGCCTCTCTCTGGGGATCGACATAACGAAAGATATGATTCCCGTGGCACCCGCCGCCCACTATCTATGCGGCGGCATAAAGGTAGATCTTGACGGGCAGTCGAGCATAGATCGCCTCTACGCTATCGGGGAATGCTCCTGCACGGGGCTGCACGGGGGCAACCGCCTCGCCTCCAACTCGCTGATCGAGGCTGTGGTCTACGCCGACGCGGCGGCGAAGCACTCCCTCGAGAGGATCGACGGCATCGACTTCCGCACCGACGTGCCGGAATGGAACGATGAAGGCACGACCCATCCGGAAGAGATGGTGCTGATCACTCAGTCGGAGAAGGAAGTCAACCAGATCATGGGCTACTATGTAGGCATTGTAAGGAGCGACCTCCGTCTCGACCGCGCGTGGAACCGCCTCGACATCCTGTATCAGGAGACGGAACGCCTCTTTAAGGAGAGTAAACCTACCCGTGCGCTCTGTGAGCTGCGCAACATCATCAACACCGGCTATCTCATCATGCGGCAGGCCCGTGAACGCAAGGAGAGCCGCGGTCTGCATTTCACAGTCGACTATCCGCATCCTGAGCTCACTCCCGAACATTGATGCCTGCTGAGGCGTTGAAACACAGTAATCAATAGAATAATTCCGTATGAAAAGGATCTTACTGCCCATCGTGGCCCTGACTATTATATCTACCGGCGCCTGCGCCAAGAAAAGCCATGACATGTCGCTGCAGCGCAACCTCAAGACCTTCAACGCCCTCGTGAAGACGCTTGAGGAGAATTATGTGGACTCCATCCGTATCGATGAAGCCTTCAAGGCGGCGTCGGGCGCCATGCTCAACACGGTGGATCCATATACGGAATACTATACGGCCGACGACAGGGACGCACTCATGAAGATGACTACCGGCGAATATGCCGGAATCGGCAGCTACATCACGGAATATGACGGATATGTGTGCATCTCGCAGCCGATAGACGGAAGTCCGGCTGCCAGGGCCGGATTGATGCCGGGCGACAGAATCGTCAAGGTAGACACAGTAGCAGCCGCGGGGCTGAAGAGTGCCGACGTGTCCAGATTGCTCAAGGGCACACCCGGAACCGACGTCTACATCGAGGTAAACCGTCCGTATGTGGCTGACTCGCTGCTTTCCTTCACCGTCACACGTGAGAAAGTCGGAGAGAAATCAGTGCCGTATTCCGGTATGGTGAGTCCCTCTACCGGATACATACGCCTTAACAGCTATATATCCAACTCTGCGCAGGAAATAACGTCGGCGCTCGACTCGCTGAAGAAGAATCCCGGATTCTCAAGACTTATACTTGACCTGCGGGGCAACGGAGGGGGCCTCGTGGAGAGCGCGATAGACATTCTGGGCAATTTTCTGCCTAAGGGAACGCAGGTGCTCCGCACGAGCGGCAACGGCAAGGAACGCATCTATAAGACCACGCATACTCCATCCTTTCCGGATATGCCGCTCGCGGTGCTGACCGATGGCGGGACAGCGTCGGCTTCCGAGATCACCGCGGGTGCGCTGCAGGATCTTGACCGCGCGGTGCTGATAGGCAACCGCAGTTTCGGCAAGGGTCTCGTGCAGAATATATTTCCTCTTCCTCACGACGCAAGCCTGAAAGTGACAGTGGCGAAATATTACATTCCATCAGGCCGTCTCATTCAGGCGCTCGACTATTCCCGACGGAATCCTGACGGCTCTGTCGCACGCACGCCCGACTCTCTGACTAACATATATTACACTTCGCGCGGACGCGAAGTGCGCGACGGCGGAGGTCTTCAGCCTGATTCTGTGGTAAAGAACAATACCTACTCTGACATCCTGTATAATCTGGTGACCAAAAACAGGATTTTCGACTACGCCAACAAATATCGCGCTACTCATCCCGAGGGTATGCCTCTCGACAGATTTGAGATTCCAGACGAAGTGTATGCCGATTTCACGGAATTCGTCATTGAGGGGGGAATGCAGTACGACACATCGTTTGACGCTCTGCTGAAGGAGATCCGCAAGCAGGCCGACGAGCAGGGGTACATGACGGCAGACAACGACTCCACTCTCGCTACGCTCGAGAAGTCGCTGGGCAGTGACCTTAAGCGTGATCTTGAGTTTAAGAAAGGGGAGATAAAAGACTATTTGGCCGAGGAGATCGCCACCCGCTATTACGGGGACGCAGGACGTGTGGCCGTAGAGATACGTACAGATCCGGTAGTAGAGGCCGCAATAGGAATACTCGAATCTTCGCAATACGACGCCATCCTTAGCAAGGCAGACGACGCTAAAAGTAAAATGAAAAACGAAAAACGCAAATGAGCGGTCAGATGTCGCTCGCCGAGGCTGCCACGCTTTTCGCCACTCCGGCCCGGCTGAAAGCCCTGAGGAAACTTGTAGGTGACAGTAAGGCAAGGCGCGTGACGCTCGTAGGATTAAAGGGCTCTGCGGCATCGGTGCTTTTAGGCAAGGTGTCAGACTCTCGTCATCCCATGGTGATAGTGGCAGACGACGCTGACTCCGCCGGCTATCTTTATCATGACCTCTCCCGGGTGGCCGGATGCGAGGTGGCGTTTTTCCCCTCCGGCTACAAACGCCACATAAAATACGGACGTGTCGACGCACCCCAGCAGATACTGCGCGCCGAGGCCATCGATGCCTGGAGCAACGGTCGCATTGGCTGGATCGTAACATATCCCGACGCCCTTGCCGAGAGGGTACCGATGAAGGAAGATCTCGAGAAGAGCACCTTGAAGCTTTCCACAACCGGGAAGGCTGACATAGCCAAGGTGGAGGAGCGTCTTGAGGAATTAGGCTTCAGACATGTCGACTATGTCTACGAGCCGGGTCAGTTTGCGCGCAGAGGTTCGATCCTCGACGTCTTCTCCTATTCCAACGAACTTCCCTACCGAATCGACTTCTTTGACGACGAAATCGACTCCATACGCACTTTCAACGTGGAGACTCAGCTTTCCGAGCAGCGGCTCGGAGAGGTGTCTATTGTGGCTGCCTCAGCAGCCGAAGGAAGCGGCGAGCACGGCGTGTCGCTGCTGGAATTCATCGGCAGCGGGATCCCGCTGTTTGTAGCCGATAAGTCCGCGCTTGTGGCCATAGTCCGCGACATAGCCTCGCAGCAGTATTCCGAATCGGCCGCCATAGCCGAGGAGGGTGATTCGGAGGCCATGAAAAAGGTGGTGGATGCAGAAGAATTCGCCCGTAGGATCGAAGACTTCCGTATTTTTGAGTTCGGCATGACAGCGACTACCTCCGGCGCTGACGCCGTGATGGAGTTCAATACGTCGCCGCAGGCACTCTATCACAAGAATTTCGACATAATCTCCGAATCGTTCACGAAGATGATAGCCGACGGCTACCGCCTGCTCATATTGAGCGACTCATCGTATCAGGCCGAGCGACTAAAGGAGATATTCGCCGACAGAGGAGACAGGATCGACTTCACGCCTGTGGCACAGACGCTCCATGCCGGATTCGTAGACCACGACACAAAGACATGTTTCTTCACCGACCACCAGATATTTGACCGCTTCCACAAATACAGCCTTAAGTCGGACAAGGCCAGGAGCGGTAAGCTCGCATTGTCGCTTAAGGAGCTTAACCAGATAGAGATCGGCGACTACATAGTGCATATCGATCACGGTATAGGGCGATTCGCCGGCCTGATCAAGACCGATACCAACGGTAGCCCGCAGGAGATGATCAAGTTGCTGTATCAGAACGACGACATGATCCTCGTTTCGATACATTCGCTTCACAAGCTGTCGAAATACCGCGGTAAGGAGGGTGTGCCCCCTAAGATCAACAAACTCGGATCAGGAGCATGGACCCGGATCAAAGACCGCACCAAGAGCAAGATGAAGGACATAGCCCGCGACCTCATCAAGCTCTACGCGGCGCGTCGCGAGGAAAAAGGGTTTGCCTACTCCCCCGATTCCTACCTGCAGCATGAATTGGAGGCAAGCTTCGTCTATGAGGACACCCCCGATCAGCTGAAAGCCACGCAGGCTATAAAGGCTGACATGGAGAGTCCTCGGCCGATGGACCGCCTCGTCTGCGGCGACGTAGGCTTCGGAAAGACAGAACTTGCCATCCGTGCCGCTTTCAAGGCCGCTACGGACTCAAAGCAGACGGCTGTGCTGGTGCCTACCACCGTACTCGCCATGCAGCATTACCGCACGTTCTCGCAGCGCCTCAAGGATCTGCCTGTAAGGGTTGAGTTTATCTCGCGTGCAAAGAAGCCTAAGGAGGTGAAGCAGATTCTCGCCGACCTCGAGGCCGGAAAGGTGGATATCCTCATAGGCACTCACAAACTGATCGGAAAGAGCGTTAAGTTCAAGGATCTTGGGCTGCTTATCGTAGACGAGGAGCAGAAGTTCGGTGTGGCCGTTAAGGAGAAGCTGAAGCAGATGAAGGTCAACGTCGATACGCTGACGATGAGTGCGACACCGATACCCCGCACCCTGCAGTTTTCTCTTATGGGAGCGCGCGACCTGAGCAGCCTGAACACTCCGCCGGCCAACCGCCATCCGGTAGTGACGACCGTAGCTACGCTCGATGACGAGATGGTGAAGGAAGCAGTCAACTTTGAGCTCTCGCGCAACGGGCAGCTCTTCGTAATCTCCAACCGCATAGAGAACCTCAACGTACTCGAGAACATGCTCAACAGGCTCGTGCCTGACGCGCGAGTCATAAAGGCTCACGGACAGATGCCTCCCGAGCAGCTTGAGAAGGCGATTCTCGACTTCGCGGCGCACGACTATGACATTCTGCTCTCCACCACAATCGTTGAGAACGGCGTGGACATGCCCAATGTCAACACCATCATCGTCAACAACGCACATCACTTTGGACTCTCCGAACTGCATCAGCTGCGCGGGCGTGTAGGGCGTAGCGACCGCAAGGCGTTCTGCTACTTCATGGTGCCTCCGGGTGCTCCGCTGACGCCCGTGGCGCGTCGCAGGCTACAGGCCATCGAGAGTTTCAGCGACCTCGGCAGCGGCATCCACATAGCTATGCAGGACCTTGACATACGCGGCGCGGGCAATCTGCTCGGTGCCGAGCAGTCAGGATTCATCGCAGATCTCGGTTACGAGACTTACCAGAAGATACTGAAGGAGTCCGTCCTTGAGCTGAAGACGGAGGAATTCGCCGATACATTCGCTGATACGGCCAAACCCGGTGAAGAGGAGTTCGTGGCAGACTGCGCCATAGAAAGTGATCTTGAGTTGAGGCTTCCACCATCCTACGTGCCTCAGGAGAGTGAGCGCATCTCGCTCTACCAGCAGCTTGACAATATGGAAAACGCCGAGCAGATCGAGGAGTTCCGAGCTCAGCTGAAGGACCGTTTCGGCGCGATACCACATACTACGGAGGAGCTGATCAAGGTGGTGCCGCTCAGAATGGCCGCAAAACGCCTCGGAATCGAGCGTCTTACGCTCAAAGGAGGCAAGATGTACGTTTACTTTGTCGGCGAGGAAAACGCGGCATATTATGCCTCTACGGCGTTCGGCCGTCTTTTGGCGTGGCTTCAGCTCGATCCGAAGCGCACGAAGCTCCGCGACATCAACGGTAAGCGTAGCTTCCTGATCGCCGACGTCCCGACAGTCACCGAGGCTCTCTCCATCCTCCAGACGATCCGCACCCTTCCTCCGCTCTGATCAGCCTTCGATCTATAATCCCCTAAAGAGTTACCGTGTCATAAATTTGCATGTGAGGATGATGAGGAATGTACCGAGTTCGGAGGCCGGGATTGCCGCCCACATTCCCCATTCCGGGGAAAGCGAGGGTAGGAGGAAGAATAGGGGAATGAGGAGGATGACGCCGCGCAATAGGGTATAAGTCATTGCCCTCGCCGCCTTTCCCATGCTCTGGTAATAGCCGATATAGGCTATGTTGAGTGCGAAGAATATGGCGCAGAAGGAGAATATCGGTAGACCATGCACAGCGAGTAAGCCTGCCTCAGAATCCACCGGTATGAATAGCCCTACGATTCCTCCTGAAAGGAAGAATATGCTGACGGTGACAATCGTTCCGCATAGAAGGGCTACGCGTAGGCTCAGTCGGAAAGCGGTTGTGACGCGCTCGGCGGCATGGTTGCCGAAATTATAGCTTATGATGGGCTGGGCTGACTGCGCCACGGCATTGCTCATCATGAACATGAGGGGGGACGCCGTTTCCAACGAAGATGCCGTCGACGATGGTGATGAGGGCGTTGAAGATCATTCCCAGCAGAGTAGGGAAGAATATCTTACGGAAGAGGGTGGGAATCTTTCCGTTTGCGTAGTCGAGACCTGTAGATGCCATATGTTTTAATTCATAATGCATAATTGATTTCGCTTAGTTTCTAGTGATTATGCATTGATGGTATTTTGCGTGTATTTATACAGTTATTTATTGGGTTTATGAGGATATAAACGAATACAACGACCGGATAAGCTGATTACCGGGCGCACCCGACATCTTATCCAGTCGCTGTAATTCCGATTACGGACCCTCTGATGAGTGATGCAAAATTACAAAAAAACAGCGAGGTATGCAATGAATATTGAAAATATCTTTGTAACTTTGTGAATAAACACATTTACATACGGATATGACGGAACTTGAGATGATGAGGTGGATCTTAGGGACACTCATTACGGCAGGTACTCTTGCCGTAACAGTAATGTATTTCTTCCGCAATGACGAGAATCCTGCAGTGGCGATTGCAATGGCAGGAGACAGCCGAAGCATGCTTCTGCAGACGTTGATGTCGTCCGCTTCTGACAAAAAAACTGCCATTCCTTCAGCTGTACTCGAGTCCAAGGTCTATGAAAAAATACAACGGAATATTCGCGACGGTGTCATAATAAACGAATCAAATCCGATATGGGACGAACTTGAGAAAACCATATTACTGAGTCGTCCGAAGTTTAAGAGCAATCTGTATGTCCTCTCCGTAGGAGATCTGAAGCCGTCAGACCTACATATGGCGTTGCTGATCAAGTGTGGAGTAAGTCCGGCCAACATCGCCATGCTTGTAGGAAGGTCGAAATCTACCATAACTTTCAGGAGAAAGGATATGGGAAAGAAGTTTTTTGACCGGGATATGGATGCTAATGCAGTAGATGAACTAATACGTTTATTATGAATACATTGGTTCTTTAGCACTTATTTCATGAATAGTTTAATGGCAGTTCTAAACTAAAACTAAACCGGAAAAATTGCCAATGTCATGCCGATTCCGTACCTTTGTCACGCAAAGAGCGCAGAGTAGCTAGGTGCGCAAGGAGGTAATTTTAATTCAACGAATATGACGGAATGGTTGAAGCGTATTGAGGAATGGACGAAGCGTAATGATGCTGTTGTCGACAGGGACCGGTATTCGATGGGACTCTTCGCTTTGGTATTGGCAGGAATATGCCTTCAGCTACCCTTGATACTGAACGTAATCATACAGGTCTGTTTTTTGACATGCACTGTACATCTGATATACCGTTATTTCAAGGGTGGATATTTTATACTTGCCCTGCTCAAGGTCGGACTTATAGTGGCCGTAGGATTGGTCGATGACATCTATTTTTATATAATCTCTTCATAATAATAATCAAATGCGTATGAAACTTCGTGAAATAGTGGCTGCAAGTTATATTCCCTACCGTAAGGTAGTGTTTGGTGTGTTGACAGCATGTTCTATAGGAATATATGTGCCATTTTGGTTGCCATCATCTTGGTACTTTTTATATTATATTATTATTCCCATTGCCCTTGTGGGAGTGCTGTATATATCCTTTTGGGTGTTTAGAGCAGGCTACAAAAAGCAGGCATTGATGATGAGTATACTATGCCTCTCTCTTTTTGCTATATCCATTGTAGTCCTCAAGTGGGCTTATGACGGACTATATGGATTAGGCTACCAATAGTCAGCATATAAGGCACTGTCCTTTCCATGAATCAGGATTCAATCTTCCATCCTTCGATTCTACGTGCCTCGGAGGAGAAATTGACTCCGATTATGAAGAGCTTGCGGCTATCTGCAGCAAACTTCCGGACATACTGCTTCTCGGCGATTTGGTGTAGGGCCTCTTCGGGGCTCCCGTCGTATTTCAGTTCTATGATATAGATGAACCCGGAGGTTTCGATAAGCAAGTCGATCCTGCCGTCGGATGTATGGGCCTCCGCCTTGGCATCGATGCCTATCAGGGTCATAAGTATGTAGAATGCGTTGTGGAAATTATTCTCGTTGTCCATCTTTAGATCGTAGGGTACTCCGGCGAAATAGGCGTCGAGGCTCTTCATCATTTCTTCTGGTTTACCATCTTCAATAGCATCGATTATGTCGCGGACCACACTTTCGGATGTTCCTCTTTTCACCTTCACGTAAAACTGAAGCAAATCGGAGAAAAGCCCTTCTCTGACTTCGTTGTTCGGTACTTTCAGACGTACTGTGTCTGTTTTGGTGTCATAGCTGGATATAGTCAGGTAGCCGGTCTGGTAAAGCAGGGCTGTAGGATCGGCGTTGCGCAGATCAAGACCGGAGAGACGATTGAGCTTCCATTTTGCATTGAGAATTTTCTCTACATCTACATCCGCGCCGTATAGAGCCTTTGCTATGACGGTAGCTGCTCCTGTGGCATTCCAGTACGCACCTATCCTGCCTTTATGCAGACAGTTGAGGACTGACCATGGATTGTAGATGTCGCTTCCTGCAGGAGTGAAGCGATAACCATCATAGTTCAGCTTAAGTGAATTACAGGCATCTCCATAATCTTCACATCTTTTTGCAGCAAGTGTATTGATCCCTTTCTGAAAGCTTGAAAGAAGTTCTTTTTCAGTGATTCCGCAGATGTCCGCAAATTCATCATCGAAGGAAATGTCGTTGAGATTATTGAGGTCTGAGAATACGCTGAGCTTGCTGAAACGGCTGACTCCGGTCAGGAATACGAGGCGTATATGTTCTGCAGAGCTCTTGAAGTTTGAGTATATTGAGGCCAGTTTTGCGCGGTAGTGCTCGAAGTTTTCGTCTTTGTCAAGATTACCGACCAGAGGTTTGTCATATTCGTCTACGAGAATCACGACCTGTCTGCCGGTCTTTTCGTGTGCAGCCTTTATGATGGTCTTGAATCTTTGGGAATAATCCTTATCGATGACGTCTACTTCATATTTCTTCTCCCAGTCCCTGAAAAGGTTGTCAAGTACACCATCGAGCTTGCCTTGCTCGGCGTATCTGTCAGTATTCAGATCAAGCCGGAGCACCGGGTATGGCTCCCAATCCCAGTCTGCAGAGTCAATGTAGAGACCCTTGAAGAGTTCTCGCTGCCCTTCAAAGAAATAGCGCAGCGTAGAAAGAAACAGGCTCTTTCCGAATCGGCGCGGACGGGCAAGAAAGAAATACTGACCGCCGTCATCGACAATCTTTCTTACATATTCAGTCTTGTCAATATATAGCAGACCGCGTTCGCGCAAGATCTTGAAGTCCTGCTGACCGATAGGGTATTTTACCTCCTTCACCTCCATAGGATTCTAAATTTCTGCAAAAATAGTGATTTTTATGGTGCAGTGCAAATTAAAGTGATGAAAAAGATATCATTGTTTTTGTTAGAGAGTGCATTATTACCTAATGGCGGGGGGAGAAGCGGAGTCGGGAGTATAGGATGGGCCGGATACCGTCAGACTTCTCGAGGTAAAGGCGGTGGAGAAGGGGATTGGTTTCGGATGTCTGCTTCATGATCCTTATCTCCATGCCGTAGGAAGCCTCGTGGAGGAAGGAGAGCTCGAGGCGGTTGACTATGTTCTTGTCGTAGGTCTGCATGTCAAACTGGTTGAGGAGAAGGTCGATGTAGCGTACGGTGTTTACGTGGCGGTAGAAGTCGATGTCGCAGTATTTGAAGCGGTAGACGGATTCGTTGCCGTCCGGCTCGATACGTACATGCTTTTCCTGCATCGGGATGGGACATTCTATGTCGGAGATCCATTCAGGATTGAAGTTGAGGCCCGAAAGTCCGGCGTTGCTACGATCGGAGGTATTGAGAACCATCCAGATAGAGCGGGCATAGCCCAATATGTTGCCCTCAGTATCGGATATGGAGAATGCGCGACGTGAGAAGTGGCGGTTCCAGTCCTCGACCCATGTTGTGATGGTATAATCCGTATTCTCGTGCGGATAGGATGTCATTTCTATTGTGAGTCGTGATAGTACCCATCCCATGTCGGGATTCGGCATGTCGGGATTTCCGATTCCAAGTATATTTGCGTGTTCCGTAGCCACGTCGATGAGTTTCTGCGCGAGCATAGGGAGCGATATCTCCTGTTGAGCGTTGCATTCGGCGGCTGAGAGATAGTATGTGCGCGTTATGACGGTTTCTTTTTCAGTGGTTTCCATTCGGTTTTCTGCTTTTCTGCAAAATTAATCAAATTTTTTTAATTCAGGAAGCAAGTTGATGCAAGAATCGAAGGATTCCGGTGTTATTATGTCAAACATAATAAGATTAACCAACAAGAAAACATCCATATGAATAGATTATTCTCTGCTTTCACAGTCGTCATCCTGGGGTTGTTGATAGTTTCCTGCACGGGAGAAACGGTAGATTACACGGAACCTATAGTGACGAAACCTGAGCCGTCAGAACCATGCGAACCATCGGTTCCTACTGTAGATCTGACTGACGAACTTCCGGAGGTGATATCGCCATCCATAGCTTCGGCACCTCTCAGTTCGATTCCTTACGAGTCCATAGATGGTTTCAATGACTTTTCATGGAAGTTCTATCTTGCCAATTCGGAATGTAGCAGTAAAAACGTATGTGTGTCGCCCTTGAGTGTGGGGGCTGTGCTCGGCATGATAGCGAACGGAGATGACGGACCTGCACGCAATGAGATACTGAAGACACTTGGGTTCGAGGAAAGCGAAGATGGTCTCAACGCCCTTAACGCATATTATCAGACTCTTATGTCCAACCTTCCCAACATCGAAGAAGGAATCAAGTGTGATGTGACCAACACTATGTGGTGCGATCCTTTCGCCTTTCGTATCAGACAGACATTCATGCAGACAATAACAGACAGCTACTATGCATATGGTATCGGAATCAATCCCGGTGGAGAAAATGGACAAAAAGCGATAAACGAGTTTGTCGAGAAAAATACAAACGGTTTGATAAAGAACTTTCTGAGTTCACCTCTCGTAATAAGTCTGGCATTCCTTAACACACTATATTTCAAAGCGGGATGGAGTCAAGGATTCGAGGAATATGCTACATCGAAAAGGGTGTTTCTTAATATAGACGGCAAAGAAAAGGAGACAGACTTTATGTTCAGATGCGACATGATGGAGTATGCCGAAACTGAAGACGGTACGCAGGCCATAAGGCTCAATTACGGAGAGAAAGGTCAATTCTCAATGACGTGTGTCCTTCCTTCGTCAAGAATCAACCATATTCCGCTTGATGAGGTGTTGACCACCGACAATATCAGAAGCATCAACAATGGCATGAAGGAAGAATATGTGATGATGTGGCTTCCGAAATTCGAGATTGAGTCAAATAATCAGAAGACTATTGATGTCCTGAAGGGTCTGGGAATGGAAAACATATGTAGCGGACGCTATGTGTTTGGTCGAATTGCGGCTGCTGAAGATTTCTCCCTTGTATGTTTCATCCACGCCACAAAGTTAAAAGTGGATGAAAACGGAACGGAAGGGGCGGCCGTAAGCCTTGGTGGAATGGATAATGCCGTTGGTCCGGGTTTTGAGGAGACCTCCATACATGAAGTCGTATTCGATCGTCCGTTTATATTCTACATTCAGGAGAATACCACCGGTGCAATCCTCTTCATCGGCTCTGTAAAAACCTTCTCATGAAATCCTGATGATAATCGACCGCGATAAAGAACGGGACATCGCCGCCCTAATCAGGAAGGATAAGGGTTCGGCTACAAAAGAGATCTATAGCGCATATGCCGGTTATGTGGCCGGTATATGCGCCCGTTACTTATCGTCGGACGACGACATCAAGGATGTGGCTCAGGACAGTTTCGTAAAGATATTCATTTCCGTCGGCTCGTTCAGATACTCGGGAGCCGGTAGCCTTACTGGATGGATAGGACGCCTGACAGTAAACTGCGCCCTCAATTACCTTCGCGACAACAACAGACTCCGTTTTGCCACCTCTCCATTTGAGATTCCTGACATAGCTGATGATCCTCCTGATGTAGAAGGGCTGTCAGCCGATGATCTGGCCTCTCTGATAAGAGAACTGCCCGACGGCTATCGTACGGTATTCAACCTATATGCGATTGAAGGGAAGAAACACAAGGAAATAGCCAAACTGCTCGGTATAAAGGAAAACAGCTCGGCATCACAGTATCTGAGGGCAAAAGCCCTTCTTGCGATGAAAATAAAGGAATATCTTAACAGCAAATGATTCTCCCATATGGACGACAAATGGATTGACAGCATAAAAGACAAGATGGCGGAATACGATTTTGTTCCGCCCGATGGCCTATTGGAATCCGTGCAGGATGAGATCCGTGGCCGGAGAATAAGGAGAATACGACTTTGGGGAGTGATAGCCGCTTCTGTCGCTGTATTGATAGGAATATTTGCGATCATGGTTTCAGAGAAGAGCGATCGTTACGTTCCTCTGATAGTGAATGTCGCTGACGGTGACAGAGAAAAGGGATCATTAAACAGACAGGTAGAGCAAACAGTCTCATATGCGTCTGCGCTGTCTAATATTTCAAATGCTACACGAAGAATAGGAGCCACGGAAGCAGTCTTTGCAGTCAATGATCCTACACCCATACCTACTCTTCCGTCTGAGCCCCGTCAAGAAGAAGCTCAGGAATATCCGGAAAGCGGTAAGAAAACAGATACAGCATCCGGCGACAGCTATCCTTCCTCCGTCACAGGCAATAGTGGTGTAAATACGGATTCCAAAGTGAGGAAAGTCAATGGATCCTCACTTTCGGCAGGTGTCTCCGTCTCCGCCAATGGATTAGGAAGCCTGTTGAATGATAATGATGCTGGGGAAAGTTCCATACCGACTTCCGCTTCCATGCCGCACACCAGGATGGGAGGGGGAATGATGTCGGATTCACATGTAAACGCCGCCCCCACACCGATATTTGTAGAACGGTTTGACCATAAGCTTCCAGTCCGCTTTTCCGTTGATTTCTCTTGGCCGGTATGTCATAACCTGCATGTCGGTACGGGGGTGACCTATTCCTATTTACACTCAGACATCAGTTATGGATATTCGGATTCTCCGCTCTTCAACGCCTCTCAAGACCTTCATTTCATCGGACTCCCCATCAGTGTAAGATATATACCATGGAGTTTCCGAAAACTCGATATTTATACCTCGACGGCCTTTATGGCCGAGAAATGCATAGGTGGAAGGATAAATACAGATAATCCCTCAGATCCAGGCTACAGCTATACAGGATGTGACGACAGACCGTTTCAGTTCTCATTCAATGCCGCTGTCGGCCTACAGTATTCATTGGCTGGACGATGTGCCGTCTTCGTCGAGCCGGGAGTGGGCATATATCTAAAGAACGGATCAAGACTACGCACCATCTATTCTGAGAGACCGCTTACCTTCAGTGTCAACGTCGGTCTACGATTCGGAAAATGAAAAAACGTCCCGGACTTATGAAGCCAGGGACGTTTTTTGTGTTGAGGTAGGTCACTTGTAGATGAATATCTTTCCGTCTCTCACATACATCTTGCCTGAAACCGGAGCGGTTATTCTACAGCCGTTCAAGTCGTAGATGGCAGATGGATCATTTGTCTCCGCTACTGTACGGATTCCACTGACATCCGCCAAAGGAATATAGCAACGATGATTGATCACCGGATCACCATAGTCTGCAATTACCGTCCCTTCAGGGATTACAATCATATATCCTCTTTCAGATGTCATTTCATATCCGCCGAAATCAGCTGAGATGGCAAAGCAGTTGATATCCGTATTGATGTATGCGGGAGTCTCCATTATCAGTTCCGATTCGTCGGCATACCACAACTGGATCACGGCATCCTCGGCCAGGCGTATGGGGCACTGATACGTGAAGGTCACTTCATTCAGTACGTTCGAGTGGTCGGTAAATAGGCTGCACCAGGAGTAAGTCAGGGTTTGGCTCGGTTCGGTATAACCACCTATGAAATTGAACGACACCTCTTCGTTGACTATATCGTCGCGCCGCATAGCGTGGGCGCTTCCTGCGGGTAATGTTAATGTGAAGCGTACTCCTTGCTCGAAATTCATCGTTTCAGAGACCTCAGCGCGTGCCTGACCTAAATCCCAGTCCCAACAGATATGGGCAGGTAGTTCCCTTACGGCTACACCTTCACGATAAAGGATGAAATAAGGATTTCCGACCGGTTCAGTCTCGATACCCCAGTAGAACGTCGGGAATCCCTGGTAGACAGATGGTGATACTGTAGATATGACTGTACCGTCCTTATGGTCGATTCGCGCTTCTCCAAGATTTTCCGGAACGTAAAAACCTTGCGTGATAGTTGGGTTTTGTATTTCTGTATTGTCTTCCTGAGATATGGAGCCGGGAGCCACGCACACGGTATAAGATTTTCCCATAGGAAGATTCTGCTCGTCAAATGTCAATATAAGAGTTCCCTGTGTGCCCCTTTTTCCTTTGTAGTTGGATACTTCAATGTTGGTCGCCGTGGTTACAGTCTTTCCGTCGCATTCCACTTTCGCAGCGGCCTCTTTCATTAGTTTTATTCCCCCGTCGAAATTAAAATATATCTCAGAGAGGGGAGCGGTGAAAGGGCGGCTGCCCACGTTGCATGCTTCAGGTACAAGAAGGTCTGATTCTCCGGCCAGACATGTAACAAGACCTGACAGCAGCAAAAGAAAAGTAAATCCGGATTTTTTCATACATTAGTGTTTTTAAGAATTATTGAAATCATCCTAAAAACACAGCTTATCACGGAATCTTGCATCACCAACCCGTAATTCCGTTATTTTTGATGCATATGGTTATTCTTCGTAGTATACCCTTTTTCGATCAGGTAGCTGTCGGCTATGTAATAGTCGCTGTAGAGGTCGAGTTTGGTGGCTCTGTCATGGAATTTCTCGCAGGTCTCACTTCGGTAGAAATCCTTCAATGCCTGTAGTGGAGATATAGACAGTTTGTCGGCTATACGGCATGCAATCGCTCCCATACGACTCCAACGGAGGATGTCCTTTAAGGTTTTGTTGTAATAATCCATAATATTATCCTAACTTTAGGCATTCTCTGAATTTGAGATGTTTGTCAAGCAATTTCTGATTAAGAATACAGATTTGGTTGTTGGATTTCAGATACCGCAGGTTGTTCAAAGCCGTGTCTCTGGATATAAATCCGGCGATATACATGTTGACGGTATCGATGACCCGGTCATCGGCCACACCGCCTTCGATATAATCATAATCTTTCCAGACATTACCACCGCTTCGGCATTCGACAATGAATTCAAGCCAATCCTCATCATATCTGTCGAAAATCAGGCTTCTGGATTCTTCGAGGATGGTTTTCCTATCCAGAAGATAGACATTTATAAGAGGATGGCTTCTTCTATCCCGGGATTTGGCGATGGCGAAATTATAGGCTTGATCATATATGTCTGTCAAATAGAAACCTTGTCCGAAATCAAGATCTACTCGGCCATGTCTACAATCGGGTCTCTCGACCCGGTCAGTTCCGGCATGATATACTTCAATTATGTCCATAATCAGGCTTTCGTTTCGTTTTCCCATCGATTTAGGGTTTCGATGAGGCTTTTGGTAAGGTTTTCTCGGCTCTCGGAATGAAGCGTCTCGTAACAGGGATAGATGTATTCATCTATCATCCTTATCTTGTCCATCCTCTCGAATATCTCGCGGTAACCGACACCAAGCCGATACGCTACCGATTCTATACAGGAAGCGACGAAAGCCATCACGATCTCATTCCTTGTGGGTTTCATATATTTTTCCATAATGCAAAAATAATGGTTTTTCGTGGATTATGCAAATCTAATTTCTCGCAGGTATCGGTAGGGGTAGAAACGCATATTAAATCGCCATCGAGATGACACGCAGGTCATTCCGATGGCGTTATGGCTATGGTTGATGGATAGACGAGGGTTTGTTTCTTAGAATATCTTCTTGAAAAACTGTTTAGTTTTCTGGAAAATGTTTTTCGAGACCTTCACGGTTCCGTCTTTGGCCTTGCCGTAGATTTCCACTGACTTGTCACCTACCTTCTCGGCTGTCTCAACAGTAGCTTCCTTAGTATTGCCGTACACTTCTACCGATTTATCGGCTACCTTCTCTGCGGTCTCTACAGTTCCTTCCTTAGCCTTGCCGTAGACTTTGACTGACTTGTCGGCCACCTTCTCGGCAGTCTCTACAGTTCCTTCCTTAGCCTTGCCGTATACCTCTACGGATTTGTCGGCAACCTTCTCGGCTGTCTCGACAGTGCCGTCCTTAGCCTTTCCGTACACCTCTACGGATTTGTCGGCCACGACGTGGGCTGCATCGACAACTGCCTTCTTCCCTTTCTGGAACAGACTCTCTTTCTTCACTTCAGCGTCTTTTGCAGCTTTGGCCTTTGGGGCCGCTGACATCGGGACACACATCATAAATGCGCCGAATCCGGCGATCATAGTAGTAATAAGTTTCGTTTTCATAGTATAAATCAATTAAAGTTTGTCTTAAAACGCTTTTCATCGTCAATCTGTTCACGATCTTTCGCTCTACTACGGCAAGAAGCTGCGCGATGAGAGTGATATGCTTTACACGCAGCATTCACGGCCAGACATTTCTGGTGGCTGTAAATACGACGGGAACCACACAAAAGGTAAGGACTCCAATTGTCCTTGCAGGGTCGGCGATGAAGAATATTCTTGACGGTTCATCCGTTAATATTTCGTATGAGATTGAATTAGGTCCATGCGCATATACCATCATGATGAGCTGAAAGAGTAAAGAAAATGAAAAGAAAACTGACAGCTATGTTTATGCTTGCGGGCGTCATGAAGATGGCGGCTGTGGGTATTACCTCACCTAACGGTGAATTACTCCTAAATGTGGATGTTGACGCCAAAGGAATTCCATATTATTCGCTTGACTATAAGGGACACCCTCTTGTCAAGCAGAGCCGTCTCGGACTTAAAGCCGATGAACTTGCGTTGACGGATGGATTCTCCATTACCGGGACTGATACTGTGACTGTAGACCGCAGCTGGCAACCGGTATGGGGAGAATACTCCGATGTGCGCGATCATTTCCGTGAACTGGCCGTGTATCTTAAAGCCGACAATCCGCAGAGAAAAATGACTGTCCGCTTCCGCCTCTTCGACGACGGTCTTGGTTTCCGCTATGAACTTCCTGTGCAGGATGGGCCCAACTATCTGACCCTGATGGAAGAGATGACAGAGTTCAATTATGCGGGCGACCACAAGCTCTTCTGCATTCCCGGCGACTATGATACTGACGAATATCTGTGGTCGGAAACTACCTTCTCGGAACTTCCGGAAGCGTTGAAATCGTACGGGCGGCATACTGAGGCGCAGCGTGTCGAAGGAGTGACGATACAAACCCCTATGCTTCTGAAGACCGGCGACGGTGTATACGTAAACATGCATGAAGCAGCCCTTGACGGATACCCGGCCATGCTTCTCGATGTGGATCCGGCCTCATACTCGATGAAGAGCCACCTTGTGCCGGACAGACTCGGTGTCAGCGCCTATCTACAGATGCCTTTCAATACCCCCTGGCGCACGATGATAGTCAGCGATGACGCCCGCGACATCCTTGCCTCGCAGCTCGTGCTCAACCTTAACGAGCCCTGTGCTATTGAGGATACCTCATGGATCAAGCCGATGAAGTTCATTGGAGTATGGTGGGAGATGTTTACGGGCAATGAAAAGACATGGGCCTATTCAGACGAATATCTCGCGAAGCCGGGAGTGACCGATTATTCGCAGTTAAAACCTAACGGAAGACATCCGGCCAATACCGAAAACGTTAAGAAATACATTGATTTCGCAGCTAAGCACGGCATAGACGGAGTGCTCGTGGAAGGTTGGAATGAAGGCTGGGAAGACTGGGCCAGCTACCGGAAAAACCGTCAGTTTCTCTTCGACAAACCATATCCGGACTTTGATCTTCCTTCCCTGCGCGACTATGCGAAGGAGAAAGGCGTGAAACTGATCATGCATCACGAGACAGCCGCAAATGCCGCTGACTATGAGCTTCAGCTCGACCGAGCCTTTCAGTTCATGAAAGACAACAACTACGACGCCGTCAAGACAGGATATGTGGGAGCCATCATCCCACGTTCGGAACATCATACTTCGCAGTGGATGGTAGATCACGTGCGCCACGTCATAGAGCGCGCGGCGGACTATCAGATAATGGTCGACAGCCATGAGGCTCCCCGTCCAACGGGTCTTTGCCGCACTTACCCGAACTGGCTTGCCCAGGAGTCGGCGAGAGGCGGAGAGTTCGAGTCTTTTGGCGGCAATCCTCCGTCGCACACATGTATGCTGCCGTTCACCCGACTGAAGGGAGGCCCCATGGACTATACTCCTGGTCTGTTTGAGCCCCGTCTGAGTTACTACGGCGAGGGAAAGGACTCGCAGGCCGGAACTACGATCGCACGCCAGCTCGCATTGTATCTGACCATGCCGTCGCCTCTGCAGATGGCTTGCGACCTTCCGGAAAATTACGAACGTTTTCCCGATGCCTTTCAGTTTATCAAGGATGTACCTGTAGATTGGGCGGATTCCCGCTATCTTGAGGCGGAGCCTAATCAGTATATAACGGTAGCCCGTCTGGATAAGAATTCAGACGACTGGTATGTCGGTGCTATCACAGACGATAATGCCCGCATCGCTGTCATAGACCTCGGGTTCCTGCCGAAAGGAGGAACGTATGAGGCTACAATATATGAGGACGCTCCGGATGCCCACTGGAAGGAGAATCCGCAGGCCTACAGAATCCGTAAAGTACAGGTAAAGCCTGGTCAGAAGCTACAGCAGCCTCTCGCCCCCGGAGGGGGCGCGGCCATCAGGATCACAAAGAAAAATTAGGTTCGATATAAAATTTTAGGTGTACTACAGACGTGATTTCGGCTTGCGTGTGAACGTAGGCCGTTTTTTTATCTGAATAAATAAAAAATACCCCGGAAGTGTTAGTGGGACTTCCGGGGTGAGTGGAACATTAATTACTTATATTATATAGGATATAACTTGAAGTCTGATATTATCAGTATCCTGGATTCTGAACGATGTTCTTGTTCTGGTCGATTTCCCTCTGGGGATAGGGGAGAAGTTCGTTCCTGCCAGCCTTGAAACCATAGCTTGGGTTGGAAGCATCGTCGTGTACGAGAATCCAGTTCCCCTGAGCGTCAATATCCAGTTTCTCGATATTCTGACCTTGCTTGCCAAGTACCTTTTCAGCGTCGCCCCAACGAACGAGGTCCATAAAGCGCTGTCCCTCCATACAAAGCTCTACCTGACGTTCGAGCTTGATCTTGTCGAGATCAATCGATGTGTAGGGAGTAGCTTTAGCACGGTTGCGTATGATATTTACATACTCGAGAGCCTTGTTCTGATTGCCATCCTGGAAATACGCTTCCGCTGCGCTCAGAAGCACCTCGGCGTAACGCATATAGCGGAAGTTGGTTGCTGGGAAGGGCGACCATCCGCCCCAGTTCATGGAAACGTCGCTCCATTCATATCGGTTTTTCCATCCGCAGTAGAGGCCATGTCCGTGGGCTGGTGAGTTCGGTTTCTTAGCGATTCCCATTACGTTTTGCACGTAGTTCTGATCCTTTACAACGGAAGTAGTGCGGTAGCCGTCGGCTCCGTCGCTCTTTATGAGAGCATTGGCTAGAGCATCCTGTGGATTGAAGAAGCCATAGCCAGTGGTGTTGAAGTTTCCGAATTCAGGCTTGAGACCGGTGAAATCGAAGTTATCCTCACGCCAGCCGGCATACTGATATACATAGCTCATAAGCTGGGGAGCTGTTGCGTCGGTCTGTCCCGGCGGACAGTTTATCTCGAAGATACCTTCATCGCTCCAGTTGGATGGAGCCTTTATGATATTCTCGTATTCGCCGTCATAGAGAGCGTACTTGCCGCTTGAGATGATCTTCTCGAGCTCCTGGGCCGCTTCTTTATACTTCTTCTGGAACAGATAGACCTTGCCGAGATATCCCTGAGCGGCTGCCAGAGTGCAGTGAGCGAGATTGGTCTTGTCGCCCAAAGCAGCTTTCTGGGGAAGTGAGCCCATGTCGATGGCGTGACGGAAGTCGTTCGCAGCCTGCTCAAGCATCTCGCCGTATTCGGAATTCTTGACGTCGTTGTATTCCGAAGGCTGGAGCACGTGGTCTACGATGGGTGGATTTCCCCAGAACACGCCGAGGTAGAACTCAGCCCATCCACGTAGGAAGTATGCTTCTGCTACACATTGCTTCATGAAAGGAGTAGCATCTGCCTTGTTTTCCAGTGCTTCGATGAGCACATTAGAGAAGTATATAAGGCGATAGGAGAAGGAATAGATGTTGAGCACCTTGTCGTTCTCTGTAGAGATATAGAATCCAGAAAACTGGTGCAGACCGGGCTGGTCGCCTGCGTTGGCGCCTCCGGGCCAGACATCATCGCTGAGGCAGTTGAGAGACTGTATTATCTCAAATGCCATGTTGTTGATATACGACATCGAGAGAGCGAGGGCAGTGGCAGCTTCCTCGTCTGTGGAATAATATGTATCGGTAGGATACACACCCTTCTGAGGAATATCAAGCTCGCTTGTGCAGCTTACCGCGCCGAGGCCTAGGCCCGCGATGGCTAGTAAGGAATATATTGATTTTCTCATCATTGCAGTTTATGTTACGAAAGGTTAGAAAGTGATGTTGAAACCGACGCTAAACTTCTTGGTGACAGGATATCCACCCATGTCCAGACCCTGGCTTGAGCCTGTGCCGGCACTGATTTCCGGGTCGAGTCCGGGATAGTTGGTGATGGTGAAGAAGTCGTCGAGGGATACATATGCACGGAAGTTGTCTACGAAGAACTTTCGCGTGATGCTCTTCGGGATTGTATATCCAAGCTGGATCTGACGGATCTTGAAGAAGTTGCCGTTGAAGACCTGCGCGGAAGAGAAAAGATAGCGCTCTGCATCCGTACCTACGTTGATCTGAGAAGCTGCCGGAATCGTTCCGTTATGGTTGGATGCTGTCCATCTGTCAGTATAGAACACATCCTTGAAACGATTGGAGGAAAGGCGGTCCTGACGCTGCAGACACATATAGATATCGCTGCCGAACTGTCCGGATCCTGTGGCGATGAAATCGAATCCCTTATAAGCGAGGTTGATATTTACGCCGAGGGTGAAATCCGGTATGGCATCGCCGATGTTGGTCTTGTCGTTCTCATCCGGAGTGTCGGTAGTGACACGCTTTCCGTCGCGCTCCACCCAGTAGAGGGCTCTGCCGGTATCTGCATCGACACCTGCATAGTCATATCCGTAATAGTGCCATACCTTTTCGCCGACCTCAAAACGAGTGACAACGATATTGGAGAATGATGCTCCGTTTATAATGGGCACAGTAGGATGGAGCTTAGTGACTTTATTGCGCAGTGTTGAGAAGTTGGTGTTGATTGAGTAGGAGAAGTCGCCCACGTGGTCGCGCCATCCAAGTTCGATCTCGATACCCTCGTTAAGGACACCGCCGGCATTGATAGGAGATGTCACGCCACCGAGGGAGAGGGTCGGAGTGACACCGCTCACGAGAAGACCATCGGTCACCTTATGGAAGTAGTCGAATCCCAAAGTCAGTCGGTTGTCAAGGAAACGGGCGTCGAATCCGAGGTCCCACTGGGTCATTGTCTCCCAGCTGAGTTCCATGTTGCCCATGGTTGTCGGACCGTTGCCGTTCACCCAGTTGTAGTTGCCAGACTGGTTAGTATCCCATGTCCAGACAGCATTGCCCCACTGTCCCCAGCCATAGTTGCCGGTATTGAAGGGGCCGATGATCGATGCATATGAGAAGCCGCCGAGGGGAGCGACCGAACCGTTCTTACCCCATGAGTATCTGAGCTTGAAGAAGTCGAGAGCGGGACGGCTCCAACCCATGAAATCCTCTTCGGAAAGAGTCCAGCCGAGGCTGACGGAAGGGAAGTAGCCCCAGCGGTTGGTGACGGGGAGCTTTGAATTGTCGTAGGCATCACCACGTACAGAAGCCTGCACCATATACTTGTTGTCGTAAGTGTATCCGGCGCGTGCGAACCAAGAGTAGACTGTGGATTCAGACTCCAGTCCGCCGATTCCTTTGTCGGCACCTGCATTCGCATAGCTGAGGTATCCCCAGAGCAGAGGATTGTTTACCGGAATTGCCGGAACACCATCTTTCTGGTTGGCTGCGCCATAAGTGTAGGAGCTGGAATCTTTCTGGAAAGATATACCGGCCATAGCTGAGACTGCGTGAACCTGATTGAATGTCTGATTGTAGTTGACGAAGTTTTCCCACTGATAGTATATGCCCGTTGAGTTTTGGGCGTTAAGGCTCAGATTCGGAGAATTCGCCTGAACCGATGCGTAATAGGGCACCTCATAATGCGAGTTGTGGGAAGAAGAGAGGCGATAGCCAAAGCGGGATGTAAGTGTAAGGGGTTTCCACGGATTGAAGAGAGCGTAGGCGGAGCCTGTCACGTTGAAACCGTAAGACTTATTGGTAGCGCGGTCACGCATGATCATGGGATGCACCTGCTCGCCTGTATAGAAAGGCGACAAACCGTAATAGTCTCCGTTGGCGTTTGTCAGAAGCTCGTCTTTGTGAGCCAGCATGAGATCATAGCGGCTTAGTTCGGAGGGGGATACTACATCCGGTGTCAGTGGGTCGAGGGCGTAGACCGACGTCAGCATCGCTCCCCATTGATCCGATGCTGATACGCTTTCTGTACGCCATCTTTCAGCTATATTGGTCACCCCTATCTTGAACCAAGGCTTGATCTGATAGTCTGCGTTGATATTGCCTGAGAGACGGTTGTAGGTGTCGTGGTTGCCTCTCACCGGTCCGTCGTTGGTAAGATAACCGATCGAGGCGAAGAGTGAGCCTTTGTCGTTGGAGCCTTCGAAAGTGACAGTATGCTTGTACTGCTCGCCCTTTCCGAATGCCACGTCAAACCAATCTGTATCGGTCTTGCCGTTCCAGCCGAGTTCTGAGAAGACACCTTCACCGAACACCCCGGCCTCAACCATATATTCGGTATATTCCTTGGCGTTCAGCATCGTCGGGCGGTGACCTATGGATTCATTCACATATTGAAAATCGTAGCGTATGGATCCCTGTTTTCCCTTTCCGCTTCTGGTGGTGATAAGGACTACGCCGTTACCGGCCTGTGCACCGTAAATGGCTGCTGAAGCACCGTCCTTGAGGACCTCAATGGATTCAATCTGGCTCGGATCAATACCAGAAATGTTGCTCAGACGGATACCGTCCACAACATAGAGAGGAGCCATATCGGCATTGGATGAATATCCACGCACACGGATTGTAGGGCTAGAACCGGGAGCTCCTGAGGTGCTCACCACCTGGACACCGGAGGTTTTGCCGGCAAGAGCCGCAGTGGGGTTGTTGATTGTAAGGTTCTCGAGAGAGGATCCGTCGATCTTGGAGATAGCTCCGGTGACATCGCTCTTGCGCTGCACGCCGTAACCTACCACCACCATCTCGTCGAGCGATGTGGCCTCACTCTTGAGTGTTACGTCAAGTGTACCGTTTACTGCTTTATAAGCCTGGCTTACCATGCCAACATAAGAGAATACAAGAGTAGTATTCTGGTTGACGGTGATTGAATACCTGCCTTCAAGATCAGTGGTAGTGCCTTTGGCTGAGCCTTGAGCCATTACCGTGACCCCGATGAGAGGTTCGCCGTCGGTATCGACAACCGTTCCTCTGGTCGTCACATCCTGGGCCTTTACGGTAAGACCAACAAAGAGGAGAAGAACAACCATTACGATCTTCTTCCAGATAAACTGATGTTGGGTTCGATCCATAAGTGATTTGATTTTAAGTTTGTGAATTGAGTTTTCCTGCGCAAAGTTAATAAATATTTAATTTAACGATAGCCACAGGTAAGGGTTAAGTAAAAGATGCAAAGATAAATTGTTGATATATAAAAAATAATCGCATGGGAGAGTAAATTCCCCATGCGAAGCACTCATTGGATGTTTAATGATTTTTAAGTGTTTTTAGGCTCCGTTGACGCGCTTTTCGGGTCGGTCGACCTATTGTTGTAGACAGTTCTGATCGATACGTTGAGTATCTGCGCGAGGTCGGCGCTCTTCTCTATTCCCAGTCGGCGGAGAGCATATATCCTCAAGCGGACATTAAGGGTCTGAGACTTTAAGATCTCGTCTCGGTCGACTTTGGCTGTCTCTCCACATGTGTTGTTATAATCCTCGATAAATTCCGGGAATGTTGAAATGACCGTCTTATCGAAAGCATTGTTCAGGTCGGTGTAATATTCCTTGATGATCTCGTCATCGTTGAGGTAAGTGCCCAATTGTGCAAATTGATTGGCTTTGTATTTTCTGAGGAGTTTTTTCCTGAATTCATCAAGACGGCCTATCTGTATTGCGGCAAGGTGGAAGGCAAGGGCTATGACGTCATGCTTCATCCTGTTGAGTCTTTCAAGTTTGTCATTAGCGGTCTTGAGGGAATCGATTGCTTCGTCACGCTGGCCCAATGCATCGACAAGTTCGGAATTGGTTTCTGACAGTTGTCTTTGAGTCCTATGGAGCTTTTTGTTTCGGTTGATAAGCGCCAGAATGAAGATCACGAGAAGAATAGCGAAAACAATCAGCCCGAACATATAGAGGCATAGCATGCGGTCGCGTTCCTTCAGTTTGGCACTATATGCGTCCTTCACTTCCGAAATGATGGATGTGTTCAGTACTATTCGGTTACGATTCTTATATGCATTTATCTGCTGTCCGCTATACATTATATAATTGTAGGCCCGATCGAGATCTCCGTAGTCGAAGAGATGACCTGCAAGTTCGGGCATAGCGGGATTTTCCCTATATAGGTTCAGTATCTTGGCCTGTGAGGCTATGGTCAGGTAATGTATCATCCTGATGCTGTCGCCAATGGTATTATAGTATCTTGCAAGCCAATATGCGTTTGGAGCATCTATATCGGCGACATCCGATACTGTATCGACCGATAGCCTCAGATTTTCCAACGCTTTAGCATCGACCTCCCGGGGATCGCTTCCTTCGAGCTTCTCGGCTATTGGTATCCAGATATACATATCGGGGAAGTCTTTTGACAGAATCTTGAGTGAATCGCGATACTGCAGGAGATCTTTCCAGATGTGGTCGGTATTTTCCTTATTGTCGATGGCGTATACCAATTCCATGGACGCTCCATATTCCCTTGCCTTATAATACTTCAGGCCGATGTCAGAGATCTTGATCATATCCGGTGGAATTCTGTCTAGCAGTTTCTTGGCCTTTTCATGGAATCCCTGGATAGAGTTCATATAGGCCTGATCTATTAAAAAGATCACCGATAGTGAGTCGTTGCGCGGCTGTAGCTGTTGGGCGAGGTCATACATCAAACGGCTGTATTTAAGCGCGGAATCAGAGTCGTAATAACGGTATTCTTCAAATAGCTTATTTGAGAGCCTGATCTGTTCGTCTATACTGCCTGTACGCGACAAGGCTTCCCTGAGAGATTTAATTCCCTTTTCTTTCCTGTCGCTCAGTTCGGCTTGCCGTTCAATCAAGGAATCAAGTCTCATAAGCTCCTTGAGGTTCGCTTTGACAGCAGGGTGCAGACTTGTGGCCTGAGCGGTGGCTATGGTCAGGGCTACGGCAATTATGCAGATAAGTAGTCGTATGTATGGAATCATGATAAGTCAGGTGGCAGTAAGTATTTTCTCAACTGTTATTAAAAGCAAAGTTAACGAATTAATATGGAATTACCAAATTCAAGTAGTCAAAATAGTATTTTTCCCCTTAAGTCCGTATTTCTCCTTTCTGTCATGGCCGACTGAAACATTGATGTGAGGCATGTTTACCTGCAATATCAGGAGTCTATATTTTAATTTGTTGAAGAATATACCTTTATAAGAATCCTTAAAATGTTTTTTTTACTCTCATCGATCTTTTGTGTGTATAGAAAGAATATTTTATGTAATTTAGCGGAAAAATCCGATATGATCCAAATACAATAATTAAACATATCATGAAAAAAATCATCTTTATTTTAGGGCTGCTGGTCTGCGTGATGACCTGTAATGCCCAGCAGGCTCTCTGGGGATTCTCTCAGATCGTCTCTCCTGAAGTGAATCCTGACAACACGGTGACTTTCCGGTTTAAGGCTCCCGACGCCAAGAGCGTTCAGGTGACGGGCGATTTCCTCGCTCCCGTGCAGATGGACACGCCTTACGGCAAGTTCGATGCTCCGGGAACAGCAGATCTCGTTAAGAATTCCGAGGGAGTTTGGGAATTCACTACAGAGGCACTCTCTCCTGAACTCTATTCCTATTCGTTTATAGTGGATGGCCAGAAGATGCCTGATCCTTCAAATGTATTCCAGATCCGCGACACCGCCACCATCACCAACGTGTTTTTAGTCGGGGGCGGCTACGCAGACTATTTCAAGGTCAATGATGTGCCTCACGGTACAGTTTCAAAAGTATGGTACGACAGTCCGACACTCGGAACGGACCGCCGTATGACCATCTATACTCCGCCGGGGTATGAGAAGGGCGACAGACGCTATCCTGTCTTCTACCTCCTTCACGGAATGGGTGGCGACGAGAACGCCTGGTCGGAGCTTGGCCGTGCGACCCAGATCCTCGATAATATGATAGCTCGCGGCGAGGCTGAGCCCATGATCGTAGTCATGACCAACGGCAACGTAGCCATGGAAGGTGCTCCTGGAGAGACAAGCCTCGGTTTCGCGCCTCCAACGACCCAGCTACCAAAGACGATGGACGGCACATTCGAGCAGCATTTTCCCGATGTGGTGAAGTATGTAGACACCAACTACCGCACTATCGCCGACAAGCAGCATCGTGCGATCGCAGGTCTCTCAATGGGTGGCTTCCATTCGCTCCATATCTCAAAGGAATATCCCGATATGTTTGACTATATAGGCCTGTTCTCTGCAGCGATACTCCCTCACGACGGCACTACATCTCCGATTTATGATAATCTTGATCAGAAACTCGCCAAGCAGTTCTCCAATGCTCCAAAGCTGTACTGGATCGCCATCGGCGACAAGGACTTCCTCTATGAGGCCAACAAAGACTACCGCAAGATGCTTGACGACAAGGGCTATAAATATGTCTATCGCGAAAGCCCCGACGGTCACATCTGGAAGAACTGGCGTATATATCTCACTGAATTCGTACCACAACTTTTTAAAAAATAATACCAGATGAAAAAACTTTTAGGCTTGGCTGTTATGGCTACTGTAGTTGTATCCTGCGGATCAAAGGCTCCTCAGCTTTCTGCAGACAATATAGACGAAGTGATAGCGGCTATGACGCCGGAGGAGAAGGTGAAGCTCGTTATCGGTACCGGTATGAAGGGCTTTTCAGGTGACAGTGCCGTAGTCGGCGCTACGAAGGGAAAAGTTCCCGGAGCAGCAGGAACGACCTATCCGATTCCCCGTCTTGGTATTCCGTCGATCGTCCTTGCCGATGGTCCGGCAGGACTCCGTATAGACCCGACGCGTCCGGACGATTCCGAGACATACTATTGCACTCACTTCCCGATAGGAACATTGCTTGCCTGCACATGGGATACCACGCTGGTGGCGAAGGTTGGCCGTGCGATAGGTGAGGAAGTGCTCGAATACGGAGCGGACGTACTCCTTGCCCCCGCCTTGAACACCCACCGCAACCCTCTTTGCGGAAGAAACTTCGAATATTACTCGGAAGATCCTGTGGTGAGCGGCAACATTGCCTCCGCCTATGTGAAGGGCGTGCAGTCTAACGGTGTCGGCACAAGCATAAAGCACTTCGCCGGCAACAATCAGGAGACCAACCGCATGGGTAATGACGCCCGCATGTCGGAGCGTGCGCTTCGCGAGCTCTATCTCAAGGGTTTCGAGATCGCCGTAAAGGATGCCGACCCCTGGACTGTGATGTCATCCTACAATTATATCAACGGGGAGTATACCTCAGAGTCATATGACCTGCTTACCACAGTGCTGCGTGATGAGTGGGGTTATGGAGGCACTGTTATGACCGACTGGTTTGGCGGCAAGGATGGCGTAAAGCAGATGAAAGCGGGCAATGACATGCTTCAGCCCGGCACCGACAGGCAGTATGAGCAGATTATGGCGGGTCTTGAGAATGGCTCGCTCGACGAGGAGATACTTGACCGCAATGTGAAGCGTATTCTTGAACTGATCGTAAGGACTCCGTCGTTCAAAGGTTACAAGTATTCCAATAAGCCTGACCTGAAGGCTCACGCCGACATCACCCGCCAGAGCGCTACTGAAGGTATGGTACTACTTAAGAACGACAAAGGTACGTTGCCATTGGCAAAGGAAGTAAAGAATGTGGCTGTATACGGCAACGGATCTTATGACTTCATAGCAGGCGGAACAGGTTCGGGCAATGTGAACAGGGCATATACAGTATCGCTTCTCGACGGCCTGAGCAATGCTGGCTACAAGACTGATAAAGAGCTTGAGAGAGCTTACCGCGAATATCTCAAGAACTATTACGATAACGCCAGGAAGAGTGACAATCCTATGAGCGCATTCCTTCCTACGGAGTTGCCGGATGAGATGCCCGTGGATCCTAAGGATATCGCCCGTCAGGCCGAAGAACTTGACATGGCTTTGATCACGATAGGTCGTCAGTCCGGAGAATTCCTTGACCGCACTTCATCCGACTTCTCACTCTCTGCCGCTAACAAGAAGCTGATAAACGACGTTACCAAGGCTTTCCATGCGAAAGGTAAGAAGGTTGTGGTTATCATGAATGTAGGCGGTGTCATTGAGACTGCTTCATGGAAAGACCAGCCGGACGCTATCCTTTGCGCTTGGCAAGGTGGCCAGGAGGGTGGCAACAGCGTGGCTGATGTTCTTACCGGTAAGTCATATCCCAGCGGCAAGCTGACCATGACTTTCCCGAAAAGCTTCCGCGACCACGCGTCGACAGCGAATTTCCCTGTGGATCTTAAGGCCAACATGGATATCACCAACAATCAGGCGCGTGCTGACTCTGCGAAAGTGAAGGACATAGACTACACTAACTATGAGGAGGACGTATATGTGGGCTACCGCTATTTCGACACATTCGGCAAGGATGTCTCCTACCCGTTCGGCTATGGCCTGTCTTACACCGAGTTTGAGTATGGCGAGCCTATTGTAGAGAAGGCCGGCAACAGCTATGTCGTTAAGATGGATGTGAAGAATATCGGTTCTATGCCCGGAAAGGAAGTTGTGCAGCTGTATGTATCCGCTCCGGATGCGAAGACAGCCAACAAGCCGGAAAAGGAACTGAAGGCATTCGCCAAAACCTCTGAGTTGGCTCCGGGCGCAGTGGAGAAAGTGACTCTTGTTTTCGATGCTGAAGACCTGGCTTCGTTTGATGCGGAAGGTTCGAAATGGGTAGTGACTCCGGGCGAATACTCAGTGCTGTTGGGATCCTCTTCGCGCGATATACGCAAGAAACTCAATGTCACTGCCTCCGGCTCTGAGAGAAAGGTCAACAAGGTGCTTTCACCCGCTGCTCCGATCAATACGCTGAGCAGAAAGTAATATACGGTTGTTCTATAGATATAGAGCGACAGAAACGTGAAGATAAGAATAAAAAATATGGTCTGCCGCCATTGTGTGGCGAAGGTGGCGGAGATAACGTCTCGGATACAGTCTCTTGACCTGCTCGGAGTCGAGTTGGGGTCAGTGACTGTGGTGGGAAATCCTGAGGATGAGGTGATCGATCGTCTCGACACAGAGTTGCATAAAGAGGGCTTCGAGGTGATACGCTCGCGTGAGGAGGGTATAGTCTCGGAGATCAAGACGAAGCTTATGGAGCTGTCTCGCGAGGGGGATGGAATGCGCGCTGACATTGCCACTATACTTCCAGACTCTCTGCATATGTCTTATCGCAATCTCTCTCGGATTTTCGCTTCTACGGAGGGCCGGACCATTGAAAATTATTTTACATCTTTACGCATAGAGCGTATAAAGGAACTTTTGCTCGACGGACAGCTGTCTTTGAGTGAGATAGCTTTCGACACAGGCTTCTCCTCGGTTCCCCACCTGAGCACACGCTTCAAACAGGCTACGGGAATGACTCCGACGCAGTTCCGGGAAATCGGGGTGCGGACGCCTCTGAGTGAGGTATGACGCTATAAAAAATGCTCCCGCCTTCAATCAAAGGCGGGAGCATTTTTTTTCACAGTATTTGATTTTTAGATTAAGGTGAATATATATTGTAAATCAGATTAAGGACATATCGTGTTTTTTAGTATTTCGTGGAGTGTCTTTTCAAGCATCAGATTTCGATCAAGGTCTTTAAGAATGCATAATTCATAATGCATAATTCGTAATTATCAGCCTCTGAGATCCAGATAATGACATGTATGCGTCATAAGATTATGCGGTGTGTGTCTTTCAAGGTATTTTCGAGCAATATAGTTTATAGTGTATCGTATATAGTGTAATGTGTTTTTCTATCTTGGGGCATCCAAAAATGATCATTGATAATTAATCATTAGTCATTGGGATCAGCAGGCGTAAGCGGAGAGCTGCTCGCGGAGACGCTTACGTGCGAAGAAGATGCGGCTCTTTACGGTTCCCACCGGGAGGTCGAGCTCCTCTGCGATCTCGGAGTACTTGTATCCTGCGACATGCATGTTGAAGGGAACGCGGAACTCGTCGTCGAAAGTGTTTATGACAGCAGTGATCTCCTTTACAGAAAGGCTGCCTTCGGGAGTCTCGAGTGCAGATTCCTGCGATGTGTTGATGTGGTATAGGTCGTCTGTGGTGTCGACGATAGTGGCCTGACGTACATTGCGGCGATAGTTGTTTATGAATATGTTGCGCATGATCGTCATGACCCAGCCCTTGAAGTTAGTGTCGGCGGTGAACTTCTCCTCGTTGTCGAGAGCCTTGAGTGTGGTGTCCTGAAGGAGGTCGGCTGCGGCCTCACGGTCGGAAGTGAGCTGATAAGCGAAGCTCATGAGGTTTGACTGGAGGTTTAGGAGGTTTGTGCGGAAGTTGCTGTTGGATGCCATAATGTGATTTGTTTGAAGGAACCGCTTTCGCGAGTTCAAGGGTTGTTAAAAAAAATTAAAGGTTAAAAGAAGTGGTCTTTGTCAGTATAACGTTAGCAATTTTTTAAATGTTTCGACAAAATTTTGCAATAACTGAAACATCGGCTAAACAATTTTGTAACACGTTAAGGATAAGCATATTACAAGTGATTAAATTAATATATCATTATTGAAACAGGGTGTTACAGGCGTGCAACAATTCTGTAACAGAAAGGTTCAATTCATTTTTACACATCAGACCTAACCATCTGAAATCAAAAGATATGGGGTCATGACATTTTGTAAATTCTCACTTATTTCATGCTTTTTTGATCCAAGACTCCCGAAAGCAAAATGAAATGATAAACCTGTTGCGCATATGTGTTGTCATTGGCCCTGTGTCTCTACCATGTCTGGGCATTATCAGGGAAAAGGAGCGTGATGGAGCGGAAGTGTGCTTAGAATGAATAGAAGCGCCGCGGGAGGCATATCGTCAGGAAAATAGGAGCGGAGCAGGGATAGTAGGCGAGCCTTGCGCTTCTTGACCGTGATTTCGGCAACTCCAAGACGCTCCGCAATCTCAGAGTTCTTAAGACCTTCCTCAAAGCTCATCTCAAGAAGGTCTCTCATTTCTACTGGCAGTGCATCTATGGCTGCATATAGGTGCTGAAGGGTTTCCTGGCGTATGTAGTCGATAAGAATATCCTCATGCAAGTCTTCAAGGTTACCGACAAATTCTTGATATCTTTCCGCCGCTGTAGAATTGCGGAGATAGCTTATTGCCTTATTGCGGGTACATGTAATCAGAAATGCCTTCCACTGCCTGGCGGAAGAGAACTCGGCTCTACGGCGATAAGCCTTTTCCACAGCGTTCTGGACGCAGTCTTCCGCCATGATCGACAGCTGTCCTGGCAGACATGAGCTGGCATAAAGAATCATGTCGGCGTAGATATAGGTATAAAAAAAACCGATATCTCCATCGATGAACTTACGATAAGCCTTTTCTGTCAGTTCCGTAGAAGCCATTTTTCTAAAAATTCGAGCGAATGCGCGTTCAAAAGACAAAATTAACGAAAAAATTCGAAAATAAAAAAGGTCCGGCTATAAAAACCGGACCTTAAAGTCTTTTTAGTTAAGGCAACAGGATATCTTCGTCATCTTACTACTTTGGTTGTCTTTCCATTCTGAACCTTGAGGAATATGCCATTTTCAGGATTGGATACCCTTACGCCCTGAAGATTGTAGAATACAGGAATCCCTGATGCAACAGAGACAGAATCGACGGCATCCTCTTCAGCCGCCAGAGCGGAAATCATACCTGTATTTACTCCTGACAATGCGAAATTGATATCGTACTTACCTGCCTCAAGCGAGCAGTTGATGGCTTGTCCTCCTGCTACCATCGAAGAGAAAGGCATTGTATTATTGAAATCGTTCGGGAGAAAGGCCGCCATATCCGGGTTATAGCCGAACACGTACATATTGTCCTGAGCCACTACGGTCAGTTCTGACGGCTCTTTAATCTCGACGTTCTTCAAAACATAAGTCAAGGAGGTGTAGGATATAGTCTCTCCGGTGCCTTCGTCTTCATAGTCTTCGGTGATTTCCTGACGGTCAAACTTATAAGCATCGTCTATAGAAGTCATACCATTCAGGCCTACAAGATAATATGCCAGCTCATCCTGCGGAGTCTGATCCTCGCAGCGGAGGAAAGATATCATCGTCATCGCACCGGTCATATTCAGGTTGACATCATAATAGCCTTCTTCAAGCGAACACTTCACGGGAGTACCCTCCGTAGCGAGGAATGCCATGGGGTTTTCATCCGTAACGTCGCCCAGAGCTGCGAAAGCCTCGTCCTGACCATAAGTCGTATCCTGACCGGCATTATAAACGGTGAATCCATCCTCGCATGCAGATATATGGTAGCGAGGCATCGTATAGTAAGAGAATGTCTCACCTTCTTCAGTGACCTCTACCTTTTGGAAGGAGCATGCGGCTGAAGGATCGAGATAGCCGTTGAAGCCGAGCAGATAAAGGTTTTCAGACTGTTCCTCGGTGCTGAGCGACTTCAACTGGAGGATCCATGTGTCGCCGCCCATATCGCCCTCGACATCCTCGAAAAGGGCTACCATCACCTGATATGCGCCTTCCGGAAGATGATAGTTAATAGCCGGACCACCCTGGGTCATATATATCATGCTCTGGGAGGAAGTCAGGTCGTTGGTGAATCCGAACTGATTATTTTCATCGAATCCGAGGTTTAGAGTGGCTCCGTCGCTTATAGTGACAGTACCTTCGGTGGCTGTCAGATTGAATTCTGGAAGCGACCAGCGCCAGATCCCTTCATCAATATCATCCTCATCGCGTTCTCCAAGTATGAGTTGGTTGCCTTCCGAGGGTGTGGATTCTCCGTTAAGACCGAGAATATACAGGTTCCCTTCCGGTGCGGCAGCCTGAAGGGTGAGGGCACTGCTGAGAATGCCTGAGATCAACAGTAGATTTTTTTTCATTTCGACAGTTTTTATAATTACTATTCTACAGAAATACGCATACATTGTAAAAAGGTATATTGAAAAATGATATTTTTTCAAAAAAATATAAAATCAGGTATACTTACCGGAATACACTGCGTATATAGGTAACATACCCAAAACAATAAAAACCGAAATTATGAGACATCAGACACTTTTAGGCGCTTCTTTCGCATTCAGTCTTCTTTTGGCTGGAGCATGTTCCGGCGGTAAGGGCCACATAGACGGAATCGCCCTTCAGGGCACAATTGCCAACGACAGCATCGAAGACTTTGTGTTATCTTACAATCAGGACGGAGATATGCTCCGCTACCGCACCATCGAACTGCAGCGTGATGCGGAAGGGAGATTCCAGATTCCGGATTCCGTGATACCGGCAGGGGGCACTAACGCCACACTTATGGCTGATTCAGAAGGATACTGGGGAGTATATCTGGAACCGGGAAAGACTGTGACCGTAGATATCACGGGTACTCCAGCCACCGGCTATCAGATCTCATTTTCGGGAGAGAACGCCGACTTAAGCGATGTCTACAATACTATAGCAACCACCTACGACATCATGACCTATTCACCTCAGGATCCGGACGCCCGCATGACTACAGAAGATGCTCTCAAGCGTCTTGAATCGGACCGGAAGAAAGTAGATGAGAAGGTGGCGACAATCAGCGACAAAGACAAAAAGGCATATTATTCCGAACTCGCGTCGATGATGTCTAAACGCATGGAGGGTTTCATCTACGAGGATGCCGCATATGATCAGGATGTAGAGCCATGGGATGACCCAAGATACGCCTCGCTTCTTGACGGAATAGATCCTAATTCGGATGCGGCCCTTGAATCAGGAATGGTATTCCTTTGGCTTACAAAAGAATCACGATCTGATGGTGCTCCAGAAGGATATGCGAAGAGCATTGCCCAACTGAAGATGGTAGATGATAAAATCAGCAATCCGCGTACCCGCAAGGCTCTCTATCACATGATGCCACACCAGTTTTTCTCATATACCAAGCCGACTCCGGAGGATGCTGCTGAATTCATGAAGGGATATTCAGAACTTGCAAAGGACTATCCTGAGTTTATCGACACCTATACTCTGCAGGCACAAGGTGTGAAGGTGGTTGAAGCCGGGGAGCCTCTGAGATACGACCCGTTAATCGCGACCACCGACGGAAAGACCTGCAAGCTCTCTGAACTATATGGTAAAGTGCTTTACATAGATTTCTGGGCTACATGGTGCGGACCCTGCCGTAAACAGATACCTCATCTTGAAAAGCTCGTAGAGCGCATGAAGGATGTGGAAGGAATAGAATTTATCTCAATTTCATGCGATACCGACGTCGATGCATGGAAGGCTCTCGTGGCCAAGGATAAGCCTACATGGCCTCAGTATGTCTTTGCCGAAGGACAGGGCGACGCTTTTATGAGCGCCATGAACATTACCGGCATTCCGAGATTCATGATAATCGGCAAAGACGGTAAGCTTATCGCTCCCGAAGCTATGATGCCGTCAGACACCAAGCTGGAAGAACAGCTCAGAGATCTTGTTAAGTAATATCTTATAGACCAATCAATGAATACCGAGCGAATTATCGACATACTGTATAAGCAACTCACCGGCGGCAGACTGACTGCCGGTGAGCAGGCATTGCTTGAAGCTTGGATAGCCGAGAATCCGGAAAAGCGGCGAAAAATAGCGGAGGGTTTGGCAGATCCAATGCGTATTGCTGAGTATTACCGCATGAGGTCTATGATCGACAAGTCTCGTCCGATGAATGAGATGATGCGTCGCCTGGGTATTCAAGCTGATGAGGAGATCGTCAGTCTCGCCTCGTCACATCGTAATAAATGGATACACTACTTACTCAAGACATCTATTGCTGCAGCATGCGTCGCGGTTCTCGCAGGCATATTCCTTGTATTCAAGGAGTCACGCAATGTTCAGTCGACACAGCCAGCCGTTGTCGCCTCATTGCAAAATACTCCGTTGCAGATAGAGAATCTGGGCCCGGGAGGGTCGCGTGCGGTAGTGACCACCGAAAAGGGTGACACAATCCACCTTTCCGGTCCTGAAAGCGCAAGATATATATCGGAAAATGCTACAGAGGGGCCGCTTCAGATTGATGTGCCTCGTGGTGGAGAGTTTGTAGTGACACTTGAAGACAGCACACGTGTGTGGCTTAACTCAGAATCCAGACTCGTGTATCCAGCCAGATTCGCGTCTGATTCCCGACGTGTAGAGCTCGAGGGAGAAGCATATTTCGAAGTTTCGAAGAATCCCGAAGCGCCGTTCTTCGTAGAGGCAGCGGGTCAGCGGGTTAAGGTTTACGGCACTGAATTCAATATCCGCGCATACCCTGAAGACGCCCTCGTCTATACTACCCTCAGCAGCGGAAGCATATCCCTGACTCCGACAACTGGGGGAGGAGAGGTGTTCATCTCTCCGGGAAAGCAGGCGATGTTCGACAAGGAAACTGCTAAAGCGGCGATCCGCAATGTCGACATTGAGCGTGTGACAGGTTGGCGCCATGGTCGATTCGTTTTCGAGGAGCAGTCGTTAAGGCAGATTATGCGTGACCTAAGCAGATGGTATGACTTCAAGTATGAATTCGCCGATGAGGATGCGGCCGAGACTATATTCATGGGAAGCATACCCCGCTACAGCAATTTCAAGACAGCCATAGCTATCCTTGAGAAATCAGGAGGCCTTTCATTCAAGGTCAAAGACAACAGGATAGTGATATCATCGAAACAGTAAGGCCATAACCTTGCAACATTAATATACTCCATACATAATGAAACGATCAGCAATCATCGTAATCATCACAGCCATCTTTCTGCTCAACGCAGTGACGGCGAAGGCCGAGTCAGCCTTCGACGTGACTTTCCGTGACACTCCTATCGAACAGGTTATATCTGACCTTCGCAAGCATACGGGCTATGACTTCGTATACCAGAAAGATGTGTTGTCCGGTAATCCCACCATTACCGGGACGTTTCGCAACCTTACGCTCCAGCAGGTGCTCAACAGGATTTTCGTAGAGGATCTAAATGTGTCTTATGAAATTGTAGATAAGACAATAATACTATCTAAATCCATAAAAGAACTTCCGTATTTCAAGCGTAGTATTTCCGGTATTGTCACTGATGAATCAGGTGAGCCTCTTATAGGAGCTACGGTCTTTGTGGAAGACACCAAGATTGGCACTGCGACTGATGTCGACGGACAATTCTCATTGCTTGTCGAGGGGCAGAAGCCGAGGCTTCGTGTGTCATACGTAGGTATGAAAACAGCTACCGTGCAGCTTAAGCCGGGAGAAAAAACCGTCATGATAGCATTGGCGGAAGATGCCAAGCTTATGGATGAGGTGATCGTAACAGGTTACTCCAATTTCAAGCGAGAGAGTGCAACCGGCGCCTATCAGACGATTACGGCAGCTGACCTTGACAAACGCCATATGGGAACCATTGTGGAAAACCTCGAGGGTAAGATTCCCGGTCTTGTGAACTATGACAACGGAAACGGCAAGCAGATGTCGATACGCGGAACAGGTTCTTTTGAAGCATCTAATAATCCTTTGGTTGTGGTCGACGGTCTGCCGATTGAAGGCTCTATCGAGAGCGTGAATCCGTATGACATCGAAAACATAACTGTATTAAAGGATGCTGCTGCGGCAGCCATCTATGGAGCAAGGGCATCCAACGGTGTGATAGTGATAACAACGAAACGTGCCAAGGGCAGCAAGACCCAGGTGGATTTCAATGCTGACGTGACCACATATGAGAAGAATAATTATTCCTATATGAAGTATGCTACAGCAGCCGAAATGGTAGAGCTGGAAGGATATAACTTCAATTATGTGCTTAATTCCAACGATAGATCTGCCTATAATTCCCTTCTCAACTATTACAATACCGGCAGGAAACATTCAATATCGCCCGCTACCCGATATATGCTCGAGCATTCGCTTGGGATCCTGTCGCAAAGCCAGCTTGACGCTGCTCTCGGAGCATTGCGGTCAAACAACTATCTCAAGCAGTGGCAGGATGTAATGGAGGCTCCGAAGGTAAACCAGCAATACAACCTTGCAGTCCGTCATAACTCAGACGCGTTAGCTTCAAACTTGACGCTCAATTATCTGCGTGATAACAATGCTTCGCACGGAGACTACAATTCCAACATAATGTTTGGTTACAACGGCATCTGGCATGTGTTCAAGAATCTTGACGTCAACTTCGGATTCAATATGCTGAGTGAGCGGACAAAGAACCATATTACTGATTCGAGTTGGGGATCAGCGACTTCTTTCCTCCCTTACTATTCCATCTATGGCGCGGATGGGTCGCTAAATTCCCTTACAGCTGACATTCCGTTGGATCTCGATGCATTCAATAACCAGGCTTACGGCCTAAAACCTATTGGATATAATCCGTTGAGCGATTACGGCACTGCCATGAGCCGTCAGCGTCGTACCAATATTCGTACATACGTGAATGCGGTCTATACGATTCTTCCCGGTTGGACAGCCTCGGGCATGTTCCAGTATGAGGACATCTATTTCAAGGGGGATTCATATTATTCAGCCGAATCATACAGGATGCGTAATATGTATAACTCCTATACGGCCCTTGACAAGGCGACCGGAACCATAACGCACCATATTCCGGAAGGAGGAATGCTAAATACCACCACTTCTGAGGGGGCTTACTACACTTTCCGTGCACAGACCAACTATGACAATACGTTTGGCGGAAAACATGACATCAATGCGGCCTTCGGCTTCGAATACCGCCAGCAGAACACCAAGACCTATGGCAATGTCATGCTTGGATATGACGACCAGACACAGACCAACGCAAATATGATGGTGAACTGGGGTGTGCTTCAGAATGTAAGCGGTACGGCTTCCGTCATGGGGTCGGATTATTCCATGTACGGGGCTCCGGAATCAGACTCGTTTACTACAGGCGACGTGCTCCATCGCTTCTACTCTCTGTATTTTACCGGAAATTACGTGTATGACTCCCGCTATGCCGTCACCGGATCGGTCAGAATCGACAAGGCTGATCTTTTTGGTGCAGACCCGAAGTTCAGGGGACGCCCGCTTTGGTCGGCCGGACTCAGCTGGAATATGCATAACGAGGCCTTTCTTAAGGATAGCGACTGGATCGATGCCCTTAAGCTACGTGTCAGCTATGGCTTGACAGGTAATATCGCCAATGATGTGTCATCATATCTTACTGGAACCATAGGTATCAATAAAATTTATGGCAACAAATATGTGACACTTGACACTCCTCCCAACGAACAGCTACGCTGGGAAAAGACATCGACATGGAATGCCGGAGTCGACTTCTCATTCTGGAATTCCCGCCTTACAGGCTCTCTTGACTTCTATTCAAAGCGAGGTTCCGACCTGCTTACAAATACCGATCTTGATCCGACAACAGGATGGACTATGCTGAAGATCAATAACGGAAAGGTCCGGAACACCGGTGTCGAACTGCAGCTCGACGGCGACATATTGCGCCAGTTCTCCCGTAGAGACGTTGGGATATCTGCAGGCGTGTCGTTTGCATACAATAATAATAAAGTGGCCAAAGTAGACCATCTTCCGGCTACCGGTGCTGAGGCTCTCTCGAGCTTTACTCTCCATAAGGGCTATCCGGTCCACTCGCTTTTCTCATATGATTTTGCGGGAATGGTCAGCGATGGCGAGATGCAGTATTATTCCTGGAGAGACTCCAAGGGAGAGATAAGGACATCAGATATTAACTCCGAGGAGTTTACAGTCGATGATATAGTTTATTCAGGTTCGCTTGACCCAAAATATATCGCGTCATTCTCTCCTATGGTGAAGTGGCAGGGATTTTCGGTGTCGGCTATGCTGAGCTACTATGGTGGTCACGTGATGAGGGTCGACTGCAATAACTGGACATCCGATGGTTCTGTCTATGGATTCGGAAGTCTCGCGATGATTGACGCAGTGCCTGCCGGATACCTTAACTACTGGAGGGAAGGAGGCGACAGCTATCCCGCCAATGGAGCTCTCGGAGGAAGCCATGTGGTAGGAGACGGTACTCTTGGTTCACAGACAGTGGCTCCCGCCGACTATATGAAATTCCGCAATCTCGTGATTGGATATAATTTCGATGAAAAAATATGCAGAAAACTCTGGATGCGCGACCTCCGGTTGAGATTCCAGGTCAATGACCTATGCACATGGGTTCGTAACAACTCTGGAGTGGATCCTGAAGCCAACAATGCCATCTCCGGGGAGCGTTATATGAAGACTCCGCGCAGCTATACCTTCAGTATTCTCTTCAGTTTCTAAGATACGATAAATGATGAACAAAATATTATCCGCAACAATACTCTCAAGCATGATTATGCTGTCGTCATCATGCGACAGTCAGCTTGATATTGTCCCCAAAGGACAGACTACCCTTGACCGTACTGCTGACATAGAACTGCTTCTAAATCAGGAATACGATCTTGGAGATTTCCCATATACAGACCTTGCACAGATATGCGGAGAGGGAGTCGGTATGGGTACGTCGATTCCGGAGATGATGAGCAATACCAATACTTTAGCCTATGCCTACCTTGCATATGATGAAAATGTGGACCGCATCACATTAGCACAGGAAGACGCACGATACAACGCTATCTACAAATATATCAACTATTGCAACACGCTTCTTGCCAAGATTGACGCCGCGTCAGGAATGGAAGAGAAGAAGCCTCAGCTCAAGGCAGAGGCACGTGTGATGCGGGCATACCTGCATTGGCTTGCCCTTGTGATTCACGCTGCGCAGTATGATACTCCGGAGCAGGCTGCTAATGCAGGAGGCATAGCCTATGTGACAGACATTGACAATACGGCTGTCAAGCGAAAATTGACTCTCGTGGAGTGTTATGAACTTATTCTCGAAGACTGCGCCTCAGAGCTGATTGATCTGCTCCCGGAAAAGACGGGTGACGTATGCCGTCCCGGTAAACCTTTCGGATATGCATTGCGAGGGCGTGTGCTGATGCAGATGAAGCGATATGAGGAGGCTCTTCCTTGGTTTGAAAAAAGTATTGCCCTCAACTCTACTGTGGATGACCGTGTCTATATCAAGGATACTGAGTCTTGGGTTCTGGAGCGTGACGGGGAGTATAATCTGTTGCAGATGGGTGCCGGCCCTCTTGTCAATCCCACTATGGAGATCATCACGAGGGAAACCGCACTTAAATTTGAGAAAAACGATTATGTGCTGAAATATTGTGGCAATACGGGATGGGACCTGTCGTTCGGCAAGATGTATTCCGGGCTTGACGGATTTCGGATGTGTATGAGCTGGGGCGCACAGGGTAACCCCTACGGAATGACATCGGTGCGCACACTCCTTTCCGCAGCAGAATGCCTTATCCGAACAGGAGACATACGCAGAGGCCTTGAGTTTACTGATATGGTCAGGAAGGCACATGTGGAGAACGCAAGTCCATACGTTAGGATTCACGATATGATGCCTTTGGGAGAATTAGCAGCTATGCGAATGCTGCAGCAGACGAAATGGATAGAGTGTCTCGGCAGCTATGAAAATTTCTTCGATATGAAGCGATGGAATACGGAGAAGGACTATGCCACGACGGTGAGCAAAGATCTTGACATGTACGGGACAAAGACCTTGTCGCCAGACTCTCCGCTCTGGATTCTGCCGTTCCCGGCAAAGGCTACCCGATATAATCCGACCCTTACACAGAATTTCTGAGAATATAAAATCTCCCGACATCAGCAGAAGTCGGGAGATTTTATATATAACGGATTGGCAGGAATATGTAATGGAAGCAGGAGATTTCGGTATTAATTTTGCATCCGGAATCATCTCCACAACCATACAACTTAACAATCTCATAACCCAATGACTATGGATTTTCTTGGTTCGCTTCTATACATGCTCAACGAGATGTCGCCTTATATACTTTTGGGATTTCTCATCGCAGGGCTTCTGCATGCGTTCATATCGCGTGAAATGTTTGCCCGGCATCTTTCAGGCAATTCCGTTGGAACTGTCGTGAAGGCTGCGTTAATAGGTGTGCCTCTGCCGCTGTGTTCCTGCGGCGTCCTTCCTACAGCTATCGCCATGCGCAGAAACGGGGCGTCACGTGCAGCTTCGTCGGCATTTCTAATCTCGACCCCTCAGACGGGAGTAGACTCGATAGCGGCTACGTGGTCGCTTCTCGGGCCTGCGTTTGCCGTAATGCGTCCCGTAGCAGCTCTTGTTACGGCTGTATTCGGTGGAGTGGCAGTGGGATCAACTGAACGTGCTTCCATGGAAAATGAGAGCTGTAAGACGGCTTCTGATGTGGCGGAGGATCGTCCTGCCACATTCATGGGAAAGATCATCGCATCGTTGCGCTATGGATTTGTCGATCTTGTGGGCAGTATCGGCTTATGGTTGACCATAGGGCTTGTCATAGCAGCCCTGATTACGGTCTATGTCCCGGCTGATTTCTTCGCTATTCTCGGCAACCGGCCGATTGTCTCGATGGTGATTGCTCTTATAGTGGCGGTCCCGATGTATGTATGCGCCACAGGTTCGATTCCAATTGCTCTATCGCTTATACTGAAGGGTCTTTCTCCCGGTACAGCATTCGTATTGTTGATGGCCGGTCCTGCCGCCAATTTTGCCTCATTTACGCTTATCTCCCGTGAGATGGGACGCCGTGCTGCTGCGGTCTATCTCGGTTCGATTATAGTCGGGGCGATGGCTATGGGGCTTGCTATCGACTATCTGATGCCTTCCCATTGGTTTGCCATCGGACATGATGCGGCTATGCACGGAGCGTGTCATCATGAGTTCAGCACGTTCTCCACGATATGCTCGGCGATACTTGTCGGATTGTTGATTTTCTCGCTAATACGAAGATTCTATAACCCCAAAACAAACATACATACAGACATGACACAGGAATATATCATCACGGGGATGAACTGTCCCCATTGCCAGAATGCGGTAAAGAAAGCAATTGCGGCTGTTGAAGGAGTTGACACTGTAGAGGTGGACCTTCACGCAGGGCTTGCCACGGTAGACGGCACAGTCGACCATGCAGCTATTATTGACGCTGTACACGCTGCCGGCTTTGAAGCGAGCCTGAAGTGAGAGTAAATACGCGTGTTAACGCACGCGGAGCGTGCTTACTACTTTAAAAAAATGCTCCCGCTTTTGATTGAAGGCGGGAGCATTTTTTTCACAGTATTTAATTTATAGATTAAGGTGTATATATATTGTAAATCAGATTAAGGACATATCGTGTTTTTCAGTATTTCCTGGAGTGTTTTTTCAAGCATCAGATTTCGATCAAGGTCTGTGTGTGTCTTTCAAGTATTAACTTGCAATATAGTTTATAGTGTATCGTATATAGTGTAATGTGTTTTTCTATCTTGGGGCATCCAAAAATGATCATTGATAATTAATCATTGGGATCAGCAGGCGTAAGCTGAGAGTTGCTCGCGGAGGCGCTTGCGTGCGAAGAAGATGCGGCTCTTGACTGTTCCGACGGGGAGGTCGAGCTCCTCGGCGATCTCGCTGTACTTGTAACCTGCGACATGCATGTTGAAGGGAACGCGGAACTCGTCGTCGAATGTGTTGATGACTGCGGTGATCTCCTTCACTGAGAGCGAGCCTTCCGGGGTCTCGAGTGCAGATTCCTGAGAGGTGTTGATGTGGTAGAGGTCGTCTGTCGTGTCGACGATGGTGGCTTGGCGAACGTTGCGGCGGTAGTTGTTGATGAAGATGTTGCGCATGATCGTCATGACCCAACCCTTGAAGTTAGTGTCGGCGGTGAACTTCTC
>JAIECF010000256.1:15603-57574 GCA_029068655.1 Muribaculaceae bacterium | reverse complement strand
TTTTACGACATGACGATTTTGATAATAAAAATTATGAAATAAAAAAGGATAGTCTCCGCAGCCTGGAGACTATCCTTATTTGAAATAGTAATCGTCTATATCATTTATTCCGGGAAAATCATATAGACATCATTCAAGAGATTTCTGCCAACGCCAGGCGTTAGCAAGTGTTTCTTCTACAGGTACTTCCGCAGTCCACCCCAGTATTTTGTTAGCCTTGTCGGGAATTGCCCATATTTTTTCAATATCCCCTTCACGGCGGCTTCCGATCTTATGCGGTACAGGAACACCTGTAGCCTTTTCGAAAGCATTAATCAGTTCAAGAACTGATACGCCACGACCTGTGCCGAGATTGAAGATCTCGATGCTGTCTGTGTCCTCACCGTCGAGCATACGTCGCATAGCTACCACGTGAGCCTTTGCAAGGTCGACGACGTCGATATAGTCTCGGATGCAACTGCCATCCGGAGTGTTATAGTCATCACCGAATACAGTCAGCTCCTTACGTATACCGGCGGCCGCCTGTGTAAGGTAGGGCACCAGATTCTGAGGCACACCAAGAGGCAGCTCACCAATCTTAGCGCTGGGATGAGCACCGATAGGATTGAAATAACGCAGGATGATGCTCTTCACAGGGGCTCCGCTGTGGATGAAATCTGTGATAATCTCTTCGGAAATCTGCTTTGTATTGCCATAAGGAGAGGTAGCCGGCTTGATAGGAGCTGTCTCGTCGATAGGATTGACATCAGGCTCACCATAAACAGTACAGCTGCTGGAGAAAACGATTCCTTTCACTCCATATTGAGGCATGCATTCAAGAAGATTGATGAGGGTATTCAGATTGTTACGATAATATAGCAGAGGTTTCTGAACGCTCTCTCCCACTGCTTTTGAGGCAGCGAAGTTTATGATTCCCTTGATTCCGGGATTCTGTTCGAAAAGCTTTCTGAGCGTATCAAGATCAGTGCAGTCGCCCTCTACAAAAACAGGAGCGATGCCCGTAATCGCCTCAATACCTTTGAGAACTTCACGATTTGAATTTGAAAGATTATCAATAATCACGACCTCATAACCTGCCTGCTGGAGCTCCACTACAGTGTGGCTTCCGATATAGCCGGTACCTCCGGTCACTAAAATTTTTGTTGCCATTATCTATTTTTTCTTTACTGAATCAGAAAAGAGGAGAAGGATACACGCCTGCATCAACGAGTGCCTTGAACTGATCTACGGTTGCCTGACGGTCTGCAGCAAAAGTCACTCCGAACCATTTAGAAGGAGTCTGAACCACTTTCAGGGTAGCCTCACCATTCTGGATAAGGTCATTGACTACTGTCGGGATATAGAACTCCGACTTCAGCTCATTGCCATGCTCAGAGAGGAATTTCACGAAAGCCTTCTCGCTGTAGCCGAAATAGTCGGGGGTGAATCCCCACATGTTCATGCTTACGCTGCTTCCTGCCGGGAATGGCTTTTCAATTTCATCTTCAATATGGATAAGACCCTCGCCTTTCCGCTGAATACCGTGACATTCCTTCACGCCGGTAAGATACCCGTCCTCGCTAACCTCACAGAGACCTCTGCTTACACCTCCGTTTTCGCTGAGGGTATTTTCAATGCGGAAACCGATCATACAGTACTCCCCTTTTTTCCCCTCAAGGTCCTTGAGCGTCTCGGCAGCGAGCTTGAAGCTTTCGGGACCATAATAGTCATCAGCGTTGATGACAACAAACGGCTCCTTGATCACATCCTTTGCCATAAGAACGGCATGATTCGTTCCCCATGGTTTCTGACGTCCTTCCGGAACCGTGAAACCTTCCGGAAGATCGTGGATGTCCTGGAATACTACTTCCACTGGAACATGTCCCTCATATTTAGAGATGACCTTATCACGGAAATCCTGTTCGAAATCATGACGGATCACGAATACTATCTTTCCAAATCCGGCACGAAGTGCGTCATAGACGCTATAGTCCATTATTGTCTCGCCCGAAGGGCCGAGTGAATCGAGCTGCTTAAGGCCACCGTAGCGGCTTCCCATTCCTGCAGCGAGGATAAACAAAGTAGGTTTCATTTAGTTACAAGTGTTTTTTAGGTAAGTGTCTATTTTCTGAGCAGCATCATGATCTTCAGCATAAAATCGAAGAGCACGAGGCGGGCATTTGCATTGCGAAGCACATCATCATGAGCCCTTTGTATTTCGGTCATGAGTCGTTCTACGTTTCGATGGTTAATGAACGGAGAGAACCTTACGTTGAAATCCGCTTCAGCCCCTGTCATGGCGTTAAGGCCATCTGTCTTGAGGTTGAATATAAAGCTTTCACGTGTCATCCTTGCGCAATATACAAGGAATCGGGAGGTTTTCTCTCTGCCCATGGCCGCGATAACATCGCTAAGCATTCTAAGAGAGGCGACATTGCGAGCATATGCAAGGCGCATCATCTGAATGAACAGGGATGAAAACTCCTTTATCTCACCTCCTTCCCCTGTAAGGTCAAAAGCTTTTATGACATTTCCTTCAGCAAGCGGAGCGATCTCACCGGCTTCAGGATACGGGACTCCTTCCTTTATGAGGATTTCCGCAACCTCTGCGTCGCCGAGAGGTTTCATGTTAAACCTCTGCGTACGGGAGAAAATAGTCGGAAGAAGTTTGTCCGGCTCATTGCTGACTAAAATGAAAATTGTGTCAGGAAATGGTTCTTCAAGGAGTTTGAGAAGTGCGTTGGCACACTGAGGTTGCATCTTCTCGGGCATCCATATGACATATGCCTTATATCTATAAGCGAAACTCGAGAGCGCCGCCGTTCGGGATATCTCTGCGGCATCGCTTCGATAGATTACGGGAACCGTATTACCGGCCTCTATGGCTTTAGCCCACTCCTCCTTAGGCATATATGAATGCCTGTCGAGAAATTCGTTCCATTGAGGGAGGAATGAGTCGGTACTTTTTGATGAGGCTCCGGTGCGAGGAAAAATGAAATGCACATCGGGATTGTTGTGATGAGAATTCTGCAAGCACGCAGGGCATCTACCACAACTGTCGCCGTTTTGGCGGTCCATACAATAAAGATAGCTTATGAAAGCTCTGGCGACACGCATTTTTCCAATACCCTCCTGCCCTCCTAAAAGAATCGCATGGGGTATATGATCAGTGTCGACGGCCTCACGAAGAGAGTCAATCGTGACTTTATGTCCGGTGATATCGGCGAATTTCATTTCATTTTCAAGGGAAGCGACATATCTGTCGCCATATTCATCGCAAATTTACAAAAAAAATAAGGCTGAACCAAATTTTTTTAGTAAGTTTGCATAAAAAAAGACAAATACCTCGATGGCTGTTCCATTCCTTCAATCTATCGCCAGAGCCTACGCTTCTCTCGGAAAAGATCTTTCCGACTATACGTTTGTATTTCCAAGCAGACGTGCATGCACCTTTTTTCTTAAGAATCTCACAAATGAGATGAAAGGGAGAACCGCCTTGCTTCCTAAAGTCACAACGATGTCGGATTTCGTGGAAAAAGCTTCCGGAAGAGTTGTGGCAGGTCGTATTGAACTGTTATTCATAATGTATCAAGCTTATTCAGCGCTTCAGAAATCAGAGGGGGCTGAGAGCATTCAGGAGTTTGACAGATTCCGCCGCTGGGGAGAGACAGCGCTGTCTGATTTCAACGAAGTTGACATGCAGGACGCCGATCCTGACGAGATTTTCAAGAACGTCAAAGACCTCAGGGAGATCAGTTCCAACTTCCTAACCGAGGAGCAACTCAAGGTGATGGAGGAATTTTTCGGGCAGGCTTATGATCCGGCCGAGACCGCCAAAGGCTTCTGGAAGGATTTCAACGACAATAAAAACACCGACCTTCACAAGAAATTTCTTCCGATATGGCAGACGATGGGACCTCTATACCACGCTTTTCATGCCATACTTGAAGAGCGCGGAGTAATATCTTCCGGCGGTGCCTACCGACTGGCCGCAGAGAGACTTGAGAAAGAAATTCATGACGCCGTGGCTGCGGGCAAGGTTATTCTTGTGGGATTCAACGCTCTTACTCGTAGCGAAAGACGCATATTCAATGCTCTCGCTTCTTATGAGACTGACGATGGTGGCGAACCCTTCGCCGATTTCTTCTGGGATAATGCCGGTCCTGTCATCAATGATAAAACATCCGCCGCAGGAAGATATGTGCTCAGCAACAAGGAATCCTGGCCATCACCGCAATGGGCCGAGCAATTTCTATCAGAATCTCAAGTAACAGATATTCCGGAAGCCATAAAGGCAATTGCGGTGCCGTCAAATTCTCTTCAGGCAAAGGTAGCTTGCGACATTGTGGAAGACATAGGCAACCGCATAGATTCTTCAGACTTCGAAGAGGCAAAGGTTGCCGTAGTGCTTCCTGACGAAAGCCTTTTGATTCCGATGCTCTATTCATTGCCTGACAATGTCAAAGATGTCAATCTTACAATGGGATATCCACTTAAGCTATCTGGAGCCGCCACTTTCGTGTCATTGCTTAGAAGACTTCAGGGAAGCAGACGGAAATGGGGTAACTCCACAGGATATTATTTCAAGGATTTTGAGTCGGCGCTATCCCATCCATTCAGTCAAGCCGTTTTTGGGAGCGATGTAACTAAAGTCAAGGAGTGGATCAAGAGACATCATCATGCAATAGTCGACATAAGGGACTTACGCCTGATTTCACCCGATATGTCGGAGCTTCTTCGTCCGCTGAGCGATAATGCAACTCCCGACGAAGCGGTTGAGTGGCTTGACAGGATACTTGAAAGGGCCGGCAAATCTGTATCAGGATCAGGAGCCATGCTTAAGGCAAGCGTAGATGTAGCGAATGTCGATTACTACAGGATCGTGCTCAGACAGATGCTTGAGGTTGCCAAGGAATATGGCATCGACATGCAATGGCGCACTTTCCTTTCTCTTACAGACAGAATGATCTCCGCGGAGACCGTTACATTCGAGGGACAACCACTCCGAGGACTTCAAGTGATGGGTATGCTTGAGACTCGCGCTCTCGATTTCGAACGAATAATAATTCCTTCACTCAACGAAAGAATACTGCCGGGACGACGCCGTACACGCACGTTTATCTCGGATTCTTTGCGAAGAGCCTATGGACTTCCTCCTGTGAATTACTCAGAGTCCATCTTCGCCTATTATTTCTTCCGTATGATAGCCCGGGCTAAAGAGGTAGTGCTTCTTTACGACGCACGCTCCTCGGAAGGAGCGAGGAGCGGAGATGTATCTCGTTATATACTTCAGTTGCAATATCTCTATGCGCAAGACCGTCTGAGCATTGAGTCGAGATCTTTCGACATATCAAAATCCGATCTCAAGCCCTCACCCATAGAGAAGAGCCCGGAGATACTGGAACTACTTTCAGCCTACCGTGATTCAGGATCCGGGGGACGCAACCTTTCGGCGACAGCCCTTACGAGATACGCAGACTGTCAGATACGATTCTATTTCGAACATCTTCTTCGCATACATACGGATGATGAGTCGGTCGAATACATAGATGCCATCACTCAGGGAAATATATTGCACTACGTCATGGAGAACATCTATCTTCCGAAAGACAAACAGGGATATTACCTAAAACATCCGGAAATAATAGACGCTGTCCTGATAAACGCCAAGAAAAAGAACCTTACGGAGATCGACCGACTTATACGAGTCGGAATAAATAAAGAGCACTTCCATAGACCAGAGGATAAATATGACACACCTCTTCGTGGTTCGACAGCATACGTAGCGAAAGTGCTCAGAAAACAGATACTCAAGATTCTTGATTTTGATCTTTCGCAGGCTCCATTGCTTCTTTATGGAGTAGAGATAGCGGGAAACGTTCGACTTAAAATGCCCGAAGGGAATCCCGTCAACATGAGATTTGCCATAGACCGTCTCGACAAGCCTCATGCATCAGGGAATGAAAACGACAGGCTCCGTGTAGTCGACTACAAGACAGGTTCAGTGCATGTGCAGACTGAATCCATGCTGAATGTATTTGAAGGAGACCCTAAGGGACGCAACCTTATACAGCTATGGCTTTACGCTAATCTTTTCGATGCACTTCCCAATAAGAGTATTGACAAAGAGGCGCCGGAGCCTGTTCTATCACTGTTTGGTGAAGATAATGAACTCCCTCGTCAACCTTTGATATTGGAGCTTTACGACGTCAATTCCATGAAAGTAGGGAAGCACACATATCCAAAAGTGGAAAATGTAGAGCAGAAAGATCACAGCGACCTGAACGCCGATTTCCTCAATAACCTCGAGAATACACTTACAGAGCTCTTTGACCCAGATATCCCTTTTAATCCGACACGGAATCCGGCTTCGTGCTCCTTTTGCCAGTTTAAGACGATCTGCTGGAGATGACATGTCTGCTTCAATAAGCATGAAGGCATACTGTGGCGTTTCATACGGCTAAGCTGTCTTAAACTCTTCAAAAGAGGATTAACTGTAAATAAAAAATGATAAAAAACTGAATAAAAATTCGTTCGGAATAAATTATTTTTTGTAATTTTGCATTCGGAAAAGCCCAAAAGCAAAAAAGGGCGGCCTAAAGGCATCGCGTATGCCATCTGGTCGGACCCACAGTGTGATGGGAAATAATAAATTATTTTTAGTAACACAAAAAGAAATGAAGAAATTCGCTCTCAAGGCTGAGGCTCGTGAAAACCTCGGCAAGAAGGCCGTGAAGGCCCTGCGCAACGAAGGCAAGATTCCTGCTGTGCTCAACGGCGGTAAAATCGTAGAACTCCCTTACAACGGTACTCTCGAGGCCGGGGAGAAGCTCGTTGAACTCGATTCAAAGCGTGGCATGATCACTACAGATATCACCGTTAATAGTGAAGACGTACGTAAGCTCATCTATACTCCCGAGATCTTCGAGATTGATCTCGAACTCAACGGCAAGATGCGCAAGGCTGTCTTGAAAGACCTGGCATTCCAGCCTGTCAAAGACACAGTTCTCCATATCGACTTCCTTGAAGTTTTCCCTGAGAAGCCAATCATCATGGAGGTTCCCGTGAAGATCGAAGGTCACGCAGAAGGTGTGAAAGCCGGTGGTAAGCTTCAGCTTTCCATGCGTAAACTTAAGGTTAAGGCTCCGTACACTGACATACCAGAACAGCTCGTCGTAAACGTAGACAGCCTTGGTCTTGGTAAGTCTCTCGCAGTAGGCGATCTCCACTTCGAAGGTCTTGAACTGATGAATGCAAAGAACGCAGTAGTCTGCGCTGTACAGCTGACTCGTGCCGCACGTGGTGCTCAGGCAAAAGAAGGCAAGTAATCCACAGCTTAGACTATACATCACACAAGGCGATATGGACTTCCATATCGCCTTTCTTTTAACTTTTTATCCACACTTTCAAGATCATGAGTATTTGGGAACACTTATTAAGACCATTCTTCAAAAAACCTCTGATTGAAAGGGGAAGAACTCAAAATTTTCCTAATATGAAAAAGTTTCTAATCGTCGGATTGGGAAATATAGGGCCCGACTATGTGGGCACCCGTCATAATGCCGGGTTTATGACTGTCGACATTCTGGCGGAAAGAGCGGGAGCTGCTTGGAAATCCTGCCGTTATGGCGACATTTCCATAGCTAAGGTCAAGAATTGCGAACTTATGCTACTCAAACCCTCCACTTTCATGAACCTGAGCGGTGTGGCTATCCGCTATTGGATGAACCATGAGAAGCTTCCGCTTGAAAACCTGCTTGTTGTGGTAGATGACCTCGCACTCCCATCCGGAACCATTCGTCTGAAACAGCGTGGATCAGACGGCGGACACAATGGATTGAAGAATATCGCCTCAGAACTCGGGAACACAAATTATGCCCGTCTGCGCATAGGAGTCGGCAACGAGTTCATTCGAGGACATCAGATTGACTATGTGCTTGGAACATTCACTCCTGAAGAGAAAAAAGAGCTTCCGGCTATACTTGACAAGGCCGCTGACTGCGTATCGGCTTACTGCCTTTCGGGCCCTGCATTCGCCATGAACCACTTCAACTGATTATAACAAAAGCCGTCGGGACCACAAGACCCAACGGCTTTTGCTATAACTTGAATTTCTGTATCAGAATACTCGTTTTGTGACTTTTGAGCCCTTACGCTCAATGACGATCTGGCCTTTCTGCGGTTCTGCCACGCGAACACCCTGAATATTATAGTATTCGGGAACCACATTAGTTTCAGCTAAGTTCTCTCCTACAGCATTAAATTCAAAGCCTTGACATTTGAGTGTAAATTCCATAGTCTCGGAGCCCGCAACAAGCTTAACCTTCAGTTCTCCTTCACCACGAGAAACATCTTCTTTTGAATAAATGTTTATTTCCCTATGGATACTGAGGTTTTCAGGTTCAGTACCCACAGTTCCGGAGCTTTCCTCCGTACCACCGGGATTTACAAACTTACACTGTGAAGGCCAGCAAATCTGGAATCCATCCGTAGTATCACTTGCGGTAACACTCGCCGACAAAGACAGAGTCCCGCCATTTGATGACACTTCAATCTCCGGATACCAAGCATATACATATTGATAATAGTCTGCCTCAGGCACCGAATAATCTTCGTATTCATACGGCACTTCAATAATGTCATTGTTAGCCACCGGATTTCCGTTGGATGTGACCTTGAAACTCTGACCGACAGCAACATTTGTCATGAGAACAAATGCCATCGCCGCGAGAAACTTGATTTTGTTTTCGTAGAATTTTTTCATAAAAATGGTTTTAGAACTATCAAATACATTAGAACGCAAAACAAGGATAAACATGTCTATGCGCATATACTATGCAAAGATATAAAAATCCAGTGACTTCACAAAGATTTCAAACGATTTTTTACTCAATTCTCACATTTTTTTAATATCAAAAACAAATGAAGAGAATTTCTGTCAAGGCGTCCCTATTATCTTGCATTGGAAAGATTAATTATGAATTTGCATAAACGACAAGAAATTATTAACTTTGCTGAAAAATCAAAACCCCATTAAATATCATGAAAGGAATATTTAAACTTGGATTGGCATTAGCAATCGGAGCTGCAGGAATAGCTTCAGCATCGGCAGGGAAGCCGGTTGAGATGCTGGCTTTCTCGATGCCTGACGGTAACGGAGGTCTTAAACTCGCAACCAGAGAAGATTCAGGCAAAGAATGGCGTACTATCGGAAATTTCCACTCTTTCCTCGGCTCAGACTATGGCGCATGGGGAAGCGCAAAAAGAATGCACAATGTCAGAATTACCCGGGATGACAGAGGTACGTTCTGGATCGTCTTCAATCCTGACAAAAACGGTGAAGTATCGGCCTACACTTTTTCCGAGAACTTTGAGATCTGGAAACCGCAGGAATACCGACGATCTGATTCAGACTATATGTCGGAACTCCCCTCTTCGGTTAAGTTTAATGATCTAACGGAAGAGACAGTTCAAGGACAGAATGTGAAGGGAACTGTGATTACCGTGGATTCCGACATGATAGATCAACTCAACGGATATATTCATTTCCGTTCAACACTGGATAGCCAGAATGATGAACGCACAGACCAGGATGCCTGGCGTTTCAAAGATCTCAAACCCCTTAAGGCCACCGTTACACTCGACAAAACGAACACCAAATCAATCAGCGACAACTTCATCGGAATATTCTTCGAAGATATCAATTACGGAGCCGACGGAGGACTTTATGCAGAGCTGATTCAAAACCGAGACTTCGAATATTCCAACAAAGACCGCAAGGAGTGGACACCGACATCCTATTGGGATTCGCAGGACATGAACCTCACGATCGGGACAACGGATCCGATCCATCCCAACAATAGCCACTATGCAGTGTGCAAGACCACTAATAAACCAGGTATACTTACCAACAAGGGTTTCGACGGAATAGTGCTTAAGAAGGGAGACAAGTATTTATTCAATCTATTTGCCCGCTCGGCTGCCAAGACCTCACTGAAGGTCAGCCTTTCCGACAGGAACGGAAAAGTGCTGGCTCAGGGAAATGTGATCGTGCCTGCCGGGAATGATTGGAGTAAAATCGAGACAACACTCACTTCCAAGGCCGATTGCAGCGACTCTATGCTTAAAATAGAGGTTCCTGCAAAGAGCGACGTAAGTCTCGATATGATTTCGCTCTTCCCTGAAAAGACATTCAAAGGGCGTAGAAACGGCCTCCGTGAAGACCTCGCGCAGACTCTTGCCGATCTTCAGCCGAAGTTCATGCGTTTCCCAGGAGGATGCGTAAGCCATGGCAACGGAATCGACAACATTTACGACTGGAAAGGATCGGTAGGTCCTCTCGAAGCGCGTAAACCCCTACCTAACCTCTGGGGTTACCATCAGACTCGTGGCCTTGGCTTCTACGAGTATTTCCAGTTCTGCGAAGACCTTAAAATGGAACCGCTTCCAGTACTTGCCGCCGGCGTTCCCTGCCAGAATTCGTCACATCCATCTCATTACAGTCACGACGAGCTGACTACCAACGGCCAGCAATGCGGAATACCAATAGAAGATATGCCTGCCTACATTCAGGATATACTCGATCTTGTGGAGTATGCAAATGGTCCTGCTGATTCAAAATGGGGCAAGCTTCGTGCAGAAGCCGGACATCCCGAACCATTCAACATGAAATATCTCGGTATCGGCAACGAAGACCTTATCAGCAAGACCTTCAAGGATCGCTTCAAGATGATACGCGACGCCGTAAACGAAAAATATCCGGACATTACTGTAGTTGGAACGGTCGGACCATTCTTCGAAGGATCAGACTATGAAGAAGGATGGGATTTTGCAAGAAAGGAAAACGTTGAAATTGTAGACGAGCATTACTATGTGGCTCCGGGATGGTATGTCAACCATCGGGACTTCTACGACAAATATGACAGAAAGGGACCGAAGGTTTATCTCGGTGAGTACGCTTCACACTATCCAGGGCGCGAATCCAACCTTGAATGCGCACTTTCTATCGGACTCTACCTGACGGATGTCGAGAGGAACGCCGATGTAGTGACAATGACATCATACGCTCCCCTTCTGTCGAAAAACGGACGTACACAATGGCGTCCTGACCTCATATACTTCGATAACGAAAGCATATCGCTTTCACCAGACTACTATGTGCAGCAGATGTATGGGGTTAATTCAGGCACGACTTATGTACCATCCACAATAGAGTTAAAGGAAAAGTGCTGTGAGAAATGCGGCAAGACACTCAAGACAGTCAGCAACGACGATGTAACCAATCGTTTTGGAGTATCAACTGTAATCGATGAAAAAACCGAAGATACAATAGTAAGAATTGCCAATATGCTCCCGGTAGGAGTGGAAGTCGACCTTGACGGATATCCCACAGGAAAAGCTGAATTTACAACACTCACAGGAAATCCCAGGGATACAGACGTGAAACCAATCACTACCACTATGGAGATGAACGGAAAGATAGAAGTGGCTCCATACTCATTCTCGACACTCAGAATTCTTAAATAATCTTTATCATGAAAACATTAAGGGTATTGTCAATGGCAGCCGCAATGGTTTTATGCGTAAGCGCATGTAAGTCAACCAAAACAGAACAGACTGAATCTCATGAAGGGAAGACACTTGTTCTATATTATTCCCAGACGGGAGCCACCAGAAGCGTGGCAGAGGAACTGCAGAGGCAACTTGGATGTGACATAGACTCGATAGTAGCCGTTAATCCTTATGACGGAGATTACGGCCAGACCATAGCACGCTGGATGCAGGAAAAGCAAGACAGTATAAAAGTAGACATAAGACCTGTTTCGTCCAATCTCGACGAATATGATACCATATTCCTCGGATTTCCTATATGGGGAGGAACATATGCCCTACCGGTTGCTTCCTTCCTTGATGAGAATACCCTTGAAGGAAAGAAAGTTGTGACGTTCGCTACATTCGGCAGCGGTGGAATCGAGAATGCTACCCTTGACGTAGCAGTGGCCCTTCCTGCGGCAGACGTAACAGAAGGTTATGGAGTCAGAAACGCTCGAATTGACAACGCATCAGGAGAGATCAAACGATACCTTATCGAAAATGGATACATCGAAGGAGACATCGAGCCTCTCATTGAATTTTCAGAACCTATGGAAGTGTCGGATAAAGAGGCGTCAGTATTCCATGCGGCCTGCGACAACTACCAGTTTCCGCTTGGAACGCCGGTATCAGTTGCAAGCAGGCAGGTTCAAGGGGGCATAGAATACGTATACACAGTGAAATCATCGGCTCCTGACGGAAGCGAGACAAACTCCATAATATACGTCCTTGATCCGGAGGAAGGTGCACCTGAATTTACCCGCGTAGTCAGGGAATAAAAAGAAAAGACTATCTTACTTAGCTGAACCCCGGGATGCAGCCCGGGGTTTGCTTATTTAAGATATTTTGTTTATCTTTGCAATTCATATGACCCAATCTTAAATCTGACAGAAATTATGTCCGGAAAACGTTTCTTATCCGTGATTACTTTCTTCGCCATTGCCTTCGCTGTGGCAACACCTGCTTTCTCTCAGAATAAAAATAAATATGACACATTTCTTGATTCACTGAAAACCAATATAACGCGACAAGCCTACGGCAACAAATGGAAAAGGGGAGATTACAGGCATCGTGTACCCTACCGCCACATAATATCCACTCCGATAGTGCCCGATAGTTCTGATATGGCCTACCATGAGAAGAAAAATTTCTGGAGAGCCGGCGCAGAAGTCTTCGGATTAAACATGGGTCTGTGGGCATTCGACCGCTATGCACTTAAGGGACATTATGCTTTCATTTCTTGGGAGACGATAAAGGAAAACTTCAAGCACGGATTCGAGTGGGACAATGACCATCTTAACACCAACATGTTTGCACATCCTTACAACGGATCGATGTTCTACAACGCCGGCCGCTCCAACGGCTTCAATTACTGGCAGTCTGAACTATTCGCCATAGGAGGAAGCGCGATGTGGGAGATGTTTATGGAACGAGAGTACCCTTCAACCAACGACATCATCGCCACTCCGGTAGGAGGAGCGGCATTGGGAGAGGTGTTTTACAGAGCATCAGATCTTGTACTCAACGACCGCGCATCAGGTGGTGAACGCATCGGACGTGAGGTAGCGGCCTTCATTCTTGACCCTATGCGTGGCATAACCAGAATCGTCACCGGACAGGCGTGGAAGAAGCGAGCCACTACCGGAAGACGCTTTGGACTGCCACCGATCAGTATAGAAGCTTCTCTGGGAGCAAGATATCTCACCATGATCGACAATGAAGGCTGGAAGATAGGACCAGCCGCCGAAATCAATATAGAATATGGAGACAGATTCGAGCACTCCACAAAAATTCCGTATGACTATTTCTCATTAAATCTCGAGATTCAGGCTCTCAGCACTCAGCCTCTGCTCGGAAGAATAGAAATCATGGGGCGTCTTTTAAGCAAGGAACTGATAGACAAAGACAAGCTAAACTTCAATATCGGTCTTTACCAACATTTCGATTTCTTCGATTCGGATACTATCCGCTCGGAATATACTGATAAATATCTGATTGAATATTTTCCGGAAACGGTTCCGTACAAACTCGGAGTTCCGGCTTCTATAGGAGGAGGAGCTATGTTCAGGTTCATTCCCAACTCCCATATGTCGCTTGACGGATTTCTTCACATGAACGCAGTTCCCCTTGCAGGAGTTCTGACAGACTTTTATAGAGAATATCACAGGAACTACAGCTGGGGAATGGGGTATTCAGCAAAAATAGGCATCAACTGGGCACTCTCAAACGATAAGGTATCAATAAAGGTCGCTGACCAATTTTATAAAATCATAACAAAAAACAATTTTGACTCGAAATTCGTCTGGCTGTCTTCACCGGGACTGGAGATTGACATTATCGGAGGAGACCATGGCATCACAACCTTTAATCATCTTGAGGGGAGTGTCAACTACAAGATACATAAAAATCTTTTCCTGACCGGAGGAATTGACTTTTATTTAAGGAAAACAAGATACGAGGACATGCAAATAGACTATAAGATCCCTTATGCATCCGGAGGAACAACAACTTACTATCCCAGCGTATTGAGCAAACAGCTGGGAGCACATGTTATGGCTTCGTATAAATTCTAAATCTTATTTACCCGTATAAAAGTCGATGACACGGCAAATCGTTCGCTCGCACACAGGGCAGAAAGTCGGATTATGGTTATCGCGCATGCGGCATGTCTCAACAGGACGATAGACACCTTTCGAGCGGTAGCCACCTCCTTCAAAGACGCCTATAACTACCTCACCCACTTCATCTTTCTCTGCCTGCTTCATCCGGTCTTCACGAGTACCACCCTTGTCGATCCATGGAGTCGGCACCTGCACTCCCGGAGTAAGCATATCCTTCCATTTTGAATCAAAATCTACCATTGTTGTGATATTCTGTTCCCAAGGCTCTATATCGAGAGGGTATGTGCCATCTTCTTCCTCAGTGTAGAAATACTCATCTGCAAGGCCGGCGAAACTATGGCCGAATTCATGGACAGCTACGGGGAGAGTCAACTCATGATCGGCTGTAGCAATCTGATAACTATTGTGTATACCTCCTCCTCCGTAAGCGGGTGTATTGACAAGTACAAGCACGTGTTCGTAGGGAATTCCTTCAAGCGACCGATGCAGACGCCACACTCTGGGCGTAGTGAGATAGCGAGACGAATAGAACGTGCTGAAATGCGATTCGAAAGCAGTATCCTTCCATTCATTTTTAAGTGGTATGCTGACACCGCTCTCTTTAGAAGGCGTCATCACTGCGACTACATTAAATTTCTCCTTATTGGAAGCAAATGGCTCATAGCTTAGGATTTCTTCAGCGATTTTCGTCGCACGCATAAGGAACGTATCCATTTCCTCCGATCTGTATCCTTCCGCAAGAATAGCTATATCAATCACCTCGCTTGGATCACCACCCTTATGAATATACTTATGAGCTACCGGAGAGCCACCTCGAAGAGCTATAAGTTCGTCATCGGGACGGTATCTGTGTGTGATTCTCCCTATCTCCTGGTGTCGGTTGCTACGTAATGACACCGTGATATCGGCTTCCTTCTTAGGCAGAGGAACAAGGAAGGAATTCTCGAAAGCCATATCCTTCTCGTTGGCCTCAGGAGTATATATCCATTCCTGAAAAAGAGATGAGAATGTGTTGCGATAGAGAGTGTCACCGGTCAGCGGATCGGTCACCATTATAGTTCCGTTTCCCACTACCGGAACTTCTTTTAGACGGTTACGCCTTCCGGCCCAGCCCTTCTGCTTCGATTGGGATTCAAGCATAAGACGCACTCCCGATGGGCCGCCTCCAAAAACATAATCAATCCTCAGTGTGCTGTCACAGAAAATTTCGTTGAATTCCGATGCAAAGACATCTCCGATGCATACGGAAGCTAAAACAGCAGCTATGGTAAGGTTCAGTTTCATCGTATAGGTAATTTTATAGTATTTGGCGTTTATCAATGCAAAGATAATCAAAAAAACCGAATACATATATAAAAAACACATAGCGTTTGTTAAAATAATATGGAAAACGATTTTTTAATAAGAAGAAGCACTGCGAGAGATATAGACCGGATCATGGAGGTATATGAATCAGCAAAGTACTATATGCGCACACAAGGCAACTTCAGACAATGGACAGGAGGCTATCCCGAGCGTGGAAACATTCTTACCGATATCGCCCATTGGAGCCATTATCTTGCAGAAGATGAAGAAGGAAACATACTCATGGTGTTTTCATTCATTCTCGGGGTGGATCCGACCTATAAAGTGATTGAAAATGGCAAATGGATCAACGACAAACCATATGGTACGATTCACAGAATAGCCTCAAGTGGACTTCGCGGTGGAATGCTTAAGATCTGTGTGGATTTCTGCAAGGAAATGACCGACAACATCCGCATAGACACTCATGCTGACAACAGCCCGATGCTAAACGCCCTTAACAAACTGAAATTCACTTTTTGCGGAATCATCTATACGGCAGAGGGAAGTCCACGACTCGCTTTTCAGAAAGATTTCCGACCTAATATCACAATGGAAATCGACTTCAGGAGTGAAGATTGATGCGGTTAGCTAAACTTTATGTTTTTTACGTTTGTCGCTGTCATCACATGGTGCTGCTTTAGAGATAGTCACGAGATACACACCTGAAAATATAAGAACGACAGCTAACACTTTCGGAAAAGTGAAATGATCCATGCCGAGAGATATACCGACTATGGTGGCCACTATGGGTTGCACATAATTATACATGCCGACTATTGTAGGCCGAAGATTCTTCTGCCCTATCATAATGCAGATATAGGCAATATAGGTAGCAAAGAATACAATATACGCAACCCCCATCCATTCAGAAAGAGATATGGCCCCCCAATCGGTAGTCTTTAAGAAGCCGATTGTAGAGGGAAGTCCGACTATTGTAGCGGAGAGAAACATCCATTTCATAAGCGTCACAAGTGAATATTTCCTAATGAAATTTCTATATATCGTAAGATAAAGCGCATATGAAAGCTGAGCCATGAGGACAATAAAGTCACCTAACGCAGGATTGTCTCCTCCCGATATATTACCGCTCCCTCCCAATACAAGAATAAGCGCGCCGGCTGCTCCAAATAGGATACCCCCAGCTTTCTTTAGTGTTATCGGCTCCTTAAGAAACATCCAAGCTAGAAGCATAACCCACATAGGCATGGTTGTAGTCACTAGAGATGCTTCTCCCGGCGAAGTATAACTGACGCCTATGATGAAGCAACCCTGATTAAGAAGGATGCCAATCATTCCCGCACCGAAAAGACGTAGTTTATCTATGATGGGAACATGTTCGTCGGGAGTGAAAAGGGATGTAAGCCAAAACAAGATAGCGGCTCCTGCAATTCTAAAGTCAACTATAATTATCGGTGCTATCATGCCTGAAGCAAACACCAGTTTCGCTATAGGAGACATAAGTCCCCAGCAGACATTAGCACCGAGCATAGCCATATGACCCTTAAGATTCAGATCACCAATATTCTTCATAGTTTTTCACCTGTATTTTACATGATGATGCGCGACCGGCATCAGCCAAGTTCAAGACGCTCGTTTTCTATTGAGCTTATGTTACTCTTTTATTTTGCAAAATTAGTCATTTTTGATGAATTGTGCAAAACTATGTTACAATTCTGCAGAGGCTTTTGATAATAGGAATGGAGAGACCGTCATACCTTTGTATAATCGGGAAAACGAATGAAAGTTGAAAAGATTTTACGAAAAGTTTTTGTAAGTCTGAATTATTTATTAACTTTGTAGTCAGAAGAAGCCTTGAAGGCTAATAGCAAAAGATAAAACCATAATATATACCATAAACACGACATCAGATGTACTTATTAGGATACGACATAGGTACTTCCTCTGTAAAGGCAAGTATCGTAGACGCTGAGAGTGGAAAATGCGTGGCAACGGATTTCTTTCCAAAATCGGAAGCGCCTATCAAGGCATTGAAACCCGGCTGGGCTGAGCAGAACCCAGAAAACTGGTGGGAGTATATTAAAGAGGTGACAAAGAGCGTCCTCGATACATCCAAGGTCAATCCTGCAGAAATCAAGGCAATAGGGTTCTCATTCCAGATGCATGGGCTTGTATGCATCGACAAAGACCGTAATCTGCTTCGCGATGCAATCATCTGGTGTGACTCTCGTGCAGTCCCATACGGTCAGAAAGCATTCTTGGACCTTGGTGAGGAACAATGTCTTACCCACCTTCTGAATTCTCCCGGCAACTTCACGGCAGCCAAGCTCGCATGGGTGAAGGAAAACGAACCTGAGGTATTCGAGAAGATATACAAGATAATGCTTCCGGCCGACTATATCGCCATGAAAATGACCGGAGAAATCTGCACGACACCGGAAGGAATTTCCAACTATGTGTTGTGGGACTTTAAGGAAAACGCTCCGGCGAAATTCCTCATGGACTATTTCGGCTACGACATGGCGATACTTCCCGAAGTAAAACCGACTTTCAGCATTCAGGGCCATCTTCTTCCGGAACCTGCAAAAGAATTAGGTCTTGAACCGGGTACGCCCGTGACCTATCGTGCAGGCGATCAGCCAAACAACGCCCTTAGCCTCAATGTTTTCAATCCAGGAGAAATCGCAGCTACAGGCGGCACGTCAGGTGTTGTATATGCGATCAACGGTAAAATAGACTGTGATCCGAAATCGAGAGTAAACTGCTTCGCACATGTAAATCATACTTCTGAAGAGCCGAGAGTAGGTGTCCTCACATGTATCAACGGCACAGGTATCCTCAACAGCTGGATCAAACGCAACATCGCAGATCCAGGCATGACTTACGAAGATATGAACCGCATGGCGGAATCAGTGCCCGTCGGAGCAGAGGGAATAAGCATCATACCCTTCGGCAACGGCGCCGAACGTATCCTCCAGAATGAAGAGATTGGTTGCTCAATCTTTGGCATCAACTTCAACATTCACAACAAGGCCCATCTCATGAGAGCAGCACAGGAAGGCATCGTCTTCTCCTTTATGTATGGAATTGAGATAACCGAGGCCATGGGAATCAAGGTAGACACCATCCATGCAGGACATGCCAATATGTTCCTCAGTCCTCTCTTCCGCGAGACATTGGCTGCTGTCAGCGGAGCCACCATTAAACTATATGAAACAGATGGAAGCGTAGGGGCAGCTAAGGGAGCAGGCATAGGAGCCGGAATCTATAAAGACAATAACGAGGCTTTCGCAACCTTGAAGAAGATAACCGAAATTACTCCCCCGGCAGACCGCGAGCCCTATCTAAAGGCTTACAAGCTCTGGAAAGAAAGACTCAATTTAATGCACAATGAATAAAGTATGATTCATAGTTGACTAAACTACAAAAAAAGCCCATATCAATTATACAGGCAAAGATTATGCATTATTAATTAAGAATAACGGAATAAACAAAATAACCTAAAAACCAAAATAAAACACAACAATGGCACAGAAAGAATACTTTCCCGGCATAGGGAAAATCAAATTCGAGGGCACATCAAGCTACAATCCCCTCGCCTACCGTTACTATGATGCAGAGAAACTCGTTCTCGGCAAACCGATGAAAGAATGGCTCAAGTTCGCCATGGCATGGTGGCACACTCTCTGCGCAGAGGGCGGCGATCAGTTTGGTGGCGGCACAAAGAAATTTCCCTGGAATGTTGGTGAAACCGCTGTAGAACGCGCTAAGAACAAAGTAGACGCAGGCTTCGAGATCATGGATAAACTGGGTATAGAATACTTCTGCTTCCACGATGTCGACCTCGTAGATGAAGGCAATTCCGTAGAAGAATACGAAGCCAACCTCAAGGCAGTAGTAGCCTACATCAAGGAGAAAATGCAGGGTACCAACATCAAAAACCTCTGGGGCACAGCCAACGTATTCGGCAACAGCCGCTATATGAACGGTGCAGCTACCAACCCTGACTTCGATGTAGTAGCCCGTGCTGCCGTTCAGATCAAGAACGCCATTGACGCTACCATTGAGCTCGGCGGTCAGAACTACGTATTCTGGGGTGGTCGTGAAGGCTATATGAGCCTGCTCAATACCGATCAGAAGCGTGAGAAAGAACACCTCGCAACTATGCTCACTATGGCTCGCGACTATGCCCGTAGCAAAGGCTTCACAGGCACCTTCCTAATCGAGCCGAAACCTATGGAGCCAAGCAAGCACCAGTATGACGTGGACACAGAGACAGTAATCGGTTTCCTCAAGGCTCATGGTCTTGAAAAGGATTTCAAAGTTAACATCGAGGTTAACCATGCTACTCTCGCCGGCCATACATTCGAACATGAACTCGCAGTCGCAGTAGACAACGGCATGCTGGGCAGTATCGATGCAAACCGCGGTGATTATCAGAATGGTTGGGATACCGACCAGTTCCCCATCGACAATTATGAGCTCACTCAGGCTATGATGCAGATCATCCGCAACGGTGGTCTTGGAAATGGCGGTACAAACTTTGACGCTAAGACACGTCGTAACTCAACAGATCTCGAGGATATCTTTATCGCACATATAGCAGGTATGGATGCTATGGCACGCGCTCTTGAATGCGCTGCTAACGTGCTTGAGAAGTCTCCTTACAAGAAGATGCTCGCAGACCGCTATGCTTCTTTCGACAGCGGCAAAGGCAAGGAATTCGAGGAAGGAAAACTTTCTCTCGAGCAGCTCGCAGAAATCGGCCGCGAAATCAACGAGCCGGCTCAGACTTCCGGTAAGCAAGAGCTTTACGAGGCAATCGTAAACATGTACGCTTGATTTAATGATAATAACATATGATTAATGATCAATCATTATTGTCAATATCATAATTGTCATTAATCTAACTACAAAGTGCTTGGGAAGGCAGTCTTGCTGTCTTCCCAAGTCAATATATGGCATTTCTAGTCTCTCCTGATTTCTATTCTAAAAAATTTCATATTCCTTTACCAATATCATGAAGATAATAGGACGCTTTTTTCTCAATCTGACCATAGCAAGTGCAGTAGGATCATTATTTGGATTGCCGGTGCAGGCCAACAGAGCTGACAGCAATCTCTGGCTTCCGAGCTCTCCTGTAGGCTGCTCGGTGGAATATAATGGAAAAGCGCCTAATGCTGTCAAGGCTTCTGAAATTCTTTCAAAATATGCTCCGGATGAATATTTCAGAACAATAAAACTTGAAGAAAAGAAGGTAAAGGGTCTTCCTTCCGACGGATATTCCATCAGTGTCGACAGTACTGCAAGGGCAGTAACAGTCATCTCTCCTTCAGGAGAAGGGCTGCTCTATGGAGCGCTTTCACTCTACCGTAATGCTTCTTGCTTTGACAGAACCGACTCTCCAAAACATTCGGTAAGGGTTCTGAATCACTGGGACAATCTTGATGGAACCATCGAACGTGGATATGCCGGGAAAAGTATATGGAACTGGGATACACCACTGACAGAAGAGCAGATTGCGTTATATAATAAATACGCGCTCGCCAACGCCATGGCTGGAATAAACGGAACCGTGCTCAATAATGTCAATGCTTCCCCAAACATGCTTACCAGTAAAATCCTGAACCGAGTTGCGGAAATAGCCGATATACTCCGACCTTATGGAATTAAGGTATATCTATCGGTCAATTTCGCGTCGCCAAACGTGATCGGAGGTTTAAAAACAGCAGATCCTCTCGACAAGGATGTAGCCAAATGGTGGAAAGACAAGGCAAAGGAAATCTACACCATTATTCCGGACTTCGGGGGTTTTCTTGTAAAAGCCAACAGTGAAGGGCAACCAGGGCCATGTGATTTCGGCCGAACGCACGCAGATGGTGCCAACATGATGGCTAAGGCGTTAAAACCATACGGAGGGATGGTGATGTGGCGCGCTTTCGTATATTCACCTTCAGATCCGGACCGGGCTAAACAGGCATACGTCGAATTCCATCCACTTGACGGTAAATTCGATGACAACGTGATGGTGCAGGTCAAGAACGGACCTGTAGACTTCCAACCACGCGAACCATACAGTCCTCTTTTTGATGGTATGAAGAAAACACCACTGATAGCCGAGCTTCAGATTACTCAGGAATACCTCGGACACGCCAACCATCTCGCATATCTAGCTCCCATGTGGGAGGAATTCTTCGATGAGGCACCATCAGAAAATATAAAGGGAGTTGCAGGGGTAGCCAATATAGGAAATGACGATAATATGACAGGACATCCGCTGGCTCAGGCAAACTGGTATGCATTTGGCCGCCTCGCTTGGGACCCTGACTTGAAGTCGGATGACATAGTCGAGGAATGGGCAGAGCTTACACCCTGGCTTTCAGTCAGTGATACTCAGATGCCGGAATTCAAGAAGATGATGGGCGACAGTCGAGAATACGTGGTAGACTATATGATGCCTATGGGTCTTCATCACCTCTTCGCATTCGGACACCATTATGGTCCGCAACCATGGTGCGATCCGAAAGGAGCCCGTCCTGACTGGCTTCCCAAATACTATCACAGAGCCGATAAAAACGGCATCGGCTTTGACAGAACTGAGGCAACGGGAAGTGGAGCCACCACACAATACTCTTCTCCCCTTTCAGAATCACTTGAAAATCCGTCGACCTGCCCGGAAAAATACATTCTGTGGTTTCATCATCTTAATTGGAACTATAAACTTCCGTCAGGCGAAACAGTCTGGGAAGCGCTCAACCGTCACTATGATGACGGAGTGAAAGGTGTAGCCGACATGCGGCAGACATGGCGTGATCTTGAAGGATGCGTCGATCCGGAGATTTACACGGATATCGAAGACAGACTTCTTACCCAACACAAGGATGCCATCTGGTGGCGCGACGCATGCCTGGAATATTTCGGAGACAAAGCCGGTCTCAGACCGGAAAAGCTCTCCATGCACTCGCTTGAAGAGATGATCCCTGTTGAACTTGGAATAGATAATTATACGAACCCTTCGAAAGAGCTGCTGGATTCAAAGCGATAGTGGCTAAACATCCATATGGGCGTATGCGCAGTATGCACTATTTCGGCATAAGACGATATATCCCTTTGGTCTGAATAAAAAATGCAGGATATAATGAATATTAGAACGATCATCTGCCCATGGGTTATGGTTCCGATTATCAGTCTTAGTCTGATAACCGGGGCATCTGATATTAATGGTGCGAAACCGAGGGTTCCGGATTATCTCATACTCGGAGGTGAATTGGGTAATTCCTCCGCCTCATCAGTCGAAGCTATCCATACCATTTTTCCGCAACTGAAAGATATGGGTCTCAACACTGTCCTCATGCCAGTCTACTGGGAACTCTCAGAGCCGACAGAAGGAATGTTCGATTTCTCTCTGCTTGACGAGGCTATTTTTACTGCCAGAGAAAACGACCTTAGGCTCGTTATTCTTTGGTTTGGAGCTTGGAAGAACTCTATGAGTTGCTATGCACCCGGATGGGTAAAGACTGATACAAGACGCTTTCCAAGAGCAGTCACTGAAGAAGGGAAACCTCTTGAGATACTCAATGCGTTCAGCGAAAATGTACTGGATGCCGACTACAAAGCTTTCAGTGCAATGCTCGATCATATTATAAAGGTCGATCCGGAAGGCACAGTAAGCATGATACAGATCGAAAACGAGATCGGTATGCTTGAATCTCCCCGTGATCATTCGAAACTTGCCAATAAGGAATACGCGAAAGGAGTACCTGCGGAATTATCGCATATATTAGGAGTCAAAGCCGGAGCTCCATGGCGAGAAGTTGCGGATGAGGAGGATTATGCCGATGAGATGTTTATGGCTTGGAACTATGCCTGCTATGTGGAAAAACTTGCAAAAAAGGCGAAGGAAAAATTGCCGGATACTCCACTCTATGTCAATGCCGCTCTTGATAGCCGCGGAAGACGCCCCGGACAGTACCCATCGGCCGGGCCAATCGCGAGACTGGGCAATATATGGAAAACCGGAGCCCCATCTGTAGATTTTCTCTCGCCCGACCTATATGATCCTCCGTTCGCACCATGGTTCTTACAATATGATTTTCCCGATAACCCTCTGTTTATTCCGGAAATAAGACGCTCCTCAGACAGTGGCACTCATGCTTTCTATGCGATCGGAGAACACAACGCTATCGGATTCAGTCCATTCTCAATAGAAAACGCTTCCCCACAGGAATCAACGAGACTCAGGGAATCTTACACCCTTCTTAAGAAACTCGAGCCATACTGCAATAGCAATTATGAAAGCTTTGGTCTGCTCTTCGATACCGAAAACGCCAAGGACAGCAAAACGGTAGAAACAGATGGACTTAAAACAATCTCGTCACATTTCTTCACCCTTCCGTGGGATAGCCGTGCCACAGATGGGAGTCTCTGGCCCGACGGAGGCGGCATGGTGATTAAGCTTGGGAAAGACGAATATTTAATTGCCGGAACAGGAATAGTAGTGAGATGGGAATCCTCTGCAGAGGCTTCCACATTGCAACAACTAGGAGAAGATGGATTTACGTTGTCGGGAGATGCTACAACTAAGGATGCCTGGAAAGGAAAAGAACGAATAGGAATTCTGAGTTGCGATGAAGTGGATATACTTCCGGATGGATCCTTTAAAACTATACGGCGACTGAACGGAGACGAAACGCATCAGGGCAGGCATGTCAGAATCGGAGTGGACGACTACAAGGCCTTACACGTAAGGCTATATCGATATTAAACATCAAGAGACACTCCTGCGGGTGTCCCTTGATGTTTAATAGTCATACAGTAATCTATTTCTTCTTCACTACCTTGCCGTCTACAACATATAATCCGGAAGGAAGATCTGTAAACTTTGTATCAGAAGGATAGCGGAAACCATTAATGCTATAGATAGCATTAGCTGTTGGATCAATCTCATCAGTCGTGATCTCATCGACAGCTGTATACTCTACGCCTCCGAGCCCTCTTACGACACCGGCATAGGCATGCTTACGATAGAAGGTATTGTTTGTCCATATGCCGACAGGTGTATTCGCACGCCAACCACTATTGGATGGAGCATCTGTAGGGCACCAGAAACATATTCCCCACTGCTGCTCGGCAGGAATTAGACGAAGATACTCCTTAATGATCCATTCATAATAGTCAGCCATGTTCTTATGCTGCTGCTCTGTCATCTCACCGGTTGGAACATCCCTTCCGCTTGCATTTACATAGCCCATGTCGAATTCACTAACACGGACAAGTTTCCCTGAAGCCGCCATGAGCTTGAACATATTGGTAATAGCATTCTTCTTGCTGGTCTGAGTTCCGCTATTCTCATAATATGATATATGCATCTGAGTGCCTATTCCATCAATATAAGTCTCACCATCAGCCTCCCATTTATCGATCCAGTTTATGAGCGACTTCAGTTTTTTGTTGCCGTCCCAGTCGCTCTCGAGATTATAATCGTTGATAAAAAGCTTTATATCCTCCGGCCCATACTGTCGAGCATATTTTACTGCACTCCGGATATATTCGAGATCGCCCATATGGTCTTGCCAATAGAATGCGTCTCCTCCTACGTCCCAGGTAGCTTCCCCGTTAAAGCCTTCGGAATGCTGAAGCGTATAGTTTCCGCTGCCATCGTTGCCCCCTCCTGAAATAGCCTCGTTTACTACATCCCATGCCTTCACTTTTCCGGCACACGCGTTCATCATTCCCTTGATCCATTTCTCCATCGCACCGCAAAGAATCTCACGTTTCTCTTCTTTAGACAGCGGAGTGGTCTGAGGGATCTTAAGCGAGAAATAGCTGCGGTCTATCTGCGGAGTAACGACGCCTCCGGCATTTTTCTTCATCTTAAATGATGAAAGTTCATCGCCTTCTATATCGCCATTGATGATTTTCTCCACACCACCTATAATCAGACTTATATTGTCGAAATAGTATGTATTGGCGTCGGCAAGTTCACTGAGATTGAAAGCAATAGATTTTCCACCCTGCGCGAATTTACCTGAAATCTCTATACTCTTCCAGTCGGTAGTGAAGTCAATGTTGCCGAAAGCATTCCAGTCTACATAGTTTCCTGGATCATTATGAAGCTGTGTGGATGCCTTGGCCGGCTTGTCGGCACGAACATCGGCCTTAAATACATAGCTTTGACCTGAAACGTAAGAAGAGGAAGGTACGATCCAAAACTGATTGTCCCAGGCTTCCGACTTTCTGGCAGAAGCCTCTACCTTTAGATAGCGGCGCTTCTCGTCGATCTTCATTGCACCCACTTTTTCCTCAATCCTGATGTTACGTATATAGATGTCGCCAACAAAGTCTCCGCACTGAAAGAGAATGAAGGGATTATTAATCGGACTTGTATATGCCACCTCGACTTCCTCCCATTCTGTCGAGAAAGGGAAGTCAGTGTTGCTGCCGCTCCCCCAGTCTCCAAGCTTAGAATGCATTTTCCCCGGAGCGGAACCTTTTATCTCGTAAGTAAATGTATAGGTCTTGCCGGCCTCCACAGGAATATCACTGTAACCGACCAATTGTACCTCCCAAGAATTCACTCTTTTAGTGGTGTGAATATTGAGTCCGTCTGAAGATGAGAAGTTGAGGGAAAATCCATATTGCGATTTATCCGCGGTCCAGCCGACATTCTGCTGGGTGCGGAAATCCTTGGATCCTACAGTGACATTGACTATAGTATCCGGATTCTCAAACGGAACAGCCGGTTTGTCTTTTATGAGACCCCTGAGCCAGCCGTTGGGCTGCTGTGAGTGCCATGCAAGAGTGTGGCCATATACATTGATACCTGCTTTTTCAGCAGCGTTGACATAATTCGAAACCCTTGAGAAGTCCATACCTCCACTGTTGTTAACACAGCTTGACATCTTCATGGCATTGCCTGCTACAGTCTCGGTGAAATTGTCGTTGGTCATCCCTGCTACCATAGGATTATTCAGATACTGATCCACTGTGGTGCCTATACCCAGTCTGAAATTAGGATACCTATCATAGTCTATATAGTTCTTAAGTGCGGCGAAATCCTTCAGATAATCATAGTCAGGATTGTTAGGATTACCCTGCTCATAATTCTTTAAAGCCTGAGCCGACGCCATGAGAACCGAAAGACCGATAAATGTAGTCAATACAGTTTTTTTCATGATGGAAATGTTAATAATCTTTTGCTTCTGCAAAGTTATAAATATTTTTGATACTTACGGCACGTTTTATGAAAAAATTTCGTTCGCTCTCACTCATACCCCTACTGCACTGTACCATGTATTTCTGATGATTGAGATCTGGTATTTACAATAGGTAATATAAATTAACAAAATTTCATATTGATTGCATAGGGCCTATATGACAAGGTTGCGTCATAGTGGTGTATGCATACCTATTTAAAGTTTTTATTAAACAACATTAAATAACCAGTAAAATGAAAAGATTGCAGTTGTTAGCCACAGTACTTTCCATAGCGCTTGGCTTTATTCTGTCAGCTTGCGACAGTAATGAACACGTTCCTCTTCCGACCAACTCAAAATCATGCAATATTGAGATTGAGTGTGTCAATGCCACCGGAGAAAATCTTCTTGCCGATAAGACATTCACCGATAAAATAAAAATAGAGGGCGAGAACTCCCACTCCTTCATCAGCCATACTGTACAGAATAACCGTCTCTGTTTTGAGGCAGACCTGCCTGACCAAAAGGATATGAAATGGTCGTCAGACAGACGAGAAGCTACAGGGATGTCTAAGATTACGGTCAAATTTGGCAAACAGAAGGCATCGCTGAGATGCATGCTTAAGTACACGGCAAATCGCCCACCGGCAGCTCCCGGCGGTTCGATGGTTCTTGAAGAAGTCGAATATAAAGGGCGTACATACAAGAGAACAGGAGGCGCCGTAATAATTAGGATTCAGTTCGACATAAACGGCAAGCTGTAAGCATAGTTTCTATTAAAGGATCGAATGGGGTCTTGGAAAGAATAGATCAACTTCCCGTATGGTATAGACTTACAGAACGGAAGCAGACCCCGTGACTTGATAAGCGCCAGAATTTCTAAAAAATTTTTGCCTGCAACATCAGATTTTTCCCGACTTTTTATTAATTTTGCATCGTAATTCCAGAACTGAGAGTTGTCGCTCTCTTGGATGGAATAAGCTAAATACAGGTAATAAGCTAAACTTTACAATCTTATGGGAGGTTTTTTTGGCGCAGCCTTAAAACGCAAGTGTGTTAACGACATCTTCTACGGTGTCGATTACAACTCACATCTCGGCACACGCCGCGGCGGCATGGTGACCTACGATCCGGAAGAGAAACGGTTCTGCAGATCGATCCACTCGCTCGAGAGCTCGTATTTCCGCACTAAATTTGAATCGGAGTTGCACAAATACAAAGGCAACATGGGCATCGGAGTCATAAGCGATACTGACCCGCAACCAATCACCATCAACTCACATCTTGGTCGCTACGCCATAGTTACCGTAGCTAAGATAGACAACATGGACGAGCTTGAGAAGGAGCTTCTTGAAAGCGGAGCTCATTTCGCAGAACTCAGTTCGGGAGTCACCAATCCTACGGAATTGATAGCTTTGCTAATCAATCAGGGCAAGACTTTCGTAGAAGGTATCGAGAATGTCTACAACAAAGTGAAAGGTTCATGCTCGATGCTAATTCTGACCGAAGACTCCGTTATAGTGGGGCGAGATAAACTCGGACGCACTTCGATCGTGATAGGCGAGAAAGAAGACGGATATGCCGTGAGCAGCGAATCCACCTCCTTCCCCAACCTTGACTATAAACTTCTACGCGACGTAGGTCCCGGAGAGATTGTAGAGCTGAAGCCGGACGGAATCCGACAGCTCCGCCAGCCCAACAAGGAAATGCAGATATGTGCCTTCATGTGGGTATACTACGGATTTCCTACCTCAACTTATGAAAACCGCAATGTAGAGGAAGTACGTTTCAAATCAGGATATGCTCTTGGCCAACAGGATTCTGAAACTGAAGTGGACTGCGTGGCAGGTATTCCTGACTCCGGAGTAGGTATGGCTCTCGGTTATGCCGCCGGACACGGCACCCCCTATCAGCGCTGTATATCTAAGTACACCCCGACATGGCCCCGTAGCTTCACGCCTTCCGACCAGTCGATGCGCTCTTTCATCGCAAAGATGAAACTCGTGCCCAACGAAGCCATGCTTAAGGGAAAACGCGCCCTCTTCTGCGACGACTCCATAGTGCGCGGAACACAGCTCAACGACAATGTCAAGGTGCTTTTCGATTGTGGAGCCAAGGAAGTACATATGCGTATTGCTTGTCCTCCGCTGATCTACGGATGCCGCTACCTCAACTTCACATCGTCGAAATCAGAGATGGAACTACTGACCAGACGCATAATCGAGGAACTTGAAGGCGATCCTAACGCACATCTGGATGAATACGCAAAGACTGGCAGTTGCCGCTACTGTAAAATGGTTGAGAAAATGCGTGAACGTTATGGTCTTACCTCTCTTAAATTCAACACTCTTGAAAATCTCATCGATGCCATAGGCCTCCCTAAAGACCAAGTCTGCACGCATTGCTTCGACGGCACATCTCATTTCTGAAAACATAAAACTTAAAACTTCGATCGGGTCTGATTCTATATAATCGGACCCGATTTTGTATCTGAAAGTGAAATCTTACTTAAAAAAGATAAAAAACACGGCGAACCTTTTGAAATTCCGAAAAAATGGATTATTTTTGCGAGAAAGAAAACATCAACATACAAACCGACTAATTTTTTAAGGACTAACTACTGATATGATTGAAACGTTGACTTCGCTTGACGAGCAGATACTACTATTCTTCAATGGAAACCACACAGCGTTTATGAACGAGGCGATGTCCCTGATAACGGGGAAATGGATATGGATACCCTTCTATCTTGTACTGATCGATATGCTGTTCAGGAAACTCGGCCCTAAATACGCCGCACTTACACTCTTAGCCGTAGTGATCGCTATCGTCATGACCGACCAGATCTGTGCGAGCGTGATCCGCCCCTATATCGGCAGATTGCGTCCATGCAATCCGGAAAACCCTATCTTCGGAGCTATTACTCTTGTCAAAGGGATTCAACCGGGAGGCTACAGCTGGCCGTCGTGCCATGCCGCGAATACATTCGCACTCGCCACACTTCTATCCTGTGTGATGAGATCGAGGAAATTCACTACTATGATTTTCATATGGGCGATAGTAGTAAGTATTTCAAGACTTTACTGCGGAGTGCACTATCCTACCGACATTCTTTGCGGAGCAGCGTTCGGAAGTGTCTTCGGCTATCTCTCACTCGTGCTGGTGAGTCGTATCTACACAGCTATCCCAAGAATGTATATGGCCATTCGTCGCCCTGACATCTTATGATGAGTATGAAAATTAGACATCTTTTTACAGTTGCGGTTATCGCACTGTCGACTTTATCCGGCCTTTATGCGCAAAGGCCGGATCTTTATTGGAGTGTGGATCTCGACGCAGTGTTTGACAACCGGGAGGGAGATACGCAACACGCTTCCGCAAAGACATTCTTTCAGACTCAGCTTGCTCCTGAAATAGGGTTAAGCCTTCTCGACGGCCGCCACAGGATTGCTGCAGGAGCAGTATGGACACAACCTATAGGATGCGAATGGGAGGGTCATAGGATCTCACCTACAGTCTACTACAGATATCAGGATAAAGGACTCCGATTTGCAATGGGAATGTTCGGGCGTGACCAGCTCTACGCCGAAATGCCAAACTATATATGGAATGACTCAGTAAAATACGCTCAACGCAACATACGGGGAGCCATGATAGCTTACCGAAATGACAGAGGCTATATCCAGGCCTTCCTTGATTGGCGCGGCATGCAGACCGAAACACAACGAGAAGCATTTAATATAATAGCGAGCGGCGAACGCTATCATGCCAATGGAAAATTCCTTTGGGGCGGCCTGGCCATGTTAAACCATCTGGCGCTTGACAAATCCGGCAATCCTAACCAATACGTGATAGATAATCTACTCTACAATCCCTATGTAGGTGTAAATTTCGAAAAAAGTATACCCGGACTGCCGCTTGACTCCTGCGCTCTTAGAATAGGGGCATTGGGGGATTTCACTCGTGACAGAGGAGAAGGAGACTGGAAATCACCTGTCGGCATATGGATCGATTTAGATGCTTCCTGGAGATTTATCGAACTTAAAAACACTTTCTACACCGGAGGAAAGCTCTATCCGATCTATACCCGATACAATTATATACTTGACCAAGGAGAACCATATTATGCGGCATCGCTCTACAACCGGACATCTGTGGGAATAGTCTTTCTGAAGAGAAAATTCATGACTCTTAAGGCATCTCTCGATTTCAACCTCGCCCCCTCCCACTTCAACTTCTATCAGAGAGTGCTTCTCTCCTTCTCCATCTGATCTACCAAATCATCCTCTCAATGCATCCGAGACGTCAAATTATGTGACATTTATTTGCATATGAGAGGATTTTTTGTTAGTTTTGCATTTCAGAAAGAAACAACCTATCTAAGAATCAATCTAAACACATGAAAGTTCTTAACAAACAGACCGCACCTAAGGCGACGGCACCAGAGAGAATAATTCAGTTTGGCGAAGGCAACTTCCTTCGTGCATTTGTAGACTGGATCGTAAAGAACATGAACGAAGCCAGTGACTTCAACGCTTCTGTCGTAGTGCTTCAGGGCACCCCCGACGACTTCGCTTTGAAGCTTCTCTCCGCTCAGGACTATATGTACAATGTCAACCTTCAGGGTCGTCTGAACGGCGAGATCGTCAACTCCTTCAAAAGGATAGATGTAATAAGCCGCGGTCTCAATCCATGGGGACAGCACGACGCCATTCTCGGACTCGCAGTGCAGCCGGAAATCAGATTCGTGATCTCCAACACTACGGAAGCAGGTATAGCATTCGACCCCGAGTGCAAGCTCAACGATGCACCCCCAGCATCCTACCCCGCAAAACTGACCCAAATCCTTTATACCCGTTACAAAGCTTTCAACGGCGATCCTAAGAAGGGCCTTATCATCATGCCCTGCGAGCTTATCTTCGAAAACGGCCATCACCTCAAAAAATTCGTCAACGATTATATCGACCTCTGGAAAGAGCAGCTTGGCGATGACTATGAAGGCTTCAAGGAATGGTTTAACAAGTACAACTATGTCTGCGCTACTCTCGTAGACCGTATCGTCCCGGGATTCCCACGTAAGGAGATAGCCAATATCCAGGAGAAACTCGGATACAAGGACAACGTAGTGGTACAGGGCGAAGCATTCCACGTTTGGGTGATTGAACGTCCGGAAAACATGAGCATCGAAGAGCTTAAGGCTGAGTTTCCTGCAGAAAAAGCAGGTTTGAACGTCATCATCACTGATTCTGAAGCTCCCTACCACGAGAGAAAGGTGACACTTCTCAATGGTCCTCACACAGTTCTTTCACCCGTCAGCTATCTGAGTGGAGTTGATATCGTCCGTGATGCCTGCAATCATCCCGTCATCGGTAAATACATACATAAGGTACAGTTTGACGAACTCATGCAGACACTCAACCTGCCTATGGATGAACTGACCGCTTATGGCGAAAGCGTACTCGAACGCTTCAACAATCCTTTTGTCGACCATCAGGTGACATCCATTATGCTTAATTCTTTCCCGAAATACCAGACCCGCGATCTTCCCGGCGTGAAGACATATCTCCAGCGCAAGGGTGAACTTCCCAAAGGACTCGTACTCGGACTGGCTGCCATCATCACCTACTACAAGGGTGGGAAACGTGCCGATGGATCACCTATTCAGCCCAAAGACGATCAGAAGATCATGGATCTTCTTACCGAACTATGGGCTACAGGCGATACCCGTAAGGTAGCCGAAGGTGTGCTCGCTGCTGACGATCTCATCTGGAAGGAGCATGGCAATCTAAATGAGATCCCGGGGCTTACCGATCTGGTAGTAGAATACCTCGACAGCATTCAGGAGAAAGGTATGCTCGCTACAGTAGAAAGCATTCTTTGACCTTAACATATTTCCATGCCCGGGTGGATTGGATCCACCCGGGCATACGAGTATCTTGGCATTCCAAGGCCAACAATACAATATTCAGCTGACAATCAAAATGAAAGATTATATTAAGATTAATCCTGCCGACAATGTGGCTGTTGCCATCTCCGCATTGCAGAAGGGTAATGAAGTGAATATAGACGGCACATCTTTCGTACTCAAGTCAGACATTCCCGCAGGACATAAGTTCGCGCTTGTCGATATCAAGGAAGGTGAGAATGTGATCAAATACGGTTTTCCCATAGGCCATGCAAAACATGACATAGCTTTGGGATCGTTTCTTGATGACCACGATATCAAGACCAATCTTGAAGGACAGCTCGATTACTCGGGAGTGAAACGCACGCCGGTCGAAAAGTGTCACTGCGAAGGTGGAGAACGTACTTTCGAGGGATATTTAAGACCAGACGGACAGGCAGGCGTGAGAAACGAGATCTGGGTAATTCCTACCGTAGGATGCGTCAACGGCATTGCCAAGCAGATCGTAGACCGACTCAATGCAGAGACCGGAGCAGAGGGAATAGACGGCATATTCGCATTCCCCCACAATTATGGATGCTCTCAGCTTGGCGACGACCATGAGAATACCAAGAAGATACTTCGCGATATGGTGCTTCATCCGAATGCCGGTGGCATTCTCGTGGTTGGACTCGGCTGTGAGAACAACCAACCGAAAGTATTTGAGGAATTCTGTGGAGATTACAACAAAGATCGTGTTAAATTCATGGTTTGCCAGGAAGTGGAAGGCGACGAAGTGGAATACGGTCTGAATATCTTACGCTCACTCTACGAAAAAGCAAAGGAAGACAAGCGTACCACACTTCCCGCTTCTAAGCTTAAGATCGGTCTGAAATGCGGGGGAAGCGACGGCTTCTCCGGTATCACCGCCAATCCGCTTCTGGGAGAATTCTCCGACTTCCTATGCGACTGTCAGGGTGGTACCACCGTACTCACAGAAGTGCCCGAAATGTTTGGGGCCGAGACGATACTGATGCAGCGTTGCGCTGACGACATCCTTCTCGATCAGACAATAACACTGATCAACGACTTCAAGGAGTATTTCCTCAGCCACGGCGAACCGGTAGGTGAGAATCCATCGCCGGGCAACAAAGCAGGCGGCATATCTACTCTCGAGGAGAAAGCCCTCGGCTGCACGCAGAAGAGCGGTAAGAGTGAGGTGAAGGGAGTGCTTGCCTATGGCGAGAGAATCCACAATCACGGGCTCAATCTTCTTTCGGCTCCCGGCAACGATCTGGTGGCATCCACCGCGCTCGCGGCTTCAGGATGCCAGATAGTGCTTTTCACTACAGGACGCGGCACTCCGTTCGGAACTTTCGTACCCACTGCCAAGATATCTACCAACAGCAACCTCGCCCGACGTAAACCGGACTGGATCGACTTCAATGCCGGAGTGCTCGTGGAAGATGCCGACATGAAGGATGTAGCGGAAAAATTCGCCGACTTCGTTCTTGAAGTGGCAAGCGGAAGAAAGGTAAATTCCGAGAAAGCCGGCATCCATGAGATCGCCATCTTTAAGAATGGTGTTACCTTATAAAAGTATCTACATTAAGTATTAATGTTTTGAGTGTTAAGTGTAAAACAAAAAGTATAGGAACTAAAACTAACTGCATATGAAACCCTTCATGGACGAAAACTTTCTGCTGCAGAATGAGACTGCGCAGAAGCTCTATCACGAGCACGCGGCAAAAATGCCTATTATCGATTACCACTGTCATCTTATACCGAAGATGGTGGCTGACGACCACAAATTCTCCTCAATCACAGAACTATGGCTCGGTGGCGACCACTATAAATGGCGCGCTATGCGCAGCAACGGCGTAGACGAGCGATTCTGCACCGGAAAAGACACTACGGACTGGGAGAAATTCCAGAAATGGGCTGAGACAGTTCCATACACTTTCCGTAACCCGCTTTATCACTGGACACATCTTGAGCTGAAGACAGCTTTCGGAATAGACAAACTGCTTAATCCCGAGACAGCAAAAGAGATATTCGACGAGTGCAACGACAAGCTTCGCAACGATCCCAACATGACGGCACGCGGACTAATGCGCCGCTACAATGTGGAGACCGTCTGCACCACCGACGATCCGGCCGACTCACTTGAATATCATAAGCAGGTGAAAGATTCCGGATTCGAGGTGAAAATGCTTCCGACATGGCGCCCCGACAAAGCCATGGCAGTCGACAAACCGGAGGAATACCGCGCTTACATAGCAAAACTGGGCGAGGCTGCCGGAATGGAGATCCGCACCTTCAGCGACCTCGTGGAAGCTCTTCAGAAGCGTCATGATTTCTTCGAGGAAATGGGTTGCCGTCTTTCTGACCATGGCATCGAAGAGTTCTATGCCGAAGATTACACTCAGCCTGAGATCGACGCAATGTTTACGAAGGTCATGGACGGCGGTTCACTCACTCCGGAGGAGGTAGAGAAGTTCAAGAGCGCCATGATGATCGTATTCGGGGAAATGGACTACGAGAGCGGCTGGACACAACAATTCCACTATGGTGCCATACGAGACAACAACTCAAAGATGTTCAAGCTTTTAGGCCCCGACACCGGCTTTGACTCGATAGGAGAATTCAATACTGCCAAAAAGTGTGCTAAATATCTCGACAAACTCAACAGCCGCGGAAAGCTCGCCAAGACCATACTTTATAATCTCAACCCGTGCGCCAACGAGGTGATGGCCACCATGCTGGGTAATTTCCAGGACGGCAGCGTAGCAGGAAAGATCCAACTTGGTTCGGGATGGTGGTTCCTTGATCAGAAAGACGGTATGCAGAAGCAGATGAATGCACTCTCGCTGCTCGGACTTCTTAGCCGCTTTGTAGGAATGCTCACCGACAGCCGTTCGTTCCTCTCCTACCCGCGCCATGAATATTTCCGCCGTACTCTCTGTAATCTTGTAGGTACTGACATAGAAAACGGAGAGGTCCCCTATACCGGTTATGAAGAAAAGCGTGTCAATCAGATGATCGAAGACATTTGCTACAACAACGCTAAAAACTACTTCAAATTCTGATCATGGCACAGACATCACCCCTCGCAGCAGCTAATCAGAAGATGACCAACTTCCGCTGGACCATCTGTCTGCTGCTTTTCCTGGCCACAACGGTCAATTATATGGACCGTCAGGTGCTCTCCCTGACTTGGAAGGAATTCATCTCTCCTGAGTTCCACTGGACGGATTCCGACTACGGCACCATTACTGCAGTATTCTCAATAGTATATGCCATCGCCAATCTTCTCGCCGGGCGCTTCATCGATTGGATGGGCACAAAAAAAGGCTACCTCTGGGCCATTGGCGTATGGAGTGCCGGTGCTTGCCTGCACGCAGCCTGCGGATGGGCTACTGAACATACCTTAGGCCTTCACGATGCCAACGAACTTCTTGGTGCCACCGGCGAAGTAGCCTTGATGATATCCACAGTCTCAGTCTATTTCTTCCTTGCAGCCAGAACGATTCTTGCTCTCGGTGAGGCCGGCAACTTCCCTGCAGCCATCAAGGTGACAGCAGAATACTTTCCCAAACGCGACCGCGCATACGCCACTTCGATCTTCAACGCAGGATCTGCTGTCGGCGCACTCGTGGCACCCTTCACCATCGGCCCGCTCGCACGCTTCTTCCAGAGCATCGGCTGGGGAAATGGATGGGAGATGGCGTTCATTGTAATCGGCGCTCTCGGTTTCGTATGGATGGGCTTCTGGATATTCCTTTATAAGGAACCAGCTCAGAATCCACGTGTCAACGAGGCTGAGCTCGCCTATATCGAACAGGACAACGACACACCCGATGAGTCGGCAAGAGAGAAAGCCGAGATAGAAGACAGCGAGACCGCAACCATTCCTTTCTGGCAGTGCTTCAAGTATCCGCAGACATGGGCTGTATTCTTTGGTAAGATGCTTACTGATGGTGTATGGTGGTTCTTCCTCTTCTGGACACCGGCCTATATCACCGATGTCTTCAAGCTTTCTACTTCTTCCGGTGAAGGCATGCTCATGATCTTCGTGCTTTACCTGATCACCATGCTCTCGATCTACGGCGGTAAGCTTCCTACCATACTGATGAACAATGCGGCTAAGAGAGGAATCAATGAAAACCCTTATTCAGCACGCATGAAGGCGATGTTCATATTCGCCCTCTTCCCACTGCTCGCGCTTTTCGCTCAACCTCTTGCTGAAGTTTCTCAGTGGATGCCCATAATCATCATCGGCATCGCCGGTGCGGCCCACCAGTCATGGAGCGCCAACATCTACTCTGTAGTAGGCGACATGTTCCCCAAGAGCACCATCGCTACAATCATCGGTATCGGCGGTATGGCAGGCGGTATCGGATCATTCTGCATCAACAAGGGATCCGGCATACTTTTCGACTATGCTGCTGAGACTCAGATGTCGATGTTCAGCTTTACCGGTAAACCCGCAGGTTATTTCGTAGTATTCTGTATCTGCGGCGTATCTTATCTGGTCGGTTGGTGCATCATGAAGCTCCTCGTTCCCCGTTATAAGAAGATCGAGGTGGCCTAACCAATTTCAGCAATTTCAAAATGAAAAAAATATCTATTTTGCTACTCGCGCTGGCAGCCATGCTGCCTGCGCGAGCTCTTGCACAAGAGCAGACAGATACCATCACCATCTGGATGGCCGGAGACTCCACGATGGCAAATAAGCAGATCGATGACGAAAAGCAGGAACGCGGATGGGGACAGATGCTCCCGCTCATGCTTCAGGGACCTGTAAAAGTCAGCAACCATGCAGTCAACGGACAGAGCTCTAAAAGCTTCATCGACAGCGGACGCTGGGATAAGATGATGGCCGGAGTAAAGAAAGGCGACTATGTGATAATACAGTTCGGCCACAATGATGAAAAGATCAAGAGTCCCGAACGCTATTCCGCTCCCGGCTCCACATTTGACGATAACCTCACCAAGATGGTGAAAGACGTAAAGAAAAAAGGCGCCACCCCGATACTGATGAACTCCATCGTCAGACGAAACTTTCCAACTGAAAAGGTCGACAATACTAAAGATGTGAGCGACCACGAAGCCGGTCCTACCAACGTCAATCCGAAAGAGGAAGGCACAAGACTTGTCGACACTCACGGGGCTTATCTTGAAAGCCCGCGAAATGTAGCAAAGAAGCAGAAGGTGACATTCATCGACTTCAATGCCTCGACCCATAATCTCGTTCAATATCTTGGTACGGAGAAGTCAAAGGCTCTCTATATGCATATTCCGGCCGGCAAATATTCGTTCTGCCCCAAGGGAAAGATCGACAATACCCATCTGAATATCTATGGGGCCACGGTTCTTGCGCGCCTTGCGGCTGACTCCCTCGCAAAGAGAATTCCGGAACTCGCTGTATATATAATTCCCCAGGAGAATGCAAGGGAAATGAAGTATGTGGTGACAGATCTCGCCGTCTACGCCAACGACAGCACAAAGCTTCAGACACAAGCGATCCAGAACATCATCGATATCGCCGAGGCCAACGGAGGGGGGCAGATAATATTTCCTGCAGGAACCTACTTGACCGGAGCACTTTTCTTCAAGCCCGGCACCAGACTGCATCTTGAGAAAGGAGCGAAGATCAAAGGATCAGACGATATAGATAATTTCCCTCTCATTCCCTCCAGAATGGAAGGCAAAAGCATATATTATTATGCAGCACTCATCAACGCTTATTTCGTGAAGGGATTTGAGATCACCGGAGAAGGCACCATCGACGGCAACGGCTACAATTACTGGATGGACTTCTGGACCAACCGTGACCGGGCAGTGGAGGCAAAACGCAAATGGACAAATCTTGAGGCACATCGTCCGCGCCTTGTATTCCTGTGGGGATGCAACGACCTCAAGATATCAGGAGTCAACCTGCAGAATTCACCTTTCTGGACCACTCATCTATATATGTGCGACGATGTGCTGATCGAAAACTGCCGGATCACAGCTCCACGTGGAGAAGTGAGGGCTCCAAGCAGTGATGCCCTTGATCTGGACGCCTGCCGCAGAGTCGTAGTCAGAAACTGCTATCTGAACTGCGACGATGACGGAGTTTGCCTCAAGGGAGGAAAGGGAGTCTATGCAAACCGGACGATGGACAACGGAATATGCGAGGATATTCTCGTAGAAAACTGTGAATTCGGACGCAACCTTCACGGAGTCCTCACTCTCGGAAGCGAATGCATACATGCCAAGAACGTGACGGTCAGAAATTGCAAGGCGGACATAAACGCGGCAGTGCTTCGACTCAAGATGCGTCCCGACACGTATCAGATCTATGAGAACGTCCTCATAGAGAACATCACGGGCACATGCGGCACCGTCATGGACATGAAGCCATGGAAACAGTTCTTCACACTCGAAGGGAGCAATGAAGAACCTTACGGCATAGTGCGCGACATCACAATAAGGAACGTAGACGTGAACTGCAACACGCTATGCCATATTCAGGGCAATCCCGCCGACCAGGTCTCTAATATCCTCTTTGATAATGTCAAGGTCGAAGCAAAAGATCCGTCGCTCACTGTAGTGGCATACCCTGAAGTGAAGTTCAAAAACGTCACGATGAATGGCAAAAGCTTCTCTCAGGAAGCCGAACGCCTGAACCTTCCGGAAGAAAACGAATACGACAAACTATAACAACATGAAGAAAACATTGATTTCATTAGCGGCCGCGATTTTATGCTTCGGCTCAGCGATGGCAGAAGGTATCGCTGAGAGAGCCCAGAAAGCATGGAAAGACGTGTATCCTCAGGTAGAGGCACGCATCAAGGCCCCGACTTTTCCAAACAAGGACTACAACATCAAGGACTTCCTGCCCAAGAATAAAAAGAGCGTCAAGAAGGACAAATACGGAGAAGTCCTCTATACGGATGCAATTAATTCAGCTATAGCCAAGTGCAGCGCCGGCGGCGGTGGCAGAGTCATCGTGCCTGCCGGAACATGGCTCACCGGCCCTGTGAAGCTTCAGAGCAATGTAAACCTTCATCTTGAAGAAGGCGCCACACTGCTTTTCACCACCGATACCCATCAGTATTATCCCCTTGTCCTAACCGCGTGGGAAGGCATGAACTGCTGGAACTGGTCGCCCATGATTTATGCCTACCAGCAGGAAAATATTGCCATCACGGGTAAAGGAACCATCGATGGCGGTGCAAGCCGCGACAATTGGTGGGGTATGGTAGGCAACGAGAAATGGGGCTATAAACCCGGAATGCCATCGCAGAGAACCGGTCGTATCATCCTTCAGGAATGGAACGAAAATGGTGTTGACCTCTTTGAGCGCAGACTTGGATCCAACTGGGGTATGCGACCTCAGCTCGTCAACCCGGTAGAATGCAAGAACGTGCTTATTGAAGACGTAACCATGCTTCGCTCGGCATTCTGGGTGATGCATCCTTTGATGTGCCACAATGTGACCGTACGTAGGGTACATGTTCAGAACGACGGTCCTAACGGCGACGGCTGTGATCCCGAATCATGTAAAGACGTCTTGATAGAAGACTGCTTCTTCGACACCGGTGATGACTGTATAGCCATAAAGAGCGGACGCAACCGCGACGGTCTGACCAGAGCCATACCGAGCGAAAATATCATTGTGCGCAACTGCTACATGAAGAACGGTCACGGCGGAGTTGTAGTTGGTAGCGAGATTTCAGGAGGCTACAAGACTCTCTTCGTGGAGAACTGTAAAATGGACAGTCCCGAGCTTGACAGAGTGATTCGTATCAAGACCAATACGTGCCGCGGCGGCGTGATTGAAGACATATACGTGCGCAATGTAGAGGTCGGCCAATGTAAGGAAGCTGTGCTTAAGATCAATCTTGACTACGAGCCTAAGGAACGATGCAAAAGAGCTTATCCCCCGACAGTGCGTAACGTGTATCTGGAAAACGTGAACTGTAACAAGAGCAAATACGGTGTTATGATCGTAGGTCTCGAAGACAAATGCAACGTTTACGATATCGAGGTCAAGGACTGCAACTTCAATGGTGTGGCTGACGGCAACAATATCACCGGCGAGGTGAAGGACGTGGTATTCGACAACCTGAAGATCAACGGTGTGGAATGTACTTACGGTAAACCACTCGCCTACCGCATGGCTAAATCTGAAATGATCCGCAACCCCAAGAGCGAGACCATCGACGTCGACGGCGTGAAATGGAGTTATGCCGCTGCTGTCGAACTCGAAGGTATCCTCGCTGCAGCCCGCGCTTACAACGACAAGGAGATGCTCGACTATGTGCTCAACTATACCGACTTTTTCGTAAATCCCGACGGAACCATCAAGGCATTCAATAAGGAGGCCTACAACATAGATAATGTTAAGGGTGGCATCGAGATTCTCCAGGCCTACGATATCACAGGCGATGAAAAATACAAGAAAGCCGCCGATAACATCTACGATCAGCTGCTATCTCAGCCTAGGACAAAATCAAAGAACTTCTGGCACAAGAAAATCTATCCGCATCAGGCATGGCTTGACGGCCTATATATGGGACAGCCATTCTACGCTGAATACGTAAATAGATACCTGAATTCAGATCCTAAACTCTGGGATGATATCGCCAATCAGTTCCTTACAGTAGGAAAGAAGACCTATGACCCTGCAACTGGCCTTTACCGCCATGCATGGGATGAGAAGAAAAAGCAGTTCTGGGCCGACAGAAGGACAGGTCAGTCAGAGCATGCATGGGGACGCGCAATGGGCTGGTATGTATGGGCCATCACCGATGTACTCGAGAAAATGCCCGAAAACCATCCTAAGCGTCCTGAGATGCTGCAGCTTCTGAAGAGTGTTGCCGACGGCATAGTCAAATACCAGGATCCGGATTCAGGAGTATGGTATCAGGTGATGGATTCCCCGAAGCGACAGGGCAACTATCTTGAAGCCACGGCATCGGCGATGTTTGTCTATAATCTTCTTCGTGCTGTTCGTCTCGGTCTCCTCGACGAGTCATATCTCGCTCCTGCCAAGAAGGGCTACGAAGGAATTATAGAGACTTTCGTAAAAGAGAACGAAGACGGTACAATCTCTCTGACCAACTGTTGCGCGGTTGCCGGTCTTGGAGGAGGCAAAGACCAGCGCCGCAATGGTTCTTTCCAATACTATCTGAGCGAACCTATTCGTGATAATGACGCAAAGGGCGTTGGCCCGTTCATTCTCGCAGGTCTTGAATATGACAATCTGAAATAACATTTTATAATGAACAGATTCGGCAGAACATTCTGCTCCGGAACTACAAAGACTGCCGTGGCGGCGCGTGTTTTAGGGGGGGCCGGGGGAGCCACCCGGTGGGCCGCAAAAAAACGCAAAAAACGCCCGT
>JAIECF010000256.1:0-15593 GCA_029068655.1 Muribaculaceae bacterium | reverse complement strand
CCGTCTTGTATTTAACTCTCACTAAACAACATCTCCCGCGTCCGCTATTATTTTAATCGTCGCGACGGCTATCGCATCCGGATGCAGCGAAAAAAACGGAAAAATCGACCGTTATGCGCTTGTAAACCGCAACAATCCCCACGTCACAGCTATCGACACTATGGCATCGCTGACAGTGGGGAACGGGCGATTCGCATTCACTGCAGACGTCACCGGCCTGCAGACTTTTCCCGAGACATACACCAACGGTGTGCCTCTCGGCACGATGAGCGACTGGGGATGGCATAGCTTTCCCAACACTGAAGGATATCAGTTTGAAGAGACTCTGAAGGAGTACGACTTCGGCAGAGGAAGAAAGGAACTATATTCTGTGCAGTTTAAGGAAGACGGCAGGAACAAGGAGGCTGCCAATTACTACCGTATCAATCCTCATCGCCTACACCTGGGCGCCATAGGATTTCATGGCATATCACCTGAATCACTCTCGGATATCGACCAGACACTCGATATGTGGAACGGAGTGATCTCTTCCCACTTCTCGGCAGACGGGAAGAAAGCTTCCGTAAAGACCTCCGTCGATCCTGAGATTGACATGGTAGCAGCTCAGATCAACGATGAAGGACGACATTCCATCACCATCAGACTCCCCTACCCAACCGGGAACCATAGCGACGATGCATGCGACTGGAACGCAGATTCACTTCACCACACGGAAATAGTGCTTTCTGATGCAGGGAAAGCGGTAGTGAAGCATAGTATTGATTCCACATCCTACTATATCACTCTCAACTGGAGCGGCAAAAACGAGGCGGTCCTTGATGCGGCCAATACGGTGATAATCACTCCCGATGATGATAACTGGGACATCACCGCTCAATTTACTGAAGAAATGACCGACGGAAACAACCCTTCAGCAGCAGCCACCATCCAAGCAGCATCTGAGTACTGGCAGGATTTCTGGACAAAAGGAGGCGTGGTAGACTTCAGTAAATGCACGGATCCAAGGGCAAAAGAACTTGAACGCCGTGTCGTATTGTCTCAATATCTGCTCGCCACCAACTGCGCGGGCAATACTCCTCCTCAGGAAACGGGACTCACCTACAACTCATGGTTTGGAAAATTCCACCTCGAGATGATCTGGTGGCATCAGGCTCAGTTTGCTCTTTACGGACACGAAGATCTGCTCGCCCGAACTCTCCCATGGTATGAGAAAGCGGAAGCCAACGCCAAAACAATAGCGGAGCGTCAGGGATTCGAAGGGGTCAGATGGATGAAAATGACCGATCCATCCTCAATAGAAGCCCCATCGGGAGTAGGTTCATTCCTTATCTGGCAGCAGCCACACCTCATTTACCTGGCTGAACTCCTCTACCGGGCAAATCCAGATACCGCAGTGCTCAACAAGTATTATCCGCTGATAGAGAAGACTGCGGAATTCATGGCTTCTTTCGCAGATCGCGACGAGGAAAATAACCGCTATATCCTTAAGGGTATCATTCCGGCACAGGAGACACTTAGAGCTTCCGAGACCGTGAATCCCCCCTTCGAACTCTCCTATTGGTATTTCGGTCTCAATACAGCTCAGAAATGGCGTGAGAGAATGGGACTTGAAAGAAATCAGGAATGGGATAAGATCACATCGGAACTTTCACATCTGGCCGAAAAGGACTCTCTCTATCTTGCGGCAGAGACCGCGCCCCAGACCTATGAGGACATACGGTTCACTTCCGACCACATGGCAGTGCTCGGCTCTCTCGGCATTCTACCTGCTTCTCCTCTTGCTGATCCAAAGATTCTAAACAATACGTTCGACTGGATCTATAGAAACTGGAACTGGGACAAGACATGGGGCTGGGACTATCCCACTACAGCTATGTGCGCCGTGCGCATCGGAGAACCTGAAAAGGCAATAGACGCACTTCTGATGGATAACCGTACAAATACTTATCTGCCTAACGGTCATAACTTCCAGGACAACCGTCTGCGATGCTATTTACCGGGCAACGGCGGTCTTCTTACCGCAGTAGCTCTTATGACTGCAGGTTGGGACGGCTGCGAGATTGAAAACCCAGGATTCCCTAAAGATGGAACCTGGGACGTAAGATGGGAGGGCATAAAGCCTCTACCCTAATCCCTGAAACAGTCATGAAACAGAATTTTAGAAAAATATCCCTTGCAGCCTTGCTCGGATACACCGCCTTCACGGTGTATCCGCAAGGAAACGCTACTGACTGGTATCTGGAGACGACTGTCAACAGACCCTTTGTCAGATGGTGGTGGCAAGGTAGCGCTGTAGATAAGGATGGCCTCACATTCAACCTTGAGGAATTTGCACGTCAGGGAATTGGAGGTTTCGAGATCACTCCTATCTACGGAGTCCAGGGCAACGAGTCCAACGACATCCCTTACCTATCCGACGAATGGATGGATATGCTCCGGCATGTCACAGACGAAAGCCGACGCCTCGGACTGCAGCCGGAAATGAACAATGGCACCGGCTGGCCTTTCGGAGGCCCGGAGGTCTCCGAGGCAGAGAGCGCACAGAAACTTATAATAGAGAAGTGGAATGTGGCGCCCGGTAAGAAACTTGCTGCAAAGATCCAACCGCAGGATGAAAGACAGCGTTCTGTCGCTTCGGTTGAAAGGATTATGGCCGTAGACGGAGATACCCGAATAGACATCACCGACAGACTGAAGAAAGACGGGACTCTTAACTGGACAGCTCCAAAGAAAGGGAACTGGGAGGTATATGCGATTTTCGCAGGAAGGACTTTCCAGAAAGTGAAGCGTGCGGCACCCGGGGGCGAGGGTTATGTAGTCAACCATTATGACAGCGTCGCCGTAAAGAAGTATCTTGACCGTTTCGACCGTGCATTCAAAGGCAGGGAAGAGACATTTCCAAAAGTAATGTTCAACGATTCATATGAGGTGTATGGTTCTGACTGGACCGCGGGACTGCTTGAGGAATTCGCAAAAGATCATGGTTACCGTCTTGAACTTTATCTTCCAGAATTCGCAGATCTTAACAATCAGACTGAGCTTAGGGGACGTATAGTACGCGACTACCGCTACACTCTCGCACGTGTGCTCAGAGAGAACTTTACCGATCTATGGACACGCTGGGCTCATGGACATGGCGCTCAGATCAGAAATCAGAGCCATGGCAGTCCGGCCAACATCATTGACCTTTACGCCATAGTCGACATTCCTGAATGCGAGTCGTTCGGACGATCTGATCTCGATATTCCCGGACTTCATCCTACAGGAGATTCGCGCCATAGCGACGCGGATCCGGCTGTACTGAAATTTGCATCATCGGCTGCCCACATAGCAGGAAAGCCTCTTGTTTCAGCCGAAACCCTGACATGGCTGACCGAGCATTTCCATACGTCCTTGTCTGTAGCAAAACCGGAAATTGATCAGATGCTCTCTGCAGGAGTCAACCATGTATTTTTCCACGGAGCTACCTATTCGCCCAAAGACGTGGAGTTTCCGGGCTGGCTATTCTATGCATCTGTCAATATGTCACCCACCAACACGATTTGGAGAGATGCGGACGCGCTGTTCAGATATATTTCCCGCTGCCAGGCATTCCTTACAGCAGGCACTCCAGATTCCGACGTTCTCCTATATTTCCCCATCGACGACATCTGGCAGCGTCAGGATGGAATCTACATGATGTTTGACATACACAGCATGGATAAGAAGATGCCGGATGTAAAAGCCATGGTGGCAGAGCTTGTCAATGCAGGCCTTGACCCGGACTATCTTTCTGATGCACTTATCTCCGATCTCAGCGTGGCCGCAGACGGAAACATCTTATCAAAGGGTGGCAACAGCTACAAGGCGATAATTGTGCCACCGGTCAATTTCATGCCTGTCGAAACACTTAAGGCGCTGAATGATCTCAAGGCAAAGGGAGGCAATGTGATATTCACCGGACACCTGCCGGAGGATGTACCCGGACTTAGCAATCTCGAGGCAAGAAGATCTGAGCTTGAGAATCTGAAGAAGGACATGGCCACACCTGCTAAAGACATCCAGGCCGCTATAAGAATGACCGGCGCTATTCCCGAGCCTCTTCGTACAAAGGGAGTCTCACTGCTCAGACGTTGCAATGAGGCAGGAGGAAGCAACTATTTTCTCGCCCTTCTCAACGGCAACAGACTCGACGGATGGGAGACGCTTGCCGTCCCCGCCCGAAGTGTTATGATCTTCGATCCGCTGACTGGCAAAAAGGGAAAAGCCAGAACACGCAAGGGACCCAACGGCACTACTGAGATCCTTCTTCAGGTAGAACCCGGACAGTCACTACTTCTTAAGACTTTCCCCTCCTATATCGAAGCTGAGGACTGGATATATTATGACAAAGCGGAGCCTATTGAAATTGACAAAGGCTGGAGCATCACATTTATAGAAAGCCAGCCTCTAATAGATGGTACATTCAATACAGATAAAGTCATGGCGTGGACCAATCTGGAGAATGATACTGCGAAAGTCAATACAGCCACCGCTCGATACTCCGTTTCTTTCGATCTTCCGGATGGGATCACTGCAGACAGCTGGCTGCTCGATCTCGGAGATCTGCGGGAAAGCGCATCCGTGAAAGTCAACGGGAAGGATGCAGGAAAGGTATGGAGCGTTCCGTTCACTATAGAAATAGGCCATCTTCTCCAACCCGGCCGCAATTCTCTTGACATTGACGTAACCAATCTTCCGGCCAACCGAATCGCTGACTACGACAGAAAGGGAAAGAAATGGAAGATATTCAAAGACGCCAACATCGCGAGCGTAATAGGCAAGAAGACAGTAGACTATTCCGATTGGGAGACGGTACCTTCCGGTCTTAATTCAGAAGTAAAACTCATACCTCTTCTTAAAAAACAATAACCAACATAATACTTTAAACTCAACGCATGACATCATAAATGCATTCAGATAGTTTTAAATTCCTGTGACATATGATTTTGAATCAGGCATTATGAATCGTGCATTAATACTAACCCTATGAAGAAAGCAATCTTAAGCCTCCTCGCCATGCTGATGACCATGCCGGCTATAATGGCGAAGGATGAACTGCCTCCTCGACAGGAGACTCTGAAGACCCTTATCAAGGTCAACGACCTCTACATGCGCAATCATCCGGATCCACTTCTTGGAATCCCATACTACAGCCGAAAGAAAGTATATGAAGCAAATATATGGACGAGATCCATTTATTTCGAGGGACTCATGGCTCTACACTCCATATATCCCGATAAAAAATACTGGCAGTATGCAACAGACTGGGCCGAAGGATTTAAATGGGGCATGCGCCGCGACGACACCACTACCCGCAATGCTGATAACTATGCCTGCGGACAGACCTACATCGATCTCTATAAGCTGACTCCAAAGCCGGAAATGCTTACCCAGACCATATCTCTCTGCAACATGCTCGTCAATACTCCCCAGGTGGACGACTGGACATGGATAGACGCCATCCAGATGGGTATGCCGGTACTCACAAAACTCAGCTCCGTGACAGGCGACAGGAAATATGCGGAAAAGGCATGGGATATGTATGAATGGAGCCGTAACACTCTGGCCGGAGGTCTCTACAACCAGAAGGAAGGTCTCTGGTGGCGCGATGCAGATTTTGTGCCCCCCTACAAGGAGCCGAACGGCAAAAACTGCTATTGGAGCCGTGGTAACGGCTGGGTCGTAGCAGCTCTTGTTCGTGTACTCGAAGACACTCCGGCGGATGATCCACACAGAGCCGTTTATGTGAAAGATCTTCAGGACATGTGCGCGGCTCTTGTGAAGTGCCAGCGTCCCGACGGATTCTGGAACGTTTCTCTTCACGATCCGGACAATTTCGGAGGTAAGGAACTCACAGGTACAGCACTATTCGTCTACGGCATGGCATGGGGTGTCCGAAACGGCATACTCGACAAGGCAAAATATATGCCAGTGATCACCAAGGCCTGGAATGCTCTTGTGAATGACGCTGTTCATGAGAACGGCTACCTTGGATATGTACAGGGTACAGGTAAGGAACCTAAAGACGGTCAACCTGTTGCCTACGACTCTGTTCCCGATTTCGACGACTATGGCACAGGTTGCTTCCTCCTCGCAGGCGTGGAGGTCTACAAACTTTGATCATGGTATCGGCGCAGTCACAACCGCCGAAAGCGAACCTCAGATATCATTAAATAAGAAAGCAGACATCCGAAAAAAGATGTCTGTTTTTTTCATTACCATGTCACATTTTCTAAAGTAAAAGCATCCTATATATGTAACCAATAAATCGAATGATATGGAAAGTGTTTTAGTTCCTATTTTCTGTGGATGTGTACTTCCTATAGCGATAGTGCTCATCATAAGCTTGAAAAAGAAAAACAGTGATGACAAACGTGCGGAAATTCTGATCAAAGCTATCGAATCAGGAAATGATTTCGATGCAGACAAGCTGGCGGAAGCTCTTGGAAAGCCAAGGCATACTCCCCTTGAAGTACTTAACTCACGACTGCTTCGAGGTTGCCTCTATACTCTTGTAGGATTGGCACTTGTGATAGTATATCTGGTATGGCCGGAATATAGCGCGAACGCCCTCACCTCACTTATCTTGCTGAGTGCCGTCTCCACTGCCGTCGGAATTTCCTATCTCATCGTATACTTCGTGACCCGCGGTCAGGTGCATGAAGGAAATAAATCATGACGAGGAAGCAGTTCATATTGCAGGTGAAGAACCATGAGAAATCGTTCAGGCGGTTTCTCATGGCGCTCTGCTGTGGAGACTCTCCCCTCGCTGACGACATTGCGCAGGAATCATACCTGAAAGCATATGTATCGCTTGCTAAGCTAGAAAATCCGGAAAGCTTCAGATACTGGCTTTTCCGAATCGCACATAATACTTTTCTTAGCCATAAACGATGTGAAAAGCCTACGGAAGATTATGAAAACGCCTATGGAATCAGCTCAGATTCAGAGTCTGATGTCTCATTCAGGTATCAAGATCTTCATCAGGCACTTGACAGACTACCGATAAAAGTCAGGACTTCCATAATTCTGTATTATATGGAAGGCTATAGCGTGAGGGAGACGGCAGACATCATAGATTCTACCGAGGAAGCTGTACGTCAGCACCTCGCTCGAGGAAGGAAGCATCTGAAAGAACTTTTAGAAAATAACGGATATGGAAGAAGATAAAATAAAAGAATTATTCAGTTCATACGATCCTGAACTATCGTCAAGTTTGGCTTTTATAGAGCGTCTCGAGCGCAATCTTAATGCAGTAGAGATAATCCATAAGGAAAACGAAGCCGTCATGAACCGAAACAAAGTAGCAGTTGCAGCAGCAGCATTGGCAGGTTTCTTATCAGGCATGATTTTCTCCTTGATCCTCCCCTATCTCACAATTATATTCCGGACCATATTTGAGTCTATCCCGGGAGTGAACGGACAAGATTTACCCGGAGGGTATCTTCAGGTAGCTTCCTGGATATTCGTAGGAGCTGTCTCAGTGTTTGTAGCTGTAAATACGTATGATATCACACTCAGTCTCCAACCTTCGAAAGGTGTGAGGCGGGAAGGCTGACATCCTTAAACTTTATATAGGCCGTATCTGAAAGGCGAAGCGTATAGGTCAGAGTGCCGTCTACGTTTCGCACTTTTCTTATAGTAGCTATCTGGCCGTCGAGCATGGACCCATCCTCTATCATTACCTCATCGCCCACATTCAAAGGAGGCAACTCGGAGACTATATACATCTCGACATCTTCCGTAAACATACCGACGCAACGTTGAAAAACACGCATTTCAGCCTGGGGAATCACAGAATATGGACTTGAGGGATTGGCCGACGTGCGATAGCACCAGGCAAGATCACCAATTACTCCGATAAGTGGCGCAACGCGGTCGTAGGGAAGGCGAAAGAACAGGAGTCCCGGAATGACCGGCACTTCCTCTGTGACCACCTTTTTCCTTTCAATCTTCTTTACCGAGCGCAGAGGATAATAATATTGTATCTGACGCTGAAGCGGAGTTTCCTTCTCCTTCATGCGTTCCCTGATCTTTTCCGGTGTCACTCCACTTCTTAACCTCAAAACGAACCAACCGGGATTCTTATTGGTGATGGAATAAGCCACGATATTCAGTATTTCGGTCTTTCTGGCTTCTGACACTTCTGCCGGAGCAATAAGCGAGAGGAATGAGTAAGCTGCAGGAAGAGCAGGCAGAATGCCCCTGATCTCCGCATAAGGAATATCCTCCCTTATTGCCGCTGCGATCCAAAGTGAAGTAATGGATTCACGAGAAAATGATTCGGAGAATTTAAGCCCCGCCCGGCGTCCTGTGGCATGAAGTTCAGAAAGAAGATCTTTCACAATAGCAGGTTCCCTACGCTTGCCTTGCTTCAGAGGAAAGACATATTTAGCCTGCGGCGCATTTCGCATCGAGGTGACTATATCCTCGATATGAATGCTGTCGGGACGGGCATCGGAAAATTTCATCAAGACTACATCTTTCAGTGATGCAAAGGGATCGAACAAAAGATATTGAAAAGCCTTGCTGTAGACGAATGCCTGGGAATCCTGTTTCAAAGACATCTTGGTGAATCTCTCCGCAGCTTCCAGATTTTCTTCCACTTCCTTCAGTCTTTTTGCGGATAGATCAGCATCAATCCCGGTTAAAGAAACTGAAAATTCTTTGTCATCATCGGTGCCTGTCAAGCTCATCCAAGTCTTATAAAGAGTATGCAGGGCTCCGACGTAGCGTTTCACTGTACTCCCTTTATATCCGTCGAGCATCATATCGACGATCCATAGCCTTAAGACCTTATCCGAAAACCTGAAAAGTCCATGCCTTCGCATCGATAGCGATAGAGATGGAATAACCCTCAATGCAAGCATTTCAGAAAGAGTATCAAGTTCGAGTGAATTTACATAATCAATAAATCCGGCCCTCTTGTCATCGATAATTTCAGGTTCGATTGTGTCTTTATCAGGCAACATCATGGATATCGGTATTATTTATAAACATACAAAATTATCAAATTTTTCCGATATTTCAAAGGATTGGAGGATTAAATTGATACATTAACAATTTTTAGGTCGAAAAACTTTTACGTCCCGATAAAATATGTTAACTTTGTAATAAAGACAGGTTTTCATAGTCTACATTTATGAAGCAGACAACCTGCCACCTTACCTTACAGAACTAACCTATTATTATATAATCAAATATGTATAGCGATCCAAAAGACTGTCTCTATTGCACCGACAACGAGACACTCCACAACCTTATGATCGAGATAGCTCCATTGAGCGTATCGAGAGCCTTCCTTTTCAAGGAGCAGACGTATAGAGGACGTTGCCTTGTGGCTTATAATGGCCATGTCAATGACCTTAACGAACTTTCGGATGAAGAACGCAATGCCTTCATGAAAGACGTGGTTAGAGTGACAAGGGCGATGGATAAGGTGTTTCATCCCGAAAAAATCAATTACGGCGCCTACAGCGATAAACTTTCCCACCTTCATTTTCATCTCGCCCCTAAATATATCGACGGGCCGGACTATGGAGGCACTTTCCGTATGAACCCCGGTGAGGTGTATCTCTCCGATGAGGAGTATGCAAAGATGGTGGAAGAAATGCGAAAGGCTCTTGCTGAAGACTGAATTATTATACCTGACTGATAAAATATGAGAAAAAAAGCTTTGGCGGCCATTATGCTCGCCGCCAGTACTGCTGCATGGGCCCAGTACTCCCACACGATAAATGCCGATAACCTTGGCCGAGGAGTACTTGCTGTGAAAGCAGAAAATGGAGTGTTCGTATCCTGGCGCTCACTACCCACGGACGATGCGAAACTGGCTTTCGACATCTACAGGGATGGTGTGAAGGTCAATGAAACTCCTCTTACCAAGATGACCAATTACACCGATCCCGAAGGAACGGTAAACTCCAGATATGAGATAAAGGCAATCCTCGACGGAATTGAGAAGGAATCGGCAAGCGCCAACGATGTATGGGCTTCCGACTACATGAAGATCCATCTAAACCGTCCCGAGGGGGGAAAATCCCCTGCCGGAGGATCAAAAGAACAACGTGATTACACCTACACTCCCGATGATGTGTCGGTTGGAGATGTAGACGGTGACGGTGAGTTCGAGTTCATAGTCAAATGGTTCCCGACCAATCAGGCTGACAACGGCGACCAGTTCCGATATACCGGCAACACCATCCTCGACTGCTATAAGCTCGACGGCACACAGCTCTGGAGGATAGACCTTGGACAAAACATACGTTCGGGCAACCATTACACCCAGTTCATGGTCTATGACTTCGACGGAGACGGAAAGGCAGAACTGATCTGCAAGACTGCTCCAGGAACCATTGACGGAGCGGGAAATCCCGTACTTATGGGCGATGACAAGGTGACAGATGACTACCGGACCAAGAGTGGAGATCTTGCCGGTGTCGTCAAGAGCGGACCTGAATACCTGACAGTTTTCAACGGTCTCACAGGAGAGGAAATAAACACCATTGCATATAATCCGCCCCGAAGCATTCAGGCCCATTCGAAAAGCGGATGGGGAGATGGCAACGGCAACCGTTGCGAACGATATCTCGCCGGAGTGGCATATCTCGACGGAGTGAAACCGAGTGCGATATTCGTCAGGGGGTACTATACTCATTCCTATGTTTGGGCTGTTGACTTTGACGGAAAGGAACTTAAGGAAAGATGGCTACATTCATCAGACAAGAAAGGGGAAGGCATTTATGGTCAGGGTACGCATTCCCTGTCGATCGCAGACCTTGACGCCGACGGATTTGATGAAATCATCATCGGTTCGGGAGCTTTGGATCACGACGGAACCTTCCTACATTCTACCGGTGGAGGCCACGGGGATGCCCTTCATGTCGGCGACTTCATTCTTGAGAACGAAGGTCTGGAGATATTTATGCCTCATGAAGATAAATCAGGCAAATACGCCACGACACTGCGCGACGGCAAGACAGGAAAGATACTTTACTATCAGGCACAGCCCTCGGGAGGCAAAGATGTAGGTCGTGGGCTAATAGCCAACGTTTCATCAAAATTCTCGGGCTGCGAATACTGGTCATCTCTTGACGGCAATGTAATGAACTCCGGAAAGGTTGTCGGAAGCAAACGCCCTTCGGTAAATTTCCGAATTTTCTGGGACGGTGACCTTCTCGATGAACTTCTTGACGGCACCTCCATCACTAAGCCCAACGAGAATCTTTCTTCCGTAGGAACTTTGAGAAACTTTTCAACTATATCCAACGCAGCTTCCTGCAACACGACAAAGGCTACTCCCAACCTCCAGGCCGACCTTTTCGGCGACTGGCGTGAGGAGGTAATCTTTCACGACAGCCAGACCGAATCTGACCTGATAATCTTCACCACCACAATTCCAAGTGAGTATAAGGTGCCTTGTCTTATGACCGACCGTCAGTATCGTGAGGCTATCGCATGGCAGAACGTAGCCTACAACCAGCCCCCCCATCTCAGCTACAACCTCGAGGCTCAGTATGACACACGTCCGCGAATAGTAGTCAATAAAGGAGGCCTGCAACAGGCAATTTCTCTGGGCGAAGCTATCGACGATATAGAATTCAGTATATTGCGGGCTTCAGGAGCAGAGGTGAGCGGAATTCCGGAAGGTGTTCAGTTCACATTCGACTCAGAAAACCTTAAAGGTCACATTTCAGGTACTCCTGCCGAGGAAGGCGAATGGTCTTTTACTATCACTACCATAGGTTCGGAAGATGGTGATGACGTTTCCTTATCAGGCTCAATCAAAGTTACATTCATTGATAGGAGCGGACGTTGCGCATACTTCTCATTCGACTCTGTTGGCACTTCCTCGGTCCCCAATGACTATAAGACTGGCACCGTAGCAGACATGACAGGCTCCGTAATGCCGACTGAAGGAGTCAACAACACCGCAGCCACTTTCGACGGCAACGGCTACTTTACCCAGACAGTTTACGATGAGCTGATGTTCGGAAACAATGACTTTTCGATCGAACTCTGGATGAAATCGACCGATAATGACGGATATCTCTTCTGCATCGGAACTCACAATAAAACCAATGTAGAGGGAGGTACCGGCAACTGGGTAGGTCTCGAACGCCTCAAGAACGATAACACAGACCGACTCTGCTTCTCTATCGATGACGATGTGACCAAGAGCGACTGCTATGCTCTTAATCCCAGCACATATTTCGACGATGAATGGCATCATATAGTATGCGTACGCAATGCTGACGCCAAATCCATGACTATCTTCATAGATGGAAAGCAGAATATAACCACCACCAACACAGGAACGGGCGCAATCACCTTCGATCCGAGGGAACTGATGTGGATCGGAGGAGATGATGAACTCACTGCCGGACGCGAGCACCGTACTTTCAACGGCGCCATCGATGAACTTACGATATATCCTTTTGTACTCTCCAAAGAGGAAGTGAAGGCCAACTACGACCGCCTTGCACCTTCAGCGGTAGAAGAAATCATCGCGGCATCCGGCGATGCAAAGTATACTGTGGTCGAAGCGTTCTCAGGCAGAGTGGTCAAGGAGGCTGAGGGAGACTCAGCAAAAGGTATCACCGACTCTCTCGAAAAGGGTGTATACGTGCTTGTGATCGACAATGGCTCATCAAAGCAGACCCACAAGTTCATCAAGAAGTAGTTTTACTTTTGACGTTAGACGTTCAAGTTGGACGTCTGACAGATTGAGATATTTATACGTAAAATAAAGGAGGCAACCGATTTTCGGTTGCCCCCTTTATTTATAATTAACACTTCGTAAAATGTCTAACGACCAAATATTACTAATTAAGCTGTTTGTTGGCCTGGCATATCTTCACTGAAAGAAGCATACGGTAGATACCGAATGTAATGAAAGCGATGCCGATATAGAGCCAAACTGCTATTCCGCCTGCAAGAGGGCCGGCAAGGAAGATGACTGCAAGGATAAGGGTGCAGACTATGAATGAGAGCAATAAGGCTAGCCAATATTTAGTGTTTCCATAATAGAGAATTGCTTCACTCACTGCGTTAAGGGCAACGAATATCAGATAGAATCCTATGCCATAGATAAAAGCGCTTACCATTGAAGTTTCAGGAAGAAGAAGCAACCATACGCCACAGACTATCTCGATAACTCCAATAAGAAGTTTGAATCCCCAACCGGAAAGACTACCCATACTGAGAAGGGCAAACACAGTATTGAGAAAACCGACGATACTGATCACTAAGGCGAAAGTATAAGCCAAAACAGGAAGTGATGTGTCGGGACTTACGAGACACCAGATACCGAGTCCTACAGAGAGAAGACCTGTTATCAGGGGTAGCCACCAGTACTTGGTGACACTTTTAAGCATTGTTCGTGTCATAGTATTAAAATTTATTTAGATTGTTTATAATGTGTTTTTCGCTAATAGAACACCGAAAGTCCACAGTTGGTTTATTTTACCGCACTAATGTTTGTATTTCCATCATAAATCATTATCTTTGTCATTTAGAATAGAAAACAATTATAAATGGACAATAGATGACCAATAACCAGATCCGAATTGAGGATATAATGCAAGAAATCCAGCCTGTCGATGAGCTGGATTTTGAGAGGGTCGACCATCGCTACAGATCGGTTCAGCTAATCCTAACCGGATTGGGCTATACCTTCGCCGCAGTACTTGCACTCCTTCTCCTCCTTACAGACGCCAGCATATGGTGCATACTGGTTGAATGCGTGATAGCAGTTACTATGGTGGTGAATCTCATCATCGCCAATAAGGCTTGGAAGTTTAAGGGCTATGCCCTTCGCGACAATGACATTACCTATCGCAGCGGGCTGCTGTTTGCTAAGACTACGACTATACCTTTCAACCGTTTGCAGCAGGTAAGCGTAAAGCAAAACCCGGTCTCAAAAATATTTAGCATGTACTCAGTGGAAGTCTTCAATGGCGCACAAGGTATGGCTTCGCTGACTATCCCTGGGCTTAGAGAAGAGAGAGCCAATCAGATTAAGGACATCTTAATTCAGAAACTGAAAAATGATGACTGATATGTTATCTCATCCCCAGAGGATGAGTCCGGCAGCATTGGTGATTATCTATGCGAAACTCTTCAAACGCTCTCTTGGACCTCTCTCCTTCCCCGCCTTTTATTCTCTTTTTACGTCTACTTCTGAAGATCGAGTATTCATAATCTTGATGATAATAGGACTCTGTCTTTTTGTGCCATTTATCTTGGCACTCCTCTCCTATTTCACAAAGAAATTCTATATCAAGGATGGAAACCTCATATTCATATATGGTCTGATCAATCGGGAAAATACCATTGTGCCCCTTGACCATGTACATTCATTGCGTACCGAAAAGGGAATCTGGTTTCGTCTACTCGACATGCGTGGCATCATCTTCGATACCCTTGCCACACGGCAAGAGGAAATAGAATTGATATTGGATGAATATGACTGGAAGAGACTTATTCAGGTAATAGAAAAAGAAGAGAAACCTCTTCCGCAATCTGAAAGCGAACCTCTGGAAAACAATCCAACTGCAACTATCCACTTCCCTAATAAGAATCTTCTCTTAGCGGCGCTATGCCAAAACCATCTTAAGGGGATGGCTGTACTTTTGTCGTTGTTGGCAGTAATTTTTGGTAGTTTTGAAAACCTTTCTAAAGATCAGTATGAAAGCATATTGGAATGGTTGGATTCTTTTTTGGACATGCTTATTGCCTCTCCATCGAGGATAGTCTCTACATTGATCATTGTATATGTGGTGATATTGGTCATGTGGCTTGGAAAGATTATACTACGATATTATGACACTACCATGAGCCATGACAAGCAGCTCCTGACTTTCACCTATGGTTTGCTGACAAGATCAAGTTGCCGCTTTTTCCACGATAAGATCTGCACCATTTGGATAAAACGAAATTTCCTTGAAAAGAAATTTGGGTTCTCCACTTTGATGCTTCGTCAGGCACTGAACGTGACCGCCCTAAAAGAAGAGGAAAACATGAAGTTGTATGGCACAGACAGTTCTTCTTTCTTCCTTAGATGGTGGTTGGGAGAAGACTATTCATCAGCTGAAGATATCATCTCTGCCAAATCGGGAAAGGGAGTATTCTTCCGCCATATTGCAATTCCCACAATTATTGCTTTGGCTGTATGTATCTTGCTATATAATTTGCAATTATACATTTGGATACTTTTTCCACTCCTGTATATGCTGATACTGATACCAAGAGGAATTTGCACAATGCGCCACAGTAGGATAATACTCAAACATAACTATTTCATTGTCCATAACGGAGCATTTGCCGAAATTGACAACTACATCAAGTACACAGACATCGAGGTGGTCCAAATCCGTCGCACCCCTTTCACCCGCCGGTTTCATCGTGTTTCCCTCGCCATCTCCACCTCCGGTACCACCTTCATCATTGGAAGCCTTAAGGAGGAAGAAGCTACCCTCATCCGCGAACTTCTCATCAATCCCAAAGAATAATACAATAAATTTGGAAATTTTTTTGCTAACTTATTATGCCATTTCATAAATATGGAGTAA
>JAIECF010000255.1 GCA_029068655.1 Muribaculaceae bacterium | reverse complement strand
TAGAAAAAGTGAATATGTTATAAATCAGATAAATATATGTTCGTTTTGGGAAACTTTTATTTATAACTGGTTGATAATGTGAGATTATTTGTCGATTATAAATGAGTCTACGTCGAGCCAACCTGAGTCATTGCTCTTCCATGGGCGTGTGCAGAATACGCCCACTTTAGCGCCGATCCAATGCCCTTCTCGCACATCCATCGGACGCCCGATGTCGCTGAACTTCTTGCCGTCGAAACTGTAGCGGAATTTAACCTCGCATTTGTAGTCAGGTTTCTGTTTGGGAGACTTATTGCCGGTCATTCTGACGACAGCCTGAAGCCATATCGGCTTGTTGGAATCAAGACGTAAGGCTGTCACCTCTGCTTCTTCTGCGCCCTTGTTTGCGTTTACGCAGTCAGTCTGCACAAGATAGACTCCGTCTTCCCGGCTCTCAAGAGCAAGCGTAGCGAAGTTATAACCCATCACAGCTATTCCTCCCTTTTCGCCGACCATGGTCTTGCCATCCTTCTCCCTCGGATGGAACGATACCTTTGCAGTAGCAGTGAAGTTTTCGTTGGGAAACTTCTGCATCAGAACGTTTGGCATGTCATAGAGGTTTTTTGCATCCGGAGTGTTATGTGAGAAAAGGCGAAGCAATGAACTCTCTGCATCGCAGAAATACCATAATGGTTGTGGATTTCCGTTCCATTGCCACTGGAGTCCAAGGGTGTTGGAGTCAAAATCATCGCTGTCTTGTGGAGTGGAGATAGGATATGTCTTGCCGACGTTAGGCTTTTTGTATGAGCGTACCGGATTGCCCCGACCGTCTCCGTCATTATCGACTCCGATCACCGGCCAGCCGTCTTCTTTCCATTCCATAGGTTCTAGATTGATCACTCGTCCATATGGCCCCTTATCCTGGAAATGAATGAACCAATGCTCCTTGCCGTCTGGAGTATCGACCCAGGCACCCTGATGAGGGCCATTGATGTCTGTATTCCCCTGTTCCATGACGTTGCGCTGCTCATAAGGACCCCATGGATTCTTGCTACGCATAACAACCTGCCAGCCTGTTGAGACTCCACCAGCCGGTGAGAAGATATAATACCAAGGACCTCTTTTGTATATTTTTGCACCCTCGATCGTTTCGTTTTCGATATGACCGTCATATATCACCCGGTCCATTCCGATCACACCGGTAGCGTCGGGAGTCATTTCTATCATGCCGAGTATACTTTTCACTCCCGCACGACTTCCGGCATAGCCGTGTGCGATGTAGGCACGACCATCCTCATCCCAGAAAGGACACGGGTCGATCACGCCCACAGCTGGATAAATTAGCCTGAGAGGACTCCAAGGGCCTTTGGGATCAGTAGTATCTGCTACATAGATGCCGCGGTCAGGATCTCCATACATCACATAGTATTTGCCGTCGTGATATCGTATAGCCGGTGCCCATACTCCATTTCCATGGCTTACACCATCGAATGCGGCATCTGTATATTTGTCGGCGACAGCGCCAACAATCGTCCAGTTGACAAGATCGTTGGAATGCAGTATCTGCAGTGCCGGAAGATTGGCGAAACTTGAAGATGTCATGTAATAGTCGTTGCCTACGCGGATAACGTCAGGATCTGAGTAATCTGCGTTGATGACGGGATTCTGATATTTCCCGTTGCCAAGATCAGACACATAGGCCTTTGACACATCTGCGAGAGCCGGCAGAGTCATGCAAGCGGCGAGTGCGGCAATCGGCAGGATTGAGAATTTTTTCATGATTGGTTAAAAGTTTATTATTATTGGATGGAATATCTATTCCCATTCGAGTGTTAAGTCTCGGAGAAGTGTGGAAGAAGGACCGGTAGAGCCGGTGTGCTGTATGCAGAAACCTGAGAGTAAGTTGCTCTCGACGGGTGTCTGCAGATCGACTTTATTCACGACCCGATCACAACATCTGCGGTCAGATACGGAAGCTTCGGTGTAGGCTGAAGCCTGAAGGATGCCGTTGGTAATTCCTACTTCTATATGACACGGCGTTCGGAAGCAATTGCTGATTACTTCGTCAGATATAATGGATGTCTTACCATTATCATATCTTATCAGTGAAAAACTTACAGCACGGTCATGATCTGGCGTGCGCTCTATCCGGAGGGCATATCCGTTCAGACTGACGGGGTCAAACTTAACACAGATATCCATATATTGTTTGGTGGCGCTTCCAAATCCCTGTCCTCCGCTTTTGGCAGGTTCGGCTATGAGCGAGACTTTCATGTCTTTACACACATCGCGATTCGGAACATAACTCATTCGCGCGCCCTTCTCGCTCTGCACGATACCAATACCTGACGACGCATCGAAACCTTTGCCGAAATACCAGCCGGGCCCTTCTGCAGGCTGCCAGTCGACATGGAAAGTATCGGCCGGCTTGAAGACATCGAAACTCCATATTCCAGGAATTCCAGCCTCTCTCTTTACTATGCTTATATCACTGAAATCTGTAGACAGCATACTCTCAGGAAACTCCAGAATGTGGGCAGGATCCGTCAATTCATATACTTTGGAAGCCTCAAAGGTTCCACATTTGGAATCCCTGAATTTAGGGAAGACGACAGCCATAATTCCATTCCCAAGGTCACCCGCCTTGGCTTTGTAAGTTTTTCCGTATGGAGCGTCAGATTCGGTCATCACAAGCACCCTCGGAGACATTCCATCATTTATTATCCTACACCACATGATGCGACTGTCATCCTCTCCCTTTCCGGATACAGAATAGTCTACACGCAGGCAATTCTCGATTTCATCATATATTATTGAAGGCTTGCGTTTGAATGAAGGTGCATTCCGTAGATTCGGTTCTACGGTGAGAGTCTTTCGGGCTGATAATCCTTCAGGGGTGGATACCGGAATCACAATAGTCTTCTCTACCGGTAATGAGTTTTCTGCCCTGAATATAAATTTGTCAATAGTTCCTGATGGATAACCTCCCCATAGGAGGGGTGTGGAAATGATCTCAGCACAGTCGCCGTTGCTGAGAGGAGTTGGTTTCTTTACATCAAGCTTCAAGGTTACCGGTAGGCCTGTGAGTTTACTCCCTGTTTTCGTTTCCATTTCTGAGATAACCACATTCATGCCTTTGGGGTCCCACAGGTCGTCGCCATTGAGTAGATTCGGAAGATTATAAATTGTCTTTCCTTCATATTCTATCTTGTATGAACTCCTAAGAGGACTACCGCTTAAAGAGATACCAAGCTCCGGACGATCGGAATCGATAATGTATTGAGTGCCGTTCAGAGATATGTTTTCCTGCATGCATATTATATCGGAAGTATCGCGTGTCCATTTTATTTCGATAGGATTTTCACAAAAGAAGCGGGTGTCAATAGCAGTTACCTTTCCCGGTACTTTAGTGAAATACTGTATCCCGTCCCCGAGACATGTGATATCGCAGTTTAAAAACACAGTTCCAGTTTCCGAAGTAGAATAGAAGGGTTTGCTGCTGAAGAAAATAAATCGGCAATTGAGATACACTGCGGATCCTGAAAGAGCGTCGTCGGTACATTCGAAATAGCAATTGTCATATAAACTTCTGCGAGCGCCAACGAACGGGCACAGGTTGAGTCGGCTGATGAAACGGCAGTTCTCGGCAAATAGATGATCCACTCCACTACAAATTCCTATCTGGGCCTGAACTATAGCATCCTTTCGTTTTTTACGGTTGTAATCCGTATTACGCGGATAATCAAGATCTACATTACAGTAATTACCGAAAGTAATGTTTTTAAGTTCAAGCTCTTTACCGTCTACATGAAACATAGTGAAATTACCTACTGCTCCCTGAGTCTGACCCCGGTTGACTGCAAAGACAACATCTTCCGGATTTCGGGAAAGACCAATTAATGATAGCGACTCACACTTAAGTCTCACTGCGAATGGTATGCCTCCGGTATCCGTACGAACTGAATCATCATCCGGATCATCTATCCAATATACAGAGGGAGCAACGAGCAGTGTGGCTTTATCCCCCGCTTGATTTATTTTCTTAAAAGCCTCTTCAGGTGTTCTTACAGAAAGCGAAGAACCATATATGTCCTCCCGATCAAGGAGTATTGTATCCTTGCTCAATGTGTATACTTGTCCATCGAAAGTTATCGTGTCGTCAGCCGAGCAGTTGAGACCAACTGCAAGCAGAATAAGTACTATTTTCAATATTTTGACTGCCATATCGGCAGGATGCATAATCATAATGATAAATATTAGATCCGTTATTAGACGGAATTTGGATTACAAATTTAGGGATTTTATTTCTTACGGCAAAATTTTAAAGGAATTTATAAGAGCATGAATTGAATTTAATGAAGATGCATTCTAGAAATCAGATAAATTTTGTAACTTTGCAAATTGAAGTATTTAATCTGAGATCATGCAAAATCAATTAAACAGAGTATTCATCTATTTCATCTGTTGTATCTCAGCTTTAGGAGGGCTGCTGTTCGGCTATGACTGGGTTGTGATCGGAGGAGTCAAACCATTTTTATGAATATTTTTCGGTATATGAGGATAGCATTATTGATATGAACACGACTTTCTGCTGGATTATACTCGTACTAGCCGGATGTATGGAGGTGGCTTTCACTTTCTGTCTCGGAAAGACTAAGAGCGCTATAGGACATGAGCTTTGGTATTGGTGGGGTGGATTTCTGATAGCCCTATGTCTGAGTATGTTCCTCATGGCCAAGGCTTCGGAACATCTCCCAATAGGTACTGTTTATCCTGTATGGACAGGAATAGGAGCCGTAGGAGCCGTTCTGGTGGGCATAGTTTTCTTCCATGAGCCAGCCACGTTCTGGAGAGTGTTTTTTATCACGACTTTGATTCTTTCAATAATCGGTCTGAAGGTCTTGGGATGATTGTGAGAATAAAGATGAGAATAATGAATCTGAGTGAGAGCAAGTATAATTGGAATTGGTAGGATTTTTAGATTATAACAACTTTTAAACAACTGCAGATATGAGTAATATCGGAATGGCTGTCAAAAAGCATGAGAGAGTGGATGTAGCGGATGTGCTTCGTGGCTTTGCTGTGATGGCGATAATTCTTTTGCATTCGATAGAGCATTTTAATTTTTATTCATTCCCTGATACGTCTCAGCAGCCGGAATGGCTTAATTTTCTCGACAAGGGGATCTGGGATGGTCTTTTCTTTGCTTTCGGAAGCAAGGCTTATGGCATATTCGCAATGCTCTTTGGATTCAGCTTCTTCATACAGGATGACAATCAGCGTATGAGGGGTAAGGATTTCAGATTAAGATTTTGCTGGAGATTATTTCTTCTTTTTGTTATAGGACAGTTTGATGCTATTTTCTTTACAGGAGAAATACTGGTGCTCTATGCTCTTGTCGGATTCATTCTTGTATTGACCTGCCGTATGTCGACGCGTTGGCTGATAGTCCTTGGAAGTTTATTCATACTTCAGCCTATATGCATCTACCAGATGATAAGGGCCGGTATAGATCCGGGCTACGAAATAATGAAGATAGAGTCAGGGCCATATTGGGGAGCGACATATGCTGCTCAGACGAGTGGCACCTTTATGGAGACATTGAGAGTGAACCTTTGGGAAGGCCAGCTTGCCAGTCTCGCCTGGGCCTGGGAGCATGGTAGACTTTTTCAGACGGCAGGACTGTTTATCTTCGGTATGCTTATAGGGAGATCGGGATGGTTCAGAAGAGAATATCTGAATTCATGGGGCTATGTATTGGCATGCGCAATTCTTGTCTACTTCCCGTTGAGCGGCATTCTCAATATGATCGGTGACTATGTTTCCAATACAAACTTCATGACTCCCTTTAACATTTTGGTCGGTTCGCTTACCAATCTGTGTCTGATGATGATGCTCATCACTGGAGTATTATATGCATATTATTGTACAAAGGGTTTAAGCAACACACTGTCGCTCCTCATTCCATACGGCAGAATGAGCATGACGAATTATGTAACTCAAGGAATAATCGGTTCGGCCATATATTATAACTGGGGGCTTCATCTTCAGATGGGAATTACCGGGAGTTTACTTATCGGAATATGCATCTTTCTCGTTCAGTGGTGGACGTGTCGCTGGTGGATGAAATCCAGAACTCATGGACCATTGGAATATATCTGGAAAAAAGCTACTTGGGCGATTTAAAGACCATCATTAATGCCTGATGATCTAAAAGAGAAATGTATCGTAAGAAAACATATGATGAAATCAAAAATATAACAAAATCCTTAATAGTAAAATGAATAATTTTGTCTTTTTCCCGGCTACGAAATATGTTTTCGGCAAGGGAGTTGAGAGTAAAGTCGCTGATCAACTTAATGATTTCGGAATGAAAAAGCCGCTTATCGTCTATGGTAAAGGCTCAGTCGTAAGGTCAGGTCTATTGGACCGTGTGAGGAAAAGTCTTGAGGAGGCTGGTATACCGTATGCAGAACTTGGTGGCGTTCAGCCTAATCCGGTAGACTCAAAAGTCTATGAAGGAATAGAGATAGCAGAGAAAGAAGGGATCGACTCTGTTCTTGCTGTGGGCGGTGGAAGTTCTATCGACACTGCTAAGGCTATAGCAGCCGCTATGCTTTATGACGGTGATTTCTGGGATTTCTATTGTGGAAAAGCTAAGGTAACTAAAGCACTTCCTATAGGAGTGGTGCTGACTATTCCTGCTGCCGGAAGCGAAGGGTCGGGAAATTCTGTCATCACAAAGCTTGACGGCCTGCATAAGCTCGGAATGGGAAGCGATGTTCTGCGCCCGAAGTTCGCCCTCATGAATCCTGCACTTACTTTTACACTGCCTCCTTACCAGACAGCGGCAGGTATCACCGACATGATGGCGCACATTATGGAGCGCTATTTCTCTAACACACCTAATGTGGAGATAACCGACAGAGTGGCGGAAGGAGTACTCAAGGCCATAATTTCGGAGGCTCCGAAAGTAATAGCAAATCCTGAGGATTACGATGCTCGCGCCAACATTATGTGGAGCGGTACGCTTGCACATAACGGAGTCTGTAGCGGAGGTCGTGAAGAGGACTGGGCTACCCATGGATTGGAACATGAACTGAGTGCTGTCTATGACGTCACTCATGGCGCAGGATTAGCTGTGATGTTCCCTGCGTGGATGACTTACGCGATGAATGAGAACCCAGGAAAACTCGCCCAGTTCGCGAGAAGGGTGTTTGATATCTGTGAGGAGGATGACCGAAAGGCTGCTGCCCTCGGAATTGAGGCGCTTAAGAAATTCCTCACCTCAATCGGAATGCCTGTGAGCTTGAAGGACCTCGGAGTGGAGAATCCTGATGTCAAGCTTCTTGCTGAGAAAGTTACTGAAAACAAAGGCGATATTTTCGGCAACTATATCAAGATAGACCGCGAAGCTGCAGAGAAGATATACAGTATAGCTGCTTTATAAAGGTAAAGAGGAGCCTATCTGGGCGGTTGGAAACCGCGCTCTAAAAGGTCAGTGGTATGCTATTAGCTTACCGCTGACCATAATGTATTAGGAAGTATTGTCTTCAATTTATTTTTTCCAGAATGCAGGAGTAAAAAGAAGAAGTATGGTGTAGAGTTCGAGGCGACCTGTAAGCATTACGAAGCTTAGAATCCACTTTGCTGCGTCGGGGATCATTGAGAAACATGATACTCCCTGCTGAACTTCCGTTCCTATTCCTGCATTGGAGATGGCAGAAAGTGAATAAAAGAAACTTTCATCAAAAGGCACCCCCAGCACTGTGAGAAGAAAGCCACCTATAAAAATCACAAGGAAATAGAGGGCTATGAAAGCAAGAACCTTCATTACAATTACATAAGATGTTCCTTTGCCGTTTATAGTCACGGTTCGAATTGTCGACGGATACATGGTTCGGTACATCTCATTATTAAGGAACTTGAAGAAGATTAGAAACCTGTCGATCTTCGCACCGCCAGAGGTACTTCCCGCGCATCCTCCTATAGCCATGAATATAAGCATAACGATATATGGAACTGAACCCCAATGCTGAAAATGAGGCACCACGAGACCTGTCGAGGTAAGTATCGAGACACTTTGAAACATCGGGACAATCGTCACTTCTTGCCAGCTGTGGACATGACTTTTCCCGATGATTGAAATGGTGAAGACAAAGTAACCAAAAAGCAACACGTAGCAGAACCAACGAAAAGCGTCGTTTCTTAACAATTTTTTCCAGTCTCCATGCACAGTGGTGAAAATAAGGTTGAAGTTTACACCTCCGATAAACATGAAAACAGTGAGAATTATGATGATATAAGGGCTGTTCCAGTCGCGTACGCTCATGTCGTTGGTTGAGAAGCCTCCGGTGGAGAGAGTGGAAAGACCATGGCATATGGCTTCAAATAGATTCATTCTTGAGATCCATAGAAGCAGTATGCATGCGATAGTAAGGCTAATGTAAATACCCCAAAGTGTCTTTGCTGTGTTGCTGACACGGGGACGGATCTTATCGTGGGTAATACCTGTCACTTCCTCGTTGAACATCAGCATTCCACCTTTATTGTTAAGCATAGGGACCACGGCGAGTGTGAACAGTATTATACCGAGGCCACCTATCCACTGGAGCAGACATCTCCAAAGAAGCAGTGAATGCGGCACATCTTTCAATGACCCAAGTACGGATGCGCCCGTAGTCGTGAATCCGCTCATAGTCTCAAAAAATGCATCTGTCACGGAATCATGTGTGCCGCATAGAAGAAATGGCAACATCCCGAACAATGATAGGATTACCCAAATGAGCGATGTCAGAAGAATAGCCTCTCTTTTTCCCATCTCTTTGCTTTTAGGTTGCAGGCTCATAAGGCCTACTGCGCAAACGAGCGTAATAGCCATTGAGAGAAGAATCGGCTGGATCTTGGAATCTCCATATATTATAGCTGTAACGAGAGGAAATATCATGAAGCCTGACAGCACCATGAGAAGCCATCCGATGGTACGTAGAAGCATGCGCAGGTTGATATACGCGTTATGTTTGAATTTCAGTTGAACCACTTTTCAATTTTTGATATAGTTCCTGTAAGACAGAAGACTACAACCTTGTCTCCTGCGTGAATTTGCGTCATACCCCCGATAAGCTCCGCCTTGCCATCATCACGTATTAATGCTGCAAGTGTCATTCCCCACGGAAGATTAAGGTCTTTGACAGGAGCTTTAGTAATCTTAGCCTTATCTTTTACCTCCAGTTCGCATACTTCAGCATCTGCAAGCGCGAGAAATTTAGAATTCGATTCATCTGAATCGAGAAGAATCTGGAAAATGCTTGAGGAGGCCATAAGTTTCTTATTGATTGAGGTGCCTATGTTCAGACTCTCGGCAACGCTGTAGAACTGAAGGTTTTCAACGTCTGCAATGGTTTTGGGTACTCCGAAATCTTTGGCTGTCAGACAGGAGAGGATGTTGGTCTCTGATTTCGACGTCAAAGCGATGAAAGCATCATATTGATATATATTGTTTTCTCGAAGCACCTCGACATCTCGTCCGTCACCATTGATGACTTCTATCTCTGGGATTTCTGTGGCGAGATACTCGCATCTCTCACGGTCTATATCAATCACACGTATATGATACTTGTCATGAAACTCATAGCAGAAACGCAAAGCGATCTGGCTTCCTCCCATTATCATGACTTTTTTGATGATCCTGGTCTTTTTGCCGCATAGTTCTCTTACTTCTTCTATATATTCCGGAGTAGTAATAAAGTAGACTATATCATCTTTTTCTATGGAATCGTTACCACCTGGAATGACTGTTTCCGAATTCCGCTTTATGGCAGCCACATGAAAATGATGGGCAGATACAGGTAGTTCCTTAAGCTTAAGACCGCAAAGCTGTGAGTTATCCCGAATCTTCACGCCGATCATAATAAGCTGCCCGTCGCCCATCTCTCCCCAGTATCTCGCCCAGTTGTGGGAAAGTGCGAGGTCGATCGCCTGAGCTGCAAGATATTCTGGATAAATAAGGGTGTCTATGCCAAGCTCCTTGAGAATCAGACGATTTTCCTTTTTCATGAACTCATAGTTATCGATTCTCGCTACTGTCTTTCTGACACCAAGCTTTTTAGCTATTGAGCACGACGTGATGTTTCGGGTCTCAAACGGAGTTACGGCGATATATAAGTCCGCGCTCTGGATGCCGGCCTGCCTCATCGTAGAAAATGATGAAGTGGATCCACAAAGTGTCATCAGATTATAGTGTGAATCGAGAGAATCCAGCTTCTGCTGATCACTGTCTATGAGTATGATGTCTTGATTCTCATTGCTGAGCATTTTGGCAAGGTGCGTTCCAACCTCCCCCGCACCGGCTATGATGATCTTCATAGATTTCCGAATTTTAGGATTGAGTCCGGCATAAGGCTGCTACAGTTGCCTCTATACCCTCGCGGTCGTATCCGCAGTCATGCCTCAGCTGTTCCACAGTACCATGAGTCACCCATGAATCAGGAGCCCCCAGAGTCTTGATATCAACATCGAAACCATTGTCGCGACACCATTCCGTCACTGCAGTTCCGAATCCTCCGGTGATTACTCCGTCCTCGACCGTTACCAATATTTGGTGGGTGGATGCGATATGTCTTAAGAGTCCGGAATCAAGGGGCTTGATCCATATCATATCGTAAAGGTCTACCTTCATTCCTTTTGCCTCAAGAGCTTCCAAAGCTTTCCTTGCCTCGTGAAGTATCGGACCAACTGTCAGGACTGCAACTTTAGTTTCTTCATGTTCGATGACCGGACGTCCTTTGCCGATTTCAATTATTTCCATCTCAGTATGCCAGTCTTTGGTGGTGGCTTTACCTCGAGGATAGCGGATAGCCATCGGTCCATCGGAATGAAGAGATGTGAACATAAGGTTACGAAGTGTCTTTTCGTCGGCGGGAGCGGCGACTTTCATATTGGGAATACATCTTAGATAGGCGATATCAAGGAGTCCGTGATGAGTCACTCCATCTTCGCCTACCACCCCGGCTCTGTCTATGCAGAAAGTCACCGGTAGGCCTTGTATGCAGACATCATTGACGATATTGTCATAAGCTCTCTGAAGAAATGTGGAATAAATGGCTGTAAACGGACGTTTCCCTCCCGTGGCAAGTCCCGCGGAGAAAGTCACCGCATGACCCTCGGATATTCCTACATCAAAAGTCCTTTCGGGAAACTCAGCAAGCATTCTCGATACGGATGTTCCGCTTGGCATGGCAGCCGTCACTCCCATCACACGATCATCTTGTGCTGCAAGTTCTACAAGTGTACGTCCGAATACTTCCTGCCATGGTAGGGGAGAGTCTTTGCTGACACTGCTGATCTTTTCTCCTGTTTCGGGGTCGAACATTCCGGGTGCATGCCATTTGGCCGGATTTTTCTCAGCAGGTTGGTAACCCTTCCCTTTGACGGTATGAAGATGTAGCAGACGAGGAGTTTGCATATCCTTTATATCGTTGAGGATCTTTACAATCTTGATGACATCATGGCCATCGAATGGTCCGAAGTACCTCAGATTTAGACCTTCGAAGATATTCTGCTTTCCGCTCACAAGGCTTTTGACTGAATTCGTAAACCGCTGAATGCGACCTTTGCCCTCTTCTGTGACCACGCCTTTGCGTCGGAACGCGTTATAGAGCTTTGACCTCCATTTATTATAGCCGGCAGAAGTTGAAAGTTCGGAAAGATATGCATGAAGACCACCGACATTAGCATCTATACTCATCTCATTATCATTGAGAATAATGAGAAGATTGTTGGGGTTGTTGGCCACATTGTTGAGACCTTCAAATGCCAGTCCGCCTGAGATCGAGGCATCCCCGATCACTGCCACAGTCTTACAGTTTTCTTTTCCGGGTGTGTTCCTGTCAGCTATCGCCCTACCGAGGGCTGCAGATATGGAATTGGATGCGTGTCCTGTGATGAATGTATCGTAATCCGACTCAAGAGGTGAAGGAAAACCACTTATACCCCCTTTTTTTCTTTGGTTGACGAAAGCCTCCTTGCGCCCGGTGAGAATTTTATGGGCATAGGCTTGATGTCCGACATCCCAGAAAAGATGGTCAGTCGGTGTGTCATACACATAATGGAGAGCTACAATTATTTCTACCGCACCCATACTCGATGCGAAATGGCCCGGGTTGACAGATAGATGGTCGATAAGATAACGCCGGATATCAGCGCAGAGCTCCGGCAACTGGTCGAGGCGTAATGCGCGCACATCAGCCGGCGAAGATATCGTATCCAGAAGTCCGTATCCGGAAGTCTTGAGCGATGCGGTAGGAGATGATGCAGATTCCTGTTTCATTTCGAGTTATTATTATTGCCCCGGACATATTTCTTATATAGGGGCACAAAAATGATGATGCCGCTCATAGCCGCTATAAGGATGTTTTTCAAGTTGAATCCATCTGCGGAGGTGAGCAGCCCCACACTTAGCCAGACCCATAAAAGGGCAAGCACTGCGAGTCCTGCGATTCTTATAGGTTTCATTTCAAATGCGAAGTTAACATTTTTTTTTGATATAATGCCGATTTTTTTTACTAATTTTGCATTCCTATATCAAAGAAGGGAGAAAACCACAAATAATAACCAGAACACTCCACTACCGGACCCACTACATATGAAGCAGTATCATAATTATTCACCCGAAATATCGACATCTGACGAGACTCAGGATTCAGTTATCGAAGAGCAGCCTGCTCCTTCGGAACCACAGTCGATGCCAAGAAGACGCAATTCCAAGCGTCAACTCAACGAGAGAGTATCGGAAAAAACGGTTAAGACCCAGGCGAATTATGAAAAGGAGGTTCCTCAACAAAAGAAGGGGTCTGTTATTTCTGCATTCAAGGAATGGAAAGAGTCGATAGTGACTCGGCTTGTAATAGGAATAATATTAGGCGGTCTTGGATTATGGTTTGCAGTTGCTTTTGTCTCGTATTTCAGCAACTGTATAGTAGATCAAAGCATGGTTGCTGAGACTGCTTCCGGTGTAGATACAACAGTAGCCAACGATGCTGGAAAGGGTGGGGCATGGCTTACGGAATTTCTTATTAACCAAGGTTTTGGAGTTGGAGCAGTAGTTATTGTTGCATGGCTTCTTTGCATGTCGATGAAGTTGCTTATAGGTTATCCTAAGTTCAGGACCCTTGATTTCACGATAAAGTCCCTGATAGCTTTTATTACCCTCAGTGTTGTTGTAGGTATGGTATCCATCGGTCTTGACACCGACGTCAACTGGGGAGGATTTCATGGGCGATATATCAATGAAATAATTTACAGTTATATAGGGTGGAGTGGGGCCATCATTATTTCTGTCGTACTTATAACCATCTTTGTGGTGATTTGTCTACGCGACGCTATCAAATGGATGCTTAAGAAAAAGCGTGCCTATGATGAGAAGCGTAGGATACAGCGAGAGACAGAAGCAGCTGAGATGCAGAAGCAGGAGGAAGTGGAAGAAATGAAGCGTCGTGAGATTAGAGAGCAGGCGATGTCCGGCGAAGGTGAATACACCGAGCCTGTGAATGTAGAGCAGACCCCGGCGGAAAATGTGGAATTCGATCCTGATGCTGATACACTTTTCGATATTCCGGATCTTGATGATGAGGACGATCCTGTATCAAGATTTGATTCATTCCGTGAAGATCCCGATTCACTTGCGATTTCAGAGGAGCCGATGGAGGGTAACGCATATATTGACAATATGCCGGCTGGTGTTGAGACTGTTAAGGAAGAAATGTCAGCTGATAAATCTCTGACTTCTGGCGGCAAAATCGACGAACGAGCGGAAATAGACGGAGAGCGTATTTCCGAAATACAGACTCATGATGACCTCGGAGAGGCAGAGGAAGAAAGGACGGAACAAAGACAGGAAGAAGAAAACTCTCTCAGTGAGTCTGCGGCTGGTTCGATCAGGGATTTAGAAGCGGATATAGAGCCCTCTACGTTAAAATATGCTGCAGAAGAAAATGAGGCTGCCGTACATGTAGAGGAAGAGCAAGCTTTCAATAAGACAAAAGAATCTGAAGGAAATGATACAATCAAGGGGACAATTGAGACTGAAAATGTAAAAACGCCTGGTGAATCAGCCGAAGAAAAGAAAGAAGAAGAGGATGTGATGACTGTTAACGTCAATCAGATAGAAAAGGGTCGCACAGACAGTGGATCGACATTCGACAGTTCTCTCTATACTCATGAATATAAATTCCCGCCAACCGATTATCTGAGACCGGGAACTGACAAAATCTCAGTTGATGCAGAGGAATTGCTAGAAAATAAGCAGAAGATCAGGCAGACTCTTCTTGATTTCGGTATACCGATTACGAGCATTGAGGCTACGGTCGGTCCTACAGTGACCTTATATGAGATACGCCCTGATACCGGCGTCAAAATTGCAAAGATTCGTAATCTCGTTGATGATCTTGCCCTATCGCTCGCAGCAAATGGGGTGCGAATCATTGCTCCTATTCCCGGAAAGGGTACTGTCGGTATAGAGGTTGCTAATAAAGATGCTCAGACTGTATCAATGCGGACCATCATACAGTCGAAAGCATATCAGAATTCCAAATATAAACTTCCGGTTGCTCTCGGGTCTACTATCTCCAACGAAGTGTACATAGCAGATCTCGCAAAGATGCCGCATCTTCTGGTGGCCGGTGCTACCGGTCAGGGTAAATCTGTGGGTCTCAATGCGATTGTCGCATCCCTGCTATACTCAAAAAGACCTGAAGAGTTGAAATTCGTAATGGTCGACCCTAAGCGAGTCGAGTTCTCTCTGTATTCAAAGATTGAGAAGTACTATCTTGCAAAAATTCCTGATAGCCCGCAACCGATCATCACAAACATGGAGAATGTTGTGGCGACCTTGAGTTCGCTATGCGTGGAGATGGACGAACGCTACATGCTGCTTGAGAAGGCTTTCGTGAGGCAGGTGACTGAATACAATGACAAGTTTAAGGCAAAAAAACTGGATCCCAGAGAAGGGCATAGGTTTATGCCTTATATAGTAGTCATTATTGACGAGTTTGCCGATTTGATAATGACCGCAGGTAAGGAAGTGGAGCTTCCTATCGCCCGACTTGCACAGCTCGCTCGTGCTGTAGGTATTCATGTAATTATCGCGACTCAGCGTCCATCGACCAATGTCATCACCGGTATGATCAAGGCAAACTTCCCGGTAAGAATAGCCTTTAAGGTGAGCTCAGGAGTGGACTCCAAGACTATTCTTGACGCTACCGGTGCCCAGCAGTTGATAGGTCGTGGCGATATGCTGATAAGCAATAATGGCGAGATGACCCGGGTGCAATGTGCTTTCGTGGATACTCCTGAGGTGGAAGAGGTTTGCGACTATATAGCCCGCCAGCCATATCCGCAGGGCCCATACATGCTTCCCGAGCCTCAAGTAGGAGGTGACGGCGAATCCCAGGAGGTGGATGCTGCAAGTGTCGGCAAACTTGATCCTCTCTTTACTGATGTCGGACGTCAGGTAATTATGAGCGGAACCGCATCTACTTCTGCTGTTCAGAGACGTTATGAAATAGGATATAACCGAGCTGGGAGAATAATGGATCAGCTTGAAGCCTACGGAGTTGTAGGACCTGCAACCGGTGGAAAGCCGAGGAGTGTACTTATGGAAGCAATGGCTTTCGAAGATCTGTTGGCTACCCTCGGCTTATCATAGTTTGAATATTAAATTGAGAATTGTCATGAGTTTTCTTAAATATATATTGGGATTAGTGATGATCTTGGGGTCGACATTATCGTTGCCGGCATCTGAAACAGCAGATGGAATGCTGAAGAAGGCGACCTCAGCAATCAATGGTGCAGGTGGACTGACCGCTTCATTTACGCTTGATTACGGAAAACAGAAAATATCAGGTACGCTTAAGGCAGCAGGAAAGAAATTCACGATCCAGACTTCTTCCACTTCAACTTGGTATGACGGCAAAAGTATGTGGACATACAATGGTCGTAACAACGAGACAACATTAATGACACCTACCGCACAGGAAGTAGCTGAGGCAAATCCTCTTTCTATTGTGAATTCATATTCCTCATCTTTCACCGCGGCGTTTGCAAAGAGTCAGACTAAAGGGAGCAAGACAATAATCCTGACTCCGAAATCAAAGCATAATGGTTATCAGAGTGTGCACGTCGTAATCCCTGATGGCTCTACATTTCCATCGAAACTTATTGTAGTGCCGAGTTCGGGACAAAAAGTTACTGTAACGATCTCTCAGGTTAAAAGAGGACAGAAGCTCCCCGACATAACCTTTGTATATCCCCGATCTAAGTATCCGAAGGCTGAAATAGTGGATCTCAGATGAAAAAAAGGTGATTCGTTTGAAATAAATCAGCTTTCCAAGTGTTATAAATTAAGATAAATATAATTAAGCGATGGACGGATTTCTGATTCCGGTTTTCGCAACACTAAAAAAATGAATAATTATGTCTACTGTAAAAGTACTTGTCATAGGATCCGGCCCGGCCGGATATACCGCTGGAATTTATGCGGGTAGAGCTAACCTTACTCCGATAATATATGAGGGCAACCAGCCCGGTGGCCAGTTGACTCAGACCACAGAAATCGAGAACTTCCCCGGATATCCGGATGGAGTAGGAGGCTTGGAGATGATGGATCAGCTCCGCAAGCAGGCCGAGAGATTCGGCGCTGAAGTGCGTCCACGCAATATAGAAAGCATAGATCTTTCAAAACGTCCTTTTGTCGCTGTTGACGATCATGGCGACGAAGTTATAGCCAATACGGTAATTATCAGCACCGGTGCCAGTGCGAAGTACCTCGGCATTCCGGACGAAATCAAGTATCAGGGTATGGGCGTCAGTGCGTGTGCCGTATGCGACGGTTTCTTCTACAGGAAGAAAGACGTGGCTGTCGTAGGAGGAGGTGACACCGCTTGCGAGGAGGCACTTTATCTTTCGTCACTTTGCAATAAAGTATATCTGATAGTTAGAAAGCCGTATCTTCGCGCAAGCGATGTAATGCGCAAGAGGGTTGCAAATACTCCCAATATCGAAATTCTTTTTGAGTGCAATGTCACCGGACTATTCGGCGATGAAGTAGTTGAGGGAGCTCATGTCGTAAGGGCGTTGGGTACGGAACAGGAAGACCATTTCGACATTAAGATCGACGGATTCTTCCTTGGTATCGGCCATAATCCCAATACTGGATTCCTAAATGGTCAGCTTGAACTTGATGAGCAGGGATATATCAAAGTTAAAGGTGCAACTACAGAGACGAGCGTTGAAGGAGTTTTCGCGGCTGGTGATGTAGCTGATCCTCGTTATCGTCAGGCTATAGTAGCGGCGGGCAGTGGTGCCAAGGCTGCTCTTGATGCAGAGCATTTCCTTACCGACCATGCGGAACTTTAATTTGCGTGGAGGGAATGGAGACTGAAATTAAATCATATCAGCTTGACAAGCAGCGTCAGCTTGACGAGAGATATCTTCGCATGGCGCAGATATGGAGTGAAAATTCGTATTGTATCCGTCGAAAGGTAGGAGCTTTGATAGTAAGGGACAATATGATTATCTCCGATGGGTTCAATGGCACTCCATCCGGATTTCCGAATGTCTGCGAGGAAAATAATGTCACTTTCCCTTATGTGCTACATGCAGAAGCGAATGCGATCACCAAAGTGGCCAGGAGCAACAATTCAAGCGAAGGTAGCACCCTCTACGTTACCGCATCTCCCTGTATGGAATGCAGCAAACTAATTATCCAGGCAGGTATCAAGAGGGTAGTTTTTTCCGATCTGTACAGAATCCAGGACGGATTGGATCTTCTTAGAAAAGCTGGAATAGAGGTGGTGCATATGCCTCAGGAGAAAGAATAGTTGACAATGACTGTAAAGAATGAATAAAAAAAGAAACATAGGATTTGTATTGATACCGCTTGTATTGGCAATTGGCCTTGCAGGTGGTGTCTTTATAGGTAAGTATATCTCGATCAGCAGGGTTTCTCCGGCTGAGGCCAAACTTCGAACTATCTTGGACCTGATCGAAAATGAATATGTAGACCGCATTGATGTAGACTCGTTACTGGGTTCGGTAGTTCCTGAGTTATTAGCCGGTCTTGATCCTCATTCAGTCTATTTCACTCCGGAGGAGTTAACCGCAACCAATGAGGACATGGATGGTCATTTTTCAGGAGTAGGTGTCTCGTTTCAGATCGTCAACGATTCGGTTGTCGTGGTAGACGTTATCGCCGGCGGTCCGGCTGAAAAGGTCGGCGTTCTTAACGGCGATAAGATAGTGTCTGCCAATGATTCGGTCTTGACAGGAAAGAATGCAACTCAAGATAAGGTATTCAAGACTCTTCGTGGGCCGAAAGGAACCGAAGTTAAGCTGAAGGTGAAACGCTCGAATTCTTATAAACTTCTTGATTTCGATGTAGTTCGCGACGATATTCCGGTCAATAGTGTAGATGCGGTCTATGTAGCCGACAAAGAGAATGGCATAGGATACCTTAAAGTCTCCAAATTCGGAAGAAACACATTCGAAGAGTTCTATATGGCTCTGCATCAACTTGCGGCTCAGGGTGCCAAAAGCTTCATAATCGATCTAAGGGGAAACTCGGGTGGTTTCCTTGATCAGGTGATTCTTATGGCCAATGAATTCCTACCCGACGATAGGATAATAGTCAGCACCAACGGTAAACTTAACGAGAATCGCAGTGTTGCAGTGAGTGACGGCAGCGGACATTTTCAGAATGTCCCTATGGCAGTCCTGATAGACGAGTATTCAGCATCTGCATCGGAGATATTTGCCGGAGCAATCCAGGATAACGACAGGGGCCTTGTGATTGGTCGCAGGTCATTTGGTAAGGGACTTGTTCAACATCAGATTGAGCTTCCTGACAGCAGCGCGATACGTCTGACGGTAGCTCGTTACTACACTCCTTCTGGACGTTGCATTCAGAAGCCTTATGAAAGGGGTGCCGACGGAAAGTATGTTATGGATATAGTAGACAGATTCGAGCATGGTGAATTCTACAACGCCGACAGCATAAAACTTGATAAGAGTAAGCTTTTCCTGACTAATGGAGGAAGAAAAGTATATGGTGGTGGAGGTATCATGCCAGATATCTTCGTTCCTGAGGACACTACAGGATTCTCTTCCTATTATGTGAATGTAAGCAATCGTGGTCTCATCACTAAATATGCTTTCCAGGTTGCTGAAAAATACAGGAGTGTCACAAAGAATGTCAAGAGCATAGAAGAACTGGAAAGAGTAATTCCTCGTGATCAGACACTTCTTGAGGGTTTTGTGGAATACGCCGCGCAGAACGGAGTGCCTGCCCGTTGGTATTATATCAACAGAAGCAGAGATTTGATTCTAAATCTTCTCAAGGCGCAGATCGCACGCAATGTGCTTGGATACAACGGTCTTATTCAGATGCTCAATCAAGAGGACGTGACAGTGAAGAAAGCAATGGAACTGCTTAAGGACGGTAAGACCGGCGTGAATCTTGTCCCTTCGAAAGATACAGGCTCTGAAATATCAGGACAAAAATTTAATCTATATAAAACACACGATAATTCAAAGATATGGAGAAATCAGAAATTCGCAGAAAGATAAAGAATCTCCGGATGATGCTTTCGGAGATGGAAAAGGCTAGTGCGGCTGATGAAGTGTTCGCGAAGCTTGAGAAGACAGCCGCATTCATGATGGCCGAAAATATACTGATGTATCATTCGCTTCCTGATGAGCTGTCGACATTGCGTTTCCTTAAGAAATGGCACGACCGAAAAAGATTTTTCCTGCCTCGGGTGAATGGAGTGAATCTTGATATTCTCCCTTACGAGGAGACTAGGCTCGAGCTTGGATCGTTTCATATTGAGGAGCCGACAGGAGACGATGTTATAGATGTCGACGATATTGAGCTTATGGTGATTCCTGCAGTCGCTTTCGACCGAAAGGGAAACAGACTGGGCAGAGGCAAAGGATTCTACGACAGACTTCTGGCTTCCTCAAAAGCCACCAAGATCGGTGTTGGATATGAATTTCAGCTTTTCGATTCCATTCCTGCGGAACCACATGACGTCGCGATGGATATGATCATCACACAAAAAACTGTGATAAAACTGTAATTTTTCCGGATGTCTTGCGTCTAAGATTATATAAGGCTTATGGGATTTATGTATTGTAAATCTTATAAGTCTTATAAATCGTCTTAAGATATATACACATAATAACCAAAACCAATAATAACTACATGAAAAGACTTTCTTCATTGGCAGCACTATTGATAATGTTTGTGTGCGCCTTCGCCCAGCAGTTTACACCGCTGGCGCTGAAACCGGAGGTCAAGACGGGAGTCCTTCCCAATGGACTTACCTATTATATCCTCCACAACGAACAACCCAAGGATCGTGCGAATTTCTACATAGCCCAGAAAGTAGGAAGCACTCTCGAAACTCAGGAGCAGCTTGGGCTCGCGCATTTCCTTGAGCATATGGCATTCAATGGAACCACACACTATCCCGGTAAAGATATGCTCAACTATCTCCAGAGCAAGGGTATTCGTTTTGGTGCCGACATCAATGCTTATACCGCATTTGATGAAACTGTTTATAATATCGACAATGTCATAACTACCGATAAGCCCCTTATGGACAGTGTCTTGCTTGTGATTCGCGATTGGTGTGACGGCATTCTCCTCGAAGAGTCGGAAATTGACGCCGAACGAGGTGTGATCAACGAAGAATGGCGCTACCGCAACGATGCACAGACTAGAATGTATACTGCCATTCTTCCTCAGATTTTCCAGGAATATCAGTATCAGCAGATGCCAATTGGTAAAATGGAGGTTGTGATGAACTTCAAACCCGAAGTACTTAGGGCATACTATAAAAAATGGTACCGTCCTGATCAGCAGGGCATAGTGATAGTAGGTGATTTCGATGCCGACGAGATGGAACGTAAAGTGAAAGAACTCTTCTCTACCGTTAAGATGCCTGAAAATGCAGCCCCACGTGAATATGTAGTCGTAAGCGACAATGAAAAGCCAATCTATGTTCATTTTGAGGATCCGGAACTTAAGAGTACGACTGTCATGACGTTCTTCAAAAGCGACAAGATGCCATGGGAAATGCGCAATACCATGGAGGGATATATGACGGATGCTCTTATTCAGACGGTTCTCGTGAAGATGATCCAGGACCGTCTTGATGAATATTCCACCAATCCTGAATGTCCATATGCCGCTGCCCAGGTTATGGTATCCGATTTCCTCGTAGCGGCCACAAAGGACGCCTTTGCAGTGTATGTAGTTCCTACAGGTGACATACTGACGGCCTACAATGCTGCAATGGGAATTATTGCACGTGCATGTAAGACTGGTTTTACCCAGTCTGAACTTGAGCGTGCTACTTCAGTACTTCTCAACGGATATGAAAAAAGCTTTAACGAAAAGGATAAAACCTACAATAGCTCGTATGGTCAGGAGCTTATCCGTCACTTTATTGAAAACGAGCCTATGCCGGGAATAGAGGCTGAGTTACAACTCGCTAAGCAGATGCTTCCGATGATTCCGGTTGAGGCATATAATCAGATAGCTCAACAGATCCTAACTGCAGAAAACCAGGTGATTGTCGTCAGCCAGCCTCTCAATGAAAATACCAGTGTGCTTCAGGAAGCTGAAGTGATAGCTGCTCTCGAGGCAACTCTTGGTGCTCAGTATGAGGCCTATGTAGACGAGGTAATCACTGAACCACTCATCGAGAAACTTCCTGCTCCCGGCACCATCAAGGCCACCAAGAGCAATCCTGAGATGGGCACAACCGAGTTCACCCTTTCCAATGGTGTGAAAGTAATTCTTAAGACCACAGACTTCAAAGCGGATGAAATCAGGGTAGAGGCATTCCGTAAGGGTGGAAAGCAGCAGTATTCTAAAGATCAGGCAGCCGATGTCCTTGTGATGGACATGGCTGTGGAACTCTCCAAGCTTGGCAACTTCGACATCAATATGATGAAGAAATACCTTGCCGGCAAGACTGTTTCTCTCGGATATTCTACTAACAGCTATACCGATGTACTCGAAGGCTTTTCAAGTGTCAAGGACTTTGATAGCCTCATGGAGGTTATCTATGCTTACTTTACCGCACTGAATCCGGATGAAAAGACATATCAGGCTCAGATAGACCAGCTCAAGCCAATCCTTGCAAACCAGGATCAGCTTCCGGATATGATTTTTGCCCGTCAGCGTGCCAAGACCACTTACGGTGACAACCCTCTTATGGGTATAACAGACCTTGCGGTATTTGAGAAAGCAAACTACACCAATATGCTTTCAATGGCAAAGAAGAACCTTGCAAATGCCGCTGACTTCACATTCATCTTTGTAGGAAACATAGATGAGGCTACGCTTCGCCCTATGCTTGAGAAATATATCGCAACTCTTCCATCTAAAGGTCAGCCAACCGACTATAAGGTCGTGACAAACATAGATCCGGTGAAAGGAAAGGTTGAGAACAAGTTTAACGTAGAGATGCAGACTCCTTCCACCACTGTATTCAACATGTATAGCGGAACTAATCTTAATTGGGATGTGAAAAATAGTATTATGGTGGATCTTATGGGTGACGTCCTTGACATGATCTTCATTGAGACACTTCGCGAAGACGAAGGTGGCACTTATGGAGCTTCAGTAAGCGGACTGTATAATTTCTCCAACAATACATGGCAGCTTATGTATGCTTACCAGACCGCTGAAGATAAGCTTGAACGTCTTGAGGCCCGTGCTGACAAGGAGCTCGAGGATCTACTTAAGAATGGCGCTAAGTCCGATCACTTCAACAAGGTGAAGGAAGCTGCCATCAAGCAGTATGAGATTGGTGTCAAGACCAACAGTTATTGGGAAGGAGCGATAATGTCTGCGGAAAGAGGCTATAATACTTATGCCGGATATCTCGAATCACTTCAGTCGCTGACACATGATGAATTCAATCAGTTCCTTAAGAACGTCTACGACGGCAAAAACCATATTGAGGTGATTATGGTTGGTAAGGAAGCCGCTAAGTGATGACTGCATGAGACTATACAAAATAAAGTAAATCAAATAACATAAAAAACGGGAATCCGGACCTGAAACCCCGGGTTCCCGCATCTGCATTTATGAAAAAATCATTAATATCAATGTTTGCAGCAACGGTTATGGCTTCAACTCTTCATGTTCAGGCCGCGAACGACAGTTCAAATCCTGTTCTCGCTCCTTCGGGGCTTCCCCACAATGTACTTCCTTTTAATAAGATAACTGCTTCAGATTTGGAGGCAGCGGTAAAGGAAGGAATAGAATACCAGAACAAGGCTATCGCGGCTATTGTCAACCAGCGATCAGTTCCTACTTTTGAGAATACTATTGCGGCGCTTGACAGAAGCAGCTGGGAATTGAACCGTGCGGTGCTGGCTCTTTCCAATCTTGAAGGTGCCTGTGGTGATGAAGCATATCAGCAGGCTATGCAGAATATCACCCCCATGCTTTCGGAGCATAGCGCCAACATCCTTCTCAATGAAAGACTTTTCGATAGGATCAAACAGGTTTATGACAATCGGGATAGAGAAGAAGGTCTGACTCCGGAAGAGAAAAGACTTATTACGGAAACATATGCTTCTTTCGCCGACAATGGCGCTGCCCTTCAAGGGGAAGATCGTGAGAAATACCGCAAGCTTACCGCTGAGCTCAGTGATCTTAACCTCAAGTTCTCGCAGAATGTTACTAACGGCATGAAGGATAAGGCTCGGCGTATGTGGATCACTGAAGAACAGACCTCAGGGCTTCCGGAGTCAATAAAAACAGCGGCGAAGGCTGAGGCCGATGCTGCTCTTGCTGAAGAAGGGAAGAACAACGATCAAGGCCTTTATCTAATTACGGTCTTCGCTCCCTCTTATGGTCCTTTCATGAAATATGCCGACAATCGCGATCTGCGTGAGAAGCTATATCGCCTTTACGGTTCACGCAACATTGACGGTGAATACTCCAACATTGAAATCCTCAAAGACATAGCAAACGTACGCCTCGAGATAGCGAAACTTCTCGGGCACAAGAATTTCGCCGAATATCAGCTCGAGCATACAATGGCTGCCAATCCGGAGACTGTAATGGAATTCCTCGGTAATCTAAAGGATGCATATACACAACCTATGCGTAAGGAAATTGAGGAGATTCAGGCCTTCGCGAGAAGGTCAGAGGGTCCGGATTTCGTACTTATGCCCTGGGATTACTCTTATTGGTATGACAAGCTGAAAAATGAGAAATATGCTTTCAACGATGAGGATATGAAACCATATTTCGAGCTCAACAACACTATAGACGGTGTATTCGGACTTGCCACGAAACTTTATGGCTATACATTCAGACGCAATAAGGAGATTCCTACATATCATCCTGATGCCGAAGCATTTGAGGTGTTTGACAAAAATGGAAATATCCTGGGTGTGCTCTATACTGACTTCTATTATCGCCCCGGTAAGGGATCGGGAGCCTGGATGACCGAATTCAATACAGAGACTAAAGATGATGAAGGCAATCGCAACGTGCCTGTAATCTCTATAGTAATGAACTTCTCGAAACCTGTAGGAGACGATCCAGTCCTTCTTACTCCCGGTGAGGTGGAGACTTTCCTTCATGAGTTCGGCCACGCTCTACATGGCTTAAGCTCTCAGGCTACATACGGTACGCTAAGCGGAACCAATGTATATCATGATTTTGTGGAACTTTTTTCACAATTCAACGAAAATTATCTGACAGAGCAAAAATTTCTTGATACCTTCGCAAAGCATTATAAAACAGGTAAGAAGATGCCGAAAGAACTGATCGATAAGTTTGTAGCCGCTTCACAGTTCGGAGCCGCTTACCGCTGTATGCGTCAGCTCGGCTTTGGCTATATAGATATGGCCTATCATATGATAGAAGATCCGTTGCGTGCTTCTCAGGACATAGCTGTATTCGAAGGCAATGCCATGGAACCGGTGAAAGTATTCGATATGGTAGACGGGTGTCTTACCTCACCTCAGTTCGGACATATTTTCTCAGGTGGCTATGCGGCCGGCTATTATGGCTATAAATGGGCCGAATCTCTTGATGCAGATGCTTTCGCAGCTTTCCAGGAAAACGGAATCTTCGACAAAAAGACAGCCGATAAGTTTCATAAAATGCTTGAATCAGGCGGAACCGTAGATCCCATGGAATTATATGTTGAGTTCCGTGGTAAGAAACCTACAGTTGACGCACTTCTTAAGAGAGACGGCATAAAGAAATGACTGTAAAGTGTCCCTCGAAGGCGGACATGTTTTTATATGATTAACCCGGGCTTAAGCCCGGGTTTTTATATTATCATCAGGTTCAGATCTGCTTTTATATGTCAAATATTAATAAAAAGATAAGGAGGGTATCGGCGTCATTGTCGGTACCCTCCGGGAATATCGGGAAATATTATTAAGTTCTGATTATTCTCCGAGATAACTCTTAAGAAGCTTGCTCTTCTGTCCTTTGAGTCGACGTATTGCCTTTTCCTTAATCTGGCGAACACGTTCGCGTGTGAGGTCGAACTTTGCACCGATTTCTTCAAGTGTCATTTCCTGACAGCCGATGCCAAAAAACATCTTTATGATCTCACGTTCTCTGTCGTAAAGCTGTCGCAACGCACGGTCTACCTCCTTAGAGAGGGATTCCTGTGTGAGAGAAGCATCGGCTGAAGGGCTGTCATCGTTGGGAAGCACGTCAAGAAGTGAATTATCTTCCCCCTCCACGAAAGGAGCATCAACCGAGATGTGACGACCGCTTACCTTCAAGGTATCGGATATTTTATCTACTGGTATGTCGAGACGTTCGGCAAGTTCCTCCGGAGATGGACGACGTTCGTTTTCCTGTTCGAACTTAGAAAGCTCTTTACTGATCTTATTGAGAGATCCTACCTGATTCAGAGGAAGACGCACTATTCTACTTTGCTCGGCAAGAGCCTGGAGTATCGATTGTCGAATCCACCATACTGCATAAGAAATAAATTTGAAACCTCGTGTCTCGTCGAATTTCTGGGCTGCACGTATTAAGCCTAGGTTCCCTTCATTTATCAGGTCGGGGAGACTGAGCCCCTGATTCTGGTACTGCTTTGCCACAGATACCACAAAACGAAGGTTTGCCTTGGTGAGTTTCTCAAGTGCTGCGTGGTCACCTTTCTTGATGCGCTGGGCGAGCTCGACTTCTTCTGCAACAGAAATCAGTTCCTCACGGCCGATCTCCTGAAGATATTTGTCGAGCGAAGCGCTTTCGCGATTGGTTATTGACTTAGTTATCTTTAATTGTCTCATATGTAAGCTTACACAAATTATTGCAAAGTTAATAATAAATTTTGGATTATGCAAGTTTTAGGACTAAAATCATAAAATACTTACATTATTAAAACGAAAAAGAAACACGCCCGGTTTCGACTGGGCGCGTTTCTTTCAAATATTTAACGTTAAGCAAAACTTCACGCCATAGGATCACTCTGCAAGGTTGACAGCGTAGTAACCTTTCTTTCCGTTTGGATAGATGCCTTTTAGAATCATCACCTTATCTTCATTGTCCTCATCCTTCATGATGCGGTTGTACATGTTTTCCACATCCTCGCTCGAACGGACGGGGCGGTCGTTGATCTCAATGATGATGAATCCGTCTTTTACTCCAGCGTTCTTGAATGGCCCACCTTTAAGACCAGTCACTTTTACGCCGTTGCTGATACCGAGCTGTTTCAACGTATCGTTGTTAAGCTTCATGAAAGCGCATCCGACCTCTGAGAAATCTCCCTTCTTTGTGATAGCCGTGTCGCCCTGGGTATTTCGTAGCGTGGCCTTCTTTGTGATCTTCTTGTTGTCACGGAAATATGAAACGGTGATTTCCTGTCCGGGACGATATTTGGCAAGCTGTTCGTGAAGCTCAGGGAGATTTTTGATGTCTGTGCCGTTGATAGCGACGATCACATCATCTTCCTGAAGTTCCAGTTCCTTTGCGGTACTTCTATCTGCGACGCCGGCTACGAGAACACCTGACTTGGTGGCGGTAATGCCTTTTTCTTTAGCAATCTCCGAAGTAAGATCAGCAACTGTGATTCCAAGGACAGCGCGCTGAACTGTTCCGTATTCACGAAGGTCTGCCACAACTTTAGCCATGATGGTGGTAGGAATAGCGAATGAGAAGCCGGTGTATGATCCTGTATTGGAGTAAATAGCCGCATTGATGCCAACAAGTTCTCCATTGAGGTTTACAAGTGCACCACCGGAATTACCTGGATTGAGCGCGGCGTCAGTCTGAATGAAGGCTTCGATGCCCATCTTGTTGCGTCGATGAGAATCTGCGTTTAGACTTCTGGCCTTGGCACTGACTATGCCGGCGGTCACAGTTGAATTGAAACCAAAGGGATTACCGACGGCAAGCACCCATTCGCCAAGTCGGAGGTTTTCCGAATCGCCTACCTTAATTGCTTTAAGGCCTTTGGCATCAATCTTGATCAATGCAAGGTCGGTAGACTCATCTGTTCCTATAATCCTGGCCTCATAGGTTGAATTATCGTTAAGTAGAACTTCCAGACTGTCAGCTCCATCTACAACATGATTATTGGTCACTATATATCCGTCTTCGCTGAGTATGACGCCGGATCCAAGACCGCTCTGTACAGGTTCGCTTTTCTTCTGGCGTGGTTGTTGCTGAGGTTGCTGACGCTGCTGTGGACCAAAGAAGAAGTCGAACATTCCGAATGGGTCCATATATCCTCCCTGTTGGCCGCCATACTGCTGGCTGCGGTCTACGAAGCTTTTGATGCAAACGACAGAATTGACAGTGCTTTCAGCAGCTTTCGTGAAGTCTGTCTCGAATGAAGGCGCTCTTGAGATGGTGATGAACTCAGGCTCAGTGGCCTTTGTGTGACTGGTGTTTATGACGGTGTTGGAATAGACCATACCCGCAGCCGGAATCATAACGGCTGCCGCTGTCACTGCTACAAGATACTTTACTTTCATTTGTCGTATAGGTTGGTTTTTTTGTTTTTTTTCAATTGAAGCTATGGTGTAGATTGAAGCGTCGTCAGACCCTGCAGAAGCCTCTCGATGCGCTTTACAATCATTAAACAACAAATAAGACTCCAATAGTGCAGGATGGTTTATCTTTTTAATTATATTTAAGATAAGCGATAATGAAATGAAAAAATCATTAAAATACTTTGAAAAATTCTTACAATTGAGTAAATTTGCGTCATGAAACGAAAATTGCTTCACTTCCTTATATTGATGTTGTTCGCGACGCTGACCGCCTCGCTTTCGTCTTGTCGCTCATCTAAAAAGAGTGACAGCTCATTATATGATCCTAAGATTGAGTCCCTTAATAAAAGGAAACACAGAAATGACAAAAATGACAAAAGTATTTCCAAAGCAAGAAAAAAAATCGTGGAAGAAGCTTTGACCTGGAAAGGAACTCCCTACGGATATGGCCGGGCAGAGAAAGGGAAGGCCAGTGATTGTTCTGGAATGGTCATGAGTGTATATGAAAAAGTGACCGGTATAAAGCTTCCGCGCAATAGCGCCCAGCAACAGGACTTCTGTAAGCATCTTAAGAAAAAAGAGGTCAAAATTGGCGACCTATGCTTCTTTGCAACAGGTAAGGATCCGGATAAAACATCGCATGTTGGCATCATGATCGATGAGAAGAACTTTATACATGCTTCGACTTCGAAAGGAGTAGTGGTATCCGATATCTCACAGCCATATTATGTACGCACCTTTAAGGGATACGGAAGAGTCCCTGATTTATCAAATGATTAATATCAGAAATAAGAGACAGATTATAAAAAGATTTCCGATCTCCTCAAAACTTACAACTCATCAACACAGTAACTAAATATGCCTCAATTCACACATCTTCACGTGCATTCTCAGTATAGCCTTCTCGATGGCAAGGCTTCGATTCAGGAACTCGTAGACCGCTCTATAGAATTGGGAATGCGGGGTATAGCCCTAACAGATCACGGCAATATGTTCGGGATCAAGGAAATGTGGAACTATGTAAATAAAAAGAATTCAGGGTTGCCTGATGACCAGAAATTCAAGCTCATTATCGGATGCGAGATGTATGTGGCCAAAGACCGTCTAACTGACCGTCGCGACAAGAGCGACAGAGGTTATCATCTCATCGTGCTGGCAAAGAATCTCAAAGGTTATAAAAACCTTATAAAGCTTGTAAGCAAATCGTGGACCGACGGTATGTATTTTAAACCTCGTACAGACAGAGTTGAACTTGAAGAGCATAAAGAGGGACTTATCGTATGCAGTGCTTGTCTCGGAGGAGAAATCCCGCAGTTCATCCTTAACGACGACATAGCCGCCGCTGAGGAAAGAATGTTATGGTATAAAGCGACTTTTGGTGATGACTACTACATAGAGCTTCAGCGTCACCAGACCAATAAGGAAAACTCCAACCGTCAGACGTATCAGGAGCAGTGCCGTGTAAACGATGTGCTTGTTCCTCTTGCAAGAAAACACGGCATAAAGATGGTGGCCACAAACGACGTACATTTCACTTATGAAGACGATGCGGAGGCCCACGACCGGCTTATTTGCGTGTCGATGCAGAAGACTTTCAGTCAGGAACGCGTCCATTACACTAAGCAGGAATGGCTTAAATCGCCTGAGGAGATGCAGAAGATATTCGGCGACATTCCCGAGGCTATAGAAAATACTATGGAAGTGCTCGACAAAGTTGAACCGTATTCCATCGATCATGCTCCTATCATGCCTTTCTTCGAGATCCCCAAGGAATTCGGCACAGAGGAGGAATATCGAGCACGCATTACTGAAGAAGAGCTTTACGATGAGTTCACTCAGGATGAAAACGGCAATGTCGTACTGTCAAGGGAGGAGGGGGAGAAGAAAATCGCCCGTCTCGGAGGCTACGATAAACTTTACCGGATAAAGTTCGAGGCCGACTATCTTAATAAACTTACTATGGAGGGCGCAAGGAAAATATATGGTGATCCTCTGCCGGAAGAAGTAGCCGAACGCCTCAATTTCGAGCTTTATATAATGAAGACCATGGGTTTTCCCGGCTACTTCCTCATCGTACAGGATTTTATAAATACCGGTCGCAACAAATTAGGTGTCAGCATAGGTCCGGGACGTGGTTCTGCTGCCGGCTCTGCTGCGGCGTACTGCCTTGGGATAACACGTGTGGATCCTATAAAATATGATCTTCTGTTTGAGAGGTTTTTAAATCCCGATCGTATCTCTCTCCCGGATATCGACGTAGATTTTGACGATGATGGCCGATACGAGGTGCTTAAATACGTCACGGAAAAATACGGAGCGGAGAAAGTCGCCCATATCATCACTTTTCAGACTATGGCGACCAAGAGCGCCATCGCCGATGTGGCGCGTGTGCTTGAGGTTTCTGTGCAGGAATCCAACAGGCTGAAGAAGCTTGTGCCCGACAGGCTTCCGGAAGTGAACGGAAAAGCTCCTAAGATCAACCTGAAAAACGTCTTGAAATATAATAAGGAATTTGAAAACGAGACCCATAATCCGGATCCGAGAATCAGGGATACTATAAAATACGCTACTCAGCTCGAGGGTAACATACGCGGTACAGGCATTCATGCCTGCGGCGTCATAATATGCCGTGATGAGATTTCAGACTGGGTTCCTGTATCGACAGCCACCGATGCCGACGGCACAAAGCAGATCACTACTCAGTATGAGGGTAGTATTATAGAGGATACCGGCTTGATAAAGATGGACTTCCTTGGACTCAAGACTCTGTCAATAATCAAGGAAACTCTTGCCAACATCAAGGCTTCCAAGGGAATAGAAGTCGATATAGAGAAAATTCCACTTGATGACCCTGCCACATTCAAACTTTACTGCGAGGGGAGGACTACATCTACATTCCAGTTCGAGTCAGCGGGTATGCGTACTTATCTGCGCCAGCTTCAGCCATCCAAGTTTGAGGACCTTATCGCCATGAATGCGCTTTACCGGCCGGGGCCTATGGACTACATCCCATCGTTTATTGCCAGAAAGCATGGTCTGGAACCTATCGAATACGATATCCCGATCATGGAGAAATACCTGAAGGAAACGTATGGTGTCACAGTGTATCAGGAACAGGTCATGCTCCTTTCCCGACTGCTTTCAAACTTTACTCGAGGAGAGAGCGATATGCTCCGAAAGGCAATGGGTAAAAAGCAGATCGACAAGATGCAGAAACTGAAAGTGAAGTTTATGGCTGAAGGCCAGAAAAACGGCCACAAGGCTGAAGTGCTTGAAAAAATATGGGCAGACTGGGAGAAATTCGCCTCTTATGCCTTCAACAAGAGTCATGCCACTTGCTACAGCTGGGTAGCTTACCAGACCGGTTATCTAAAAGCGAATTATCCGGCAGAATACATGGCAGGCGTGCTGAGCCGGAATCTGGGAGCTGCTGACAAGCTCAAGGGTATTATGGATGAGTGCATCCGTATGGGACTTAAGGTAATGGGACCTGACATCAACGAATCGGTAGAAAAATTTGGCGTATCTAAAGACGGAGTGATACGTTTCGGACTCGGCGCCATCAAGGGTGTGGGTCAGAATGCTGTCAACACTATTATCTCGGAGCGGGAGAAAGGTGGACCGTACAAGGATATTTATGATTTTGTGGAGAGGGTTAACCTTTCGGGTTGCAACCGAGCGGCCATAGAAGCTCTCGCGCTGGCGGGTGCTTTCGATAGTTTCGGCATAAAAAGAGAGATGTTTCTTCATCCGATGTTTGATACGACTTACGCTGATATGCTTGTTAAATACGGTCAGAATTTTCAGAACGACAAAAATTCGCTTCAGCTTTCCCTTTTCGGGGACTTCGAAACGATTGAGACAAACCGCCCTCCATATCCAGATTTTGAACCATGGGACCGTCTACGCCTTCTTGAAGAGGAGAAGAAACTTGTGCTTGTCTATCTGAGCGCACATCCTCTCGACGATTACTGGATGGAACTCAACTATGGATGTAACGCCAACTGCGAGAATATCGACGACAAAATGGAGATGGGAGCCCAGCTTACCCTGGGAGGTCTCGTAACGGATACGATGACCAGAATGACAAAAAAAGGTACTCCGTTCGGTAAGGCTACCATCGAGGATTTTTCCGGAAAACATGAATTCGCGTTTTTCGGTAAGGATTATGATGGAATTTTCCAGCGGTTCAAGGTAGGCCAACCTGTCTATGTTAAGGGTCAGGTACAGGGAAAGTTGTTCAATGCCGCAGAGATGGAATTCAAGGTGACGGAAGTGTTGAGTCTTGACGGCATCAAGGGTACGTTAGCAAATTCACTGATGATATATCTTGATAGGAATGTGAAGGATAAGGAGGTGTTTGATTATCTCGGCTCTCTTGAGCCTAAGCCTGAGGAACGCATCGGAGAGCTCTATCTAAGCATCTATGACCGGGAGCGACAGCAGAGTATCCGGATCAAAAGCAGGAAGAAGATCCCGTTGAATAAGGACGTCATAAACAAACTTGACTCAATGTCGGTGAGTTTCAAGGTGTTGACGGAAGATGGAATTTAGAAAGAATAAATCAAAAACACGGGCTAATGTCACTCATCGACATTAGCCCGTATTTTATTCAATTAAGAAGATTGTCAGATGATAGCCTGTAGCTTTGCCTCCAGGTCGGCGAGCTTTACAAGGCCTACGGAACGCTCCTTCATCTCGCCATCCTTGAAGAAGAGGACGGTTGGGATGTTACGTACGCGGTTTTCGCTTGCTATCTCGTCGTTGTCGTCGATGTTGAGTTTGCCTACTGTCACCTGTTCGCCATATTTCTCGGCGAGTTCCTCGACGATAGGACCGAGTTTGATGCATGGGCCGCACCATGTGGCCCAGAAGTCGATTACTACAGGCTTGCCGCTTTCAATTGCCTCGCGTGCTGTCTGGTCATTGAATTCCAACATTTTTTCTTTACTTTTTTAGATTCTGTTACTATGTAGATTACTTTTTCTCGAAGTTGAAGGTATAGACTGCAAAAGTCTTGGGTCCAATGGTAGTGGACCATGTGTTTCCGGATGCGTCGATCACTTTTTCCTGTGGAGTGATAAGAGCTGGATTCTCAAGGGAGTTCTCTGCAGTCTCTACATCAGAATGGAGTGTTACGGCCTTGCCTCCTGCGAGGGTCGCTTTCTTCATTCCGTCGAAAGTTAGGTTGAGTTCCTGAGGATCATCTGATACATTTGCTACCTTGACGATATAAGTATTGGCTGATTCGTCGATCACCGCACTGGCGAACAGTCCGTTCTGATCAGGATCTCCCGCTACCGTCTTGCCGTTCATCGTGAGGGGAAGTACTTTGTCACCCTTGTTTGTGCCGTAGAGCTGCTGAACGTAGTAGCTGCAGGTAGGGTAGCTTTCCAGATTGTCATACCAGATCATGTCCGGACGCCATTGCCATCCTTCCACATGGGCGAAGAGCGGAGCGTATGTAGCCATATGCACCACATCGGCGTTTCTTTCAAGACCGGTCATGAAAGCTGCTTCAAGGAGAGCGGCGTTGAAATGGTTCCACTTCTTACCCTTTCCGTGGCAGGCATATTCTCCGGCGAATACTTTCGGACCTTTACGGTCGTAATTGTCATATCGACGTCCCTGCGCAAGGAACCATGATTCCGGACGATAGAAATGCTCGTCTACGAGGTCGGCTTTGAGCTTGGTCATTTCCGGCCAGAGATAATCGAACTGCTTGCCTTCGGAGTCCGGGCCCGATGAGCCTACTATCTTGATTTCGGGATGCTGCTTGCGGATGGCGTCAAGGAATGGCTTGAGGTGTTCGGGATATTCGGGTCCCCACTGCTCGTTGCCTATACCGAGATATTTTAGATTGAATGGCTCAGGATGACCCATTTCCGCGCGAAGCTTACCCCATTCTGTATCAGTGGATCCATTGGCAAACTCTATGAGATCGAGAGCATCGTCGATATATTGCTGAAGTTCCTCGCCATAGGCGTGAGCTGCCGGATCATCGTTCTGGAACTGGCAGGCGAGACCTACGCTTAGTATTGGAAGTGGTTCGCTACCTATTTCTTCGCTGAGGAGGAAGTAATCGTAGAATCCGAGACCATAGCTCTGGAAATAGTCGGGATAGAAGCGGTGTGGGAAGGTATAGTGCCAGCGGTTTTCATTGAGAGGACGGTTCTCGACCGGACCGACTGTATTCTTCCATTGATAGCGGGTGTCGAGATCTGTACCTTCCACAATGCAGCCTCCGGGGAAGCGGAATACCCCGGGTTTCAGGTCGGCGAGTTTTTGTGCGAGGTCCTTGCGCATGCCGTTTTCATGGCCCTTCCATGTGTCGACTGGGAAGAGTGATACATGCTCGAGGTCTACAGCTGATTTAGGAGTTGTCAGGAAAATCCTGAGATGAGCCTTGGCATCTGTCTTAGATGGCTTTAGGATGACAGTGTATTTCTTCCATTCCTTGGCTGATATTTCAACGTCCTCGCGGGCGATGGCCTGATGGTCGTCCATAGTGTCAGGATCGGTGATCTCTACGCGGATTTTTGATTTCTCTCCGTCGACGGTACGGGCCCAGACCGAGAAACGATATTCCTTATCTTTCTCCACGCCGATTCCGAAGAATCCTTCGTTTTCGATTCCGGTGTGCTTATGGGCATGACCAGGATCGCCGAGACGTACGTAATGAGGATTACGTTCGAATGGACCATCGTCTTTCACCTGAACGTTGCCGAATATGTTCCAGCCCATGAATGTCTGGGGAAATTCGAAAGAGCGGTTCTTGACAAGTTCTGCATAGAGGCCGCCATCTGCTCCGAAATTGATATCTTCGAAGAATATGCCGTACATTGTTGGCTGAATGGGCGCGCCCGGTTTGTTTGTCTTTATGACAAAGTCGTTGGTTGCCGCACCAGCCGAGAAGGTGGCAAGGGCAGCGAGGCTTGAAAGTAGGTAGTTACGGTTCTTCATGTCTGTTGGTTAAAAAAATTCAGATGCAAAGATAATCCATATTTCCGACATTACCAAATTTTTCTCATTTCCGTTGCAAGGGATCATATTTGATGCAGTAGCATTGGAATTATCAATGTGTTTCTTAGATTCTTCAAGCACATTTGAGGCTCGATTCGAATCAACAAATGTTGAGAAATTACGCTGTAAGCGAATATTTTCTTCTTCATAAGCGTAATCTTTTCATATTTTTTGCGTAACTTTGGGCTCATATTGATATTTATGTGTTATGATTCATTTCCAAAAGCCTACAGATATGAGAAAGGTTAAATCAGAGAACACATATATGCATTTGGCATACATATTGGTTCTGTTGTCGATTGCGTCTTGTGCTACGTCCAGGAAGACGGCCATTAAACCACAGGTACTTCCCGGCATCGATATAGTGTTTACCGGAGGAGAGGCGCCAGATTCGGTCTGGGTGAGAGTAGCACCTCTTCCCACGGATACCTGTATGTTTGAGAAGGAGTATTATGAAGCTATCGATTTCGGGCGTAGGGATACATATGCAGTTAAGGACGGCGCTGTACACATTTTCCCTGATTCGATCCCGAGTGAATACAGGATAGTGTGCGATAATTACCTTCTGACTTCATGCCGAATGAGGAGTTCCGAGCATCTGGACCTCACCGTAGGCGATTTCAGTAAAAGGGACTATACACTGACAGGAGGAATCTATTCCTTCGATATTCCTCATTATCAGGAATTCCTGAAACTGAAAAGCAAACTTTTTTCTCTCAGCCGCTATAAACTTACCGAACAGGAACTGGATTCGCTGACGCATGAAATGCACTTATTGCTTGACAAGATCATGGCAGAGAGCCATCCGGAAGCTGCGACACGCGTGGCGGTGCTTCTTGACGAAGACTTTGTCCCATACGCATACGACAGGCTTCCTATCGGATCGGAGAATACATTGTATTACACAAATATCAGGGCTCGGCAAAACTCAGCAAAGCGTAGTGCGGATCAGGAAAGCATGATAAACGCCACGTTGGAGACGAGCGCTCCCGTTCCGGAGATAACCCTGAATAGCCTTGACGGACAGACGTTCAACGTTTCAGAGCTTCGTGGCAAATGGGTGATCCTTGACTTCTGGGTTTCATGGTGCGGACCATGCAGACGGGGGTTTGATAAGATGAAGAAGCTGTATGCGGATTATTCCGACCGGCTTGAGATAGTTGGAATAGCATGCGGAGATCAGACTGATACATGGCGAAGCTTGGTGAATGAACTTGAACTGCCATGGAGAAACCTACTCGCCCCATCTCCGAGAGCTCATGACGGAACTGTGGCGGGATTCCCTGTTCCGGCATATCCGACAAAGGTCATAATAGACCCGGAAGGTAGGCTTTGCGATTTTACGATTGGAGAAACGGAGGATTTCTACCATAGATTCGAGAATATGGTAAAATGAAATATGCGCTTCTCGTGGCCGGAGTTCTCAGAGAAAGCTACGCATCCGTAAATATAAGTGCTGAATTGCAATAAATTAAAAAGATACGAAACATGAATACTTCATTATATGTGAGAACCTTGGTTGTTATCATTTTCTCAGTGATCGGCTGTTTGAATATGCTTGCTCAAACTGCTGATGAAGGGTTGGTCAAAGCTTCGGCTATTGCGGATGGATTGTTTTTTGACAATAAAGTTTCTCTTAAATCCCTGATTCCGGCAAACTCAACTACTGCAATCCTTAAAGATCCGGATGGCAAAGCGGTGTTGGCCGTGTATTTTCCAAAGGATCACATTATCGATGAATCCTTGAAGCAGAGTGCGATTCCTGCAGAATGCGTGCAGTATGCCGACAAGTTGATTCGAGACTATGAAGGTCGCCGGCCTTTACCTATCGCTTCAGGTTTAGGCGTGAGGATTGGAGAGCCTTTTATTAGTTTTGAATATTCGGATACGGATAGTAATGTATGGAACAACGATAAACTGAAAGACAGAATCTACGTCATCAATATATGGCAGACGGAGTGTGGCCCATGCAGACGCGAAATGCCGGTACTCTCGGAATGGAAAGAGAAATTTCCGGAAGTTGTCTTTCTGTCGGCTTCGCGACATAACAAGGAAGAGATTCTTCCTATTGCGGAACAGCATAATTTTACATGGATCCACCTTCAGGAGGCAACAGATTTGGTGGCACTTGTAGGGCAACAAGGTTTTCCCTTGACAATAGTCGTGGATAAGAACGGTATCGTGCGTCATGCAAAAGTCGGAGCCTCAGCAGAGAATCAGGCTGAGGCAGTGGCCACCATTGAACAACTATCCAAAATGTAATTATTGGGGTGTAGTATAAACATTGTTTATAAATGCACCTTATAATGAATATTTATACTTTGAGAGTACAATCTTTTCAAAATTTTTTCGTATATTTGAGACATGAACAAGTATCATCGTATTAAATATACAAAAAATGACATCATCAAACTTCAATACATATTACGATTTCATAGATCTGGATTTCTGGCGTGAACTCTGCCTCAGAGATGGTGTTCTTCGCCGTTATGAGAAAGGCGAGTCGTTTGTGGAGCGAGGCCACGTTGCCCCGTATATCGGCTACATTAAAAAAGGGGCTTTGAAGTATGTGGCATATGCTGCCGATGGATCCGAGCATGTTGTGGGGTTGGAGTTTGCCGGAGGTTTTGCCGCTGATTTCCCGTTTTCGCTTTACGGCAGGGAATCAAGAGTATCAATAATTGCCGTCACACCATGCGAAATTCTTTGTGCGTCGGTAAAAGAAATAGGAGAACGGCTTAAATACGATGAAGAACTGAACAGGAAAGTAGCGGAGTCTACCTTGGCACTTTTTGACAACACTTATGACCGGTATATTGATTTACGCATAAAGTCAGCCAAGGAAAGATATGATGAGCTGATATATGCACATAAGAATTTGTTTATGTTCTTTTCACTCAAGGATATCGCCTCATTTCTAAACATTACTCCGACACATCTTAGCAGACTTAGAAAACTTTGAAATAATTGATACATAAGGTTGATTCAAGTATATATTTATTGCGCAGCATTGATTGGATGATAAAAAAGATTCTTTTAGGATGCAGTATTTATATGGTTTCATTATCTTATTTATGAAATAAGTAAACAGACGATATATGAAATTTAAAGTACTATTAAGAATTCTGCCGGTGGTATTGCTGACAATCGTGGGTTTGTCTTCCTGTCTCACGGATATGGATGAGGAAGGGAAAAAAGTAACCGGTTATAAAGAGTATGAGCTTACTGTTGCCTCTGTGAAACTTCCGGGAGTGCTGACCTCTTCGGGCTGCAACCTACTGGTTGAAGTGTTTACCGTGAAACGCGATGAATCATCCGAGTGGGAGGCAATGGGCTCAATTAGTGGGTTTGAATATGAGGAGGGGAATGAATACCGTATCCGTATCAGCGAGACCAGTTACCTTGACGAAAGGATGGGCGATCCGGCTTGGACTGAATACAAGCTTATGGAAGTTCTATCGAAAGATAGAAAAGACTCCGAAGGATTGCCATTAAATTTCATACCAGTCTGGTATTTTGAGCAGGCCGTCTATATGGACCCTGATTTCGCCTATACTTATACTATCGACGAAGTTTCCTACTAAGTCCAACGATGGAGAGAGGTATTTGCTCTTGCTTTTAAAAGGCCTTACGGAAATACTATCAGAGTAAGTTCCAGGAGGCTAATGCCAGGGCTGTCGTAATCAGCTATACAATGTAAGGCAAAGTAAAGGATCAGTAAGGTGCTGATCAGACCGAGAAGTCGGGGGGTATTGAAGGCCGGAGTGTACATAATATCTCACTGCCACGGACCACGTATTACATGACAAGGTCTACTCCTGGATCATACGGGAATCCGACAGCAGTCAGCCAGCGCTGGATTTGGTTTTTCAGGGACAGATCGATAGCGATGTGCCCTGGGACGGTGAGTATTATTACAGGATCGTCAAGCTTACGGAGAGCCATATGTGGTGGAAGAGTAACCTACACCCGATGAGCTGTGGATAAAGTATGCAGCTCAGGATCCGGCCATATATCCGAATCAGGATTCCCGCCGCTACCGATTGAAGGCACGCAAAATGCCAAAAGGAACTGAATAATGCAAATATGAACTTTTACGGCATCAGCTAAGGTTGAGGGATGCGAGGAGTGTGCCTCCATCAAGGGAAGCTGTATATTGAGTGAGGATGTGGAAGCGGATGTCGGGGTAGAGGCGCAGTGCGTCCTGGAGGGTGTTGGCTACGCAAACATCTCCGGCGAGGCCGCAGATGTCTATTTCCTCTATGCCTACACCTTTGATATAGCTATCCATCTCTGCAGCGCCTTTACCGCTTTGGAATATGGAATACTCGTCTTTGTCAAGGCTTTCCCCTTTGTATAGAAATCTTACTGAGTCTGAATGCTTTTCAAGGGCCTTCATGATTGGAGACCATACTGCTGCTCCGACTGAGGATTCTACGCAGTGTGCCGGCCATTCCCCTCCAAAGTCCGAAAAAGAAGTATGGTGTAAGGGATGGCGGTCGCAGGTCACACATATGAGAGAGTATTTGCTGCCATATTGATTGACATATTCCGCAAGAGCATCCATAGCCGAGGCTGCCTCAGGCACCGGTAGGGTACCCGTGATGAAATCAATCTGTGGGTCAACTATCAGAAGCAGTCGCTTTTCTTTTCCTTTCATAATTAGTTCAGATATTTCATGCAAAAATAAACGTTTTTTTATGGAAATACAAGTTCTGATAAAATAATATTTATGCAGACCTTGCTTTGTAGAGAAAATATTCGTACTTTTGTGGTAGAAATCTATAGGAGGCACTAATCCTTAATTTGAGCATGTGAAACTTAAATCTAATTGAAATATGAAGAAGATATTATGTGTTTTCATGGGTTTGGCTGTGAGTCTCGCTGTCAAGGCATTTGTCGTTAATGTTTCTGATTTGCCGGAAGCCGTCATTAAACATCCTGTCAAGATTGTTTCCCAGCTTGACAATAAGACTATAGACTCGATTCAGCCTGAAGGTAAAAATGCTGTCTTACATGGAACTCTTGCCAAAGCTGAATTATGTAAACTTACATATTCCTTTGATATAACAGGAGGTGTAAGAACAAATTTCATACCTGTTTTTTTAGACGCCGGTAATGATACAGTGAGTTTCCGGTTTACAGAAAACTTTGAAAACGGGGGAGTGGTCGTTGCCGGAGGTGAACTTAACGATAGGAGAGAAGCCATCTGGAAAAATATGGAAAATCTCAAAAGGGATGATCGTGTAGAGTATATTAAAAAGCAGGCAATGGAAAATATCTCCAATCCTCTTGGCGTGTATCTTGTCAGTGTGCTCTCTTCAAGTCTCAGTCCTGATATATGGATGGGGCTTTATCACGAGATGCCGGCTGATCTGGCTGAATATCCCATGCTGAGGAATGAAGCTGAACGGCTAAGGGCAGTGGAAGCGACTGAAGAGGGCCGGATGTTTCAGGATATGCCATGTCTTACTCCGGATGGCAAGCAGGTGAATCTGTCTGATTATCTTGGTAAAGGGAAGTATGTATTGCTGGATTTCTGGGCTTCCTGGTGTGGCCCGTGCAGAAAGGAAGCCAAGGAGGTATTAATGCCTCTTTATGAAAAATACAAGGATAATGATAATTTCAGTATCATCGGCATTATGAACTCTGACTCTACTGAAAAACATCTTGAAGCTCTCAAATCGATTAATTATCCTTGGCAACAGCTCATTGATTCCGAACGACTTTCCGCAAAAACATTCGGATTTCAATTTATTCCTTTTATTATATTGGTTGCTCCCGACGGAAAGATTCTTAGAAGAAACCTCCGTGGCGAAGAAATATGGAAATATGTCGACGACGTGTTAGATAAATAAATGTTTACGTAGACAAGACAGGAATTATCAAACCTCTTTAACAACCGCCCCGCTCCTCATGGACCGGGGCGGTTGCCATTTCAAGAACTTATAGCAGCTGTATCTGTAATCAAGGCGATTAATCACTTTTTTTGCAGAATGTATGATAATTATGGATGAACTGAGATACCCGATAGGAATACAGTTCTTCTCCATTCTGCAAAGAACAATGTAATTTTTGGAATTTTTTTATGGATATGTGGCAAATTTTCATTAACTTTGTGAAGTGCTCGCATGAGGCGTGCATTCCACAATTGCAAATGACTATAACTGACCTGATATATGATTGACAACAGAATCCTTCTTTCAGCCGAATGGCCTGAAGATCCGAAGTTTGCCGACGGCATCCGTCGCGCTCCGGACCGTCACTACACCCTCACTACCGAAAAGACAATCACCGCACTTAAGAATGCTCTCCGTTATCTGCCGGAAGAACTGCATGAAAAAGCCGCTCCCGAATTTCTCGAGGAACTCCGTACCCGCGGACGAATCTACGCTTACCGCTGGCGTCCGGAAGGGGATCTTAAGGCAAAACCCGTAGACGAGTACAAAGGAAAATGCCTTGCGGGAAAAGCTTTTCAGGTGATGATTGACAACAACCTCTGCTTTGATATCGCCCTCTATCCATATGAACTCGTGACTTACGGAGAGACCGGACAGGTCTGCCAGAACTGGCTCCAATACCGTCTCATCAAGAAGTATCTCGAAAACCTGACTGAAGACCAGACCCTCGTAGTGGAATCAGGGCATCCCCTCGGCCTCTTTCCCTCGCGTCCCGATGCTCCCAGGGTAATAATAACCAACGCCATGATGGTCGGCATGTTCGACAATCTTCACGACTGGCACGAGGCCATGCAGATGGGTGTGGCCAACTACGGACAGATGACGGCAGGCGGATGGATGTATATCGGTCCGCAGGGCATTGTGCACGGTACATTCAACACCATCCTCAATGCAGGACGCATGAAACTCGGAGTGCCGCAGGACGGCGACCTCCGCGGACACCTTTTCGTAAGTTCCGGTCTCGGCGGAATGAGTGGGGCACAGCCTAAGGCAGCCGATATCGCCGGTGCAGTTTCGATTGTGGCTGAGGTGGACGCATCCCGCATCGCAACCCGTAAGAATCAAGGGTGGGTGCAGGTTGTCACCGATAATCTCGATGATGCTTTCCGTCTTGCTGAAGAAGCTATGGCGGAGAAGAGACCGCTTTCAATAGCATACCACGGCAATATCGTAGATCTTCTCGAATATGCAGTCAAGAATGAAAAGAAGATCGAACTCCTCAGCGATCAGACATCCTGTCATGCCGTATATGAAGGTGGTTACTGCCCTGTTGGCCTCTCGTTTGAGGAGCGAACGAAACTTCTCCACGACAATCCGGAGAAATTCCGTCGTCTCGTAGATGAAACACTTCATCGCCACTACGCAGCAATAAAGACGCTCGTAGACCGGGGCACGTATTTCTTCGATTATGGCAATTCCTTCATGAAGGCCATGTATGATGCCGGTGTCAAGGAACTTTCGAAAAATGGGGTCGATGAGAAAGACGGATTCATCTGGCCGTCCTATGTGGAAGATATCATGGGTCCGATGCTGTTTGACTATGGTTACGGTCCTTTCCGCTGGGTATGTCTGAGTGGAAAGCATGAAGACCTCATGAAGACCGATAAGGCTGCTATGGATTGCATTCCTAAGGAACGCCGTGGACAGGATATGGACAACTGGGTATGGATCCGGGATGCGGAGAAAAACGCTCTCGTTGTAGGCACACAGGCAAGAATACTTTATCAAGATGCTATGGGCCGACTTAAGATAGCTTTGAAATTCAATGATATGGTCCGCAAGGGAGAAGTCGGTCCGATAATGCTCGGACGTGACCATCATGATGTGAGCGGTACAGACTCTCCTTTCCGCGAAACATCCAACATAAAAGACGGCTCTAACGTAATGGCTGACATGGCGATCCAGTGCTTTGCAGGCAACTGTGCGCGCGGTATGAGTCTTGTGGCTCTTCACAACGGAGGAGGTGTCGGTATTGGTAAGTCGATCAACGGTGGTTTCGGCATGATCTGCGACGGTAGCGACAGAGTAGATGAGATTCTGACCAAAGCAATGCTATGGGATGTGATGGGTGGCGTGGCTCGTCGCAGCTGGGCCCGCAACGAAAATGCAATGGCGACTGTAAAGGAATGGAATGAGTCGCAAGTAGAAAACGGCTTCATGATCACTGAGCCATTTATCGCTGACGAAGAAAAGCTCCGCGAATTACTTAACCCTTAACCCTTAACCCTTAATCCTTAAATAAGATGTCAAATTTATATATAAAGCACGCTACGATAGTCACTCCACTCGGTAATGAGGCAGTGAAAGGAGCCGACATGGGGCGTCTCAATGTGATAGAAGACGGAGCTATCCTTATCAAGGACGGAATAATACGCTACGTAGGCAACTCAAATCCTCTTAGGCAGATATATACACTTTTTGGTAATGGTGCTACTTTTAGGGAAATTGATGCTAAAGGAAGCGTCGTACTCCCCGGTTTTGTGGACTCCCATACCCATATGGTGTTTGGTGGTTTTCGGGCTGATGAATTCCGGATGCGTCTTGATGGCGCATCCTACATGAGTATCATGGAAAAGGGTGGCGGAATTCAGAGCACTGTTAACGCTACCCGTGAGGCATCAGTTGGAAAACTCGTGGAAAATGCAGAGTGGCTTATGGAGCGTATGCTCTCTATGGGAGTGACTACGGCTGAAGTAAAGAGCGGCTATGGCCTTGACTACGCGAATGAGGCAAAGATGCTTGCAGCCATCGCTCGTCTCTCATCCAAGAAGAAAATGGATATTGTAGCTACTTTCTTAGGAGCTCATGCTGTACCCGATGAATACAAGGGACGCACATCTGAATATGTCGATCTCATCATTTCAGATATGCTTCCGAAATTCAGGAAAGCCGCTAAGTTCTGCGATATATTCACAGAAAAGAACGTTTTCGAAATCGAGGATTCCCGACGCCTTATGAAGGCAGCCAAATCTTTGGGATATAAACTAAAGTTCCATGCGGATGAAATAGTACAGCTTGGAGGAGCGGAACTCGCCGCCGAGCTTGGTGCCGTCAGTGCCGACCATCTTCTTCATGTTAGCGATAAGGGTATAAAGGATCTTGCTGAGAAGAACGTGGTGGCTACCCTATTGCCCTTGACTGCTTTTGCTCTCAAGGAAGATTATGCTCCTGCCCGCAAGATGATTGAAGCCGGATGTGCCGTTGCACTCGCTACAGATCTCAACCCGGGAAGCTGCTTCTCTGGATCTATACCTTTGATGATAGCTTTGGCATGCATATATATGGGAATGAAAATCGAAGAGGTTATTACTGCGCTTACCATCAATGGCGCGGCAGCCTGTGGACTTGCTGACAGGAAGGGCTCGATACAGCCCGGTAAGGACGGCGACCTAGTGATCCTTGCATTTGACAATATTAATATGCTTCCCTATTATGTCGGCATGAATTGTGTCAAAACGACCATTGCAAAGGGAAAGGTAGTTTTCGAGAATGCATAATACATGATTGGTAATGCATAATATTATTATATAATGGAAAAGATAACTGAATATGCAATAGGTAGCTCTTTGCTTACCTACGACCTTATAGAAAAAATCCTAAAGGACAATGCGAAGCTAACCCTTTCCGAGGAAGCGAAAGAGAAAATTCAGAATTGCCGGGATTTTCTCGATACTAAGACTGATGAGAATACCGTGCCTATCTACGGAGTGACTACCGGTTTTGGCTCTCTATGCAATAGGCACATAGCTCCCGGTGATCTTGTTACTCTTCAGGAAAATCTGATTAAGAGCCATTCCTGCTCCGTAGGTACGCCTGTAGACAAGACTGTTGTTAAGCTCATGTTGCTTCTCAAGGCTCATGCGCTTTCGATGGGATTCAGCGGTGTTCAGGTGGAAACCGTACAGAGGATACTTGATTTTTACAATAACGATGTGCTCCCCATAGTATATGACAGAGGATCTTTGGGAGCTTCCGGTGATCTCGCTCCTCTCGCCAACCTTTTCCTTCCGCTGATAGGAGAGGGTTATGTGATGGTGGAAGGAAAGAAGACAAAAGGTCAGGATGCTCTCGACCGATTTGGTTGGAGACCTATACAATTGAAATCAAAGGAAGGTCTTGCGCTTCTCAACGGTACGCAGTTTATGAGTGCCAATGGTATCAAAGCTCTTATTGACGGCTGGCATCTCGTAAATTGCTTCGATATGTTCGCAGCTATGAGTCTTGAGGCATTCGACGGCAGGATTGAACCTTTTTGGGAGTGTATACAGAGAGTGCGTCCGCATCATGGCCAGATCGAGACAGGAGCGGTCTTCCGCAAAATTCTTGCCGGTAGCGAGATCATAGCGAAGGAGAAGGAGCATGTGCAGGATCCGTATTCGTTCAGATGTATTCCACAGGTGCACGGCGCGGTGAAGGATGCTATGCGCCATGTGACGGAAGTGCTTCACATTGAGATCAATTCAGTGACCGACAATCCTACCGTATTCCCTGATGAAGACTTAGTGGTATCAGGCGGTAATTTCCACGGCGAACCTCTGGCTCTCGTGTTCGACTATATGGGTGTCGCGCTTCATGAACTCGGAAATATATCCGAACGCCGTGTAGCTCAGTTGATATTCGGTCTGCGTGGACTTCCGGAGTTCCTCGTGGCAAAGCCGGGACTTAACAGTGGATTTATGATTCCTCAGTATGCAGCTGCTTCTATGGTGAGCCAGAATAAGATGTACGCCTGGCCCGCTAGCTGTGACTCTATTGTCAGCAGCAACGGACAGGAAGATCTCGTCTCGATGGGCGCGAACGCCGCAACAAAATTACACAAAATAATATCAAATCTTCAGTATATCGCCGGCATAGAGCTTATGAACGCAGCCCAAGGCATCGATTTCCGTAGGCCGCTCAAATCGTCACCTATCATTGAGAAGATAATGGCCGATTATAGAAAGGCTGTTCCATTCGTGGAGGAAGACGTGGTTATGGAAGACTATATCGCAAAGACCATGGAGTGGCTCGAAGGCTACGATATAGTAATTGAATAAGGACATGGCAAGGAAACCCAAATATCTTCCTCTCCTTGAAAATATCGAGATTACAGCTATGGCCGCGGAGGGAAAATCCCTGGCCCGGGTCATGATGCGACCTGAAGATGAGAGTCCTATTGTGGTCTTTATCCCCTATGGTGCTCCCGGTGATATAGCTGATGTCAAGATAGATAGAAAGAAGCATTCATTCGCCGAGGGTCACATTGAAAGGCTCATAGTTCCGTCGCCAATGAGGATCGAACCTAAATGTAGGCACTTTGGTGTATGCGGAGGTTGTAAATGGCAGCATATTCCTTATGAAAGGCAGCTTGAATGTAAGCGTCAGATAGTGGTGGATGCTCTTACAAGGATAGGAAAGATTACTATTCCTGATGTGGCTCCAGCTATTGGAAGCAAAGAGGCATGGCGCTACCGTAACAAGATGGAGTATACTTTCTCCGATAAAAAATGGCGCACCTGGGAAGATGTGAAAAGCGGAAAAATATTCGATGACTCTCCTGATGCTCTTGGATTCCATATACCGGGGGCATTTGACAAGGTGCTTCATATCGACGAGTGTTTCCTTCAGTCTGAATTGGGCGATCGAATCAGAAACGGACTTTATTCATTCGCCGAGGAGAAGGGTCTGTCATTCTATAATATAAAGGAAAACAGGGGATTGCTGCGTACATTGATGATTAGAATTGCTTCTACCGGTCAGTGTATGGTGTGTCTGCAGTTCGGAGAAAATGATTACGGGAAGATAAAGCTTGTTATGAATTATCTGGATTCTGCTTTTCCGGAAATAACGTCGCTCCTCTATGTCGTAAACCTCAAACTCAACGATACTATCTCCGATCAGGAGATAGTAGCATGGAAGGGACCAGAATATATCGAGGAGGAAATGGAAGGATTGAGATTCAGGGTCAATGCCAAATCTTTCTATCAGACAAATTCTCTGCAGGCTTATGAACTTTACAAAGTAGCCCGTAAGTTTGCGGGAATTGCACCCCGCGAAGAATTGAGTGATGAGGAAGCCGCGCGTTTTGGTTTCCTTAGTGACTCAGAGAAGCCTCTTGTCTATGACCTTTACACAGGTACAGGCACTATCGCCAACTTTGTAGCTCGTGGCGCCCGCAAGGTGATAGGAATCGAATACGTTGAGGCTGCGATCGATGATGCCAGACTAAACTCAGAAGTAAACGGGCTCGGCAATACATTGTTTTATGCAGGCGATATGAAAGATATTCTTACGGATGAGTTTGTAAATTCCCATGGAGTTCCTGACATCATGATAATCGACCCTCCTCGCGCAGGAATGCACGAGGATGTTGTGAAGGTGATTCTTAAAGCGGCCCCTGACACAATTGTGTATGTCAGCTGCAATCCTGCCACTCAGGCCCGAGACCTGACTCTTATGGATTCACACTATGTGGTCACTGACGTCCAGCCTGTCGATATGTTTCCTCATACTCACCATGTTGAGAATGTGGTGCGTTTGAAGAGAAGAAAATGACGATATCCTTACTTATAAGTAAAAAAAGCACTCCCTGAAAGGAGTGCTTTTTTTCAGTTAGCCATCATTACATCAAAGTTCATATCCTTGAGTGAGATACAAGTCCGTGCGAACTGACGGATCATTTCAATTGTCGATCTGCGTGGTGACTTCATAGACTGTTGACTTGATGACGATGACAAAATAGTAGTAGAACCGTTTGTCATAGGCATGTTGAGTTAATAATTACATTTACATAACGCAATCTTTACCTTTCATATTGTAGGAAGCTAAAATAAAAAATAGTCCGAAGTCTAATAAGACTCCGGACTAAGCATTGGTATTCTTTCCGTTGACTATATGTTCTATTAGAGCGCTCTGTCTATCATTTCGCCAAGTTCGGTCTCTGTCTTTTTACCGCTTTCCCTCATTAGTTCCTGTCCTTCCTTGAAGAGGATGTAGGAGGGATATTCCTCCAGGCGGTAGGAAACTTTGAGCTTACCGTAAGGGTCATCGGCTTTCACGATATTGGCCTTACCCTCATATTTAGACTTTAAACCATCGACGATATATTTAACATCTACGGCATTCTGGCTTCCGTGATGCATAAAGACAACGAGCGTCGGAACAGATTCCTTTATAACCTTATCAAATGTTTTCATAATATTGATTTCTTTATATTTTACATTAGTTTTATTTCTGGTTATATAACGTCTGACGACTGGATTATGTTTATTCTGATTTATAAAGATAATTTAACCCGTTATTTGTTCACATTGTTTACGTACGAAAACATTTGACACCTTATCTTAAAGAAACAAATAAGGAAGTATTGACAAAGTCTAAGTCAATACTTCCTAATTTATAAAGTTGAGGTAAAGAAAGTGTCATAGAGTCAGCGCCACATCCTTTTCCGCTGCGATTCTGCGTAGGTTTATGATGGCGTAGCGCATTCTTCCGAGTGCAGTGTTTATGCTTACACCTGTCTTATCCGCTATCTCCTTGAATGAAAGATTCTGGTAGTAGCGCATGGTCAGTACTTCACGCTGGAGGTCAGGAAGCTGAGTGACGAGCATTTTCACATCATCGCGAATCTGCTCGGAGATAATCCGGTCTTCGATGGTGCCTTCACAAAGTTCCTTCTTATTGAGTATATCGACATCTTCGATATCTGTACTCTGCATATTTTCGGATTTTTCCTGACGATAATAGTCAATGATTAGGTTGTGGGCGATTCTCGAAATCCATGCCGGAAACTTTCCGTTTTCGGTGTAACGACCCTGCTTGATAGTCATGATAGCCTTCACGAAGGTCTCCTGAAATATGTCATTTGCCACATCCTCGTTCTTTACTACACGAAGGATATAGTTGAATGTTTTTTCCTGATGACGCTTGAGCAGAGAGTCAAAAGCCTCGTTGTTGCCGTCCGCGTAAGCTCTGACCAATTGTTCGTCGGTCATGCTTCCATAGTTTGCCATTTTCTTGCTGATTAATACGTTAAGTATATTTCTTTCGATAGGCTGAATATTTTAAATTATTGTATACGTTATTTTTCTTATTTTATTGTGCAAAGTTACAAAAAAAATATTGTGTTTCCAAATCAGAAACACAATATAATAGTTAAAAAAACTTATAGCTTAGTCAGTCTTTGAGCACGGAATAATCGATAACTTCAGTTATGTTATTGACATAGTGGAAGTTGATCCCATTAAGATATGTTGATTCTATTTCCTCTAAGTCTCGACGGTTTTCGGCCGACAATACAATATCCGTGATGCCCGAACGCTTGGCGGCAAGTATCTTCTCCTTGATTCCTCCTACAGGCAGAACTTTCCCGCGAAGAGTCATCTCTCCAGTCATGGCAAGTTTCTCACGAACTTTTCGTCCTGTAAAGGCTGATACGAGAGAGGTCACCATAGTGATTCCTGCAGACGGTCCGTCTTTAGGTACAGCTCCTTCGGGCACATGTACATGCACATTATATTCGGTAAATTTACTGTCTTCTATTCCTAATTCTACCGCATGAGCCCTAACATACTGCAGGGCTATAGTAGCTGATTCCTTCATGACGTCGCCAAGGTTTCCGGTCAGTGTAAGTTTCTCACCTTTTCCTTTTGACAATGAAGACTCTATGAAAAGAATCTCACCCCCTGCGGCAGTCCATGCAAGCCCTGTGACAACTCCTACATAGTCATTACCTTCGTAAAGTTCTCTCAAATGAAGTTCCTTCCCAAGTATTTCCTTAACTTCAGCGATTCCTATGCTTTCGGGCATAGGAATTGAAGTTGCTTTCTTCCTTGCCAGACGTCGAAGAAGCCGTCGGATGGTCTTGTCGAGTTGTCTGACGCCTGATTCCCTGGTATACCGTTCAATAATGAATCTTAATCCATCATCCTGGATCTTAACGTCTTCCGGTTCAAAACCGAGGTCGGAGAGCGCTTTAGGAAGCAGGTGTCTTTTGGCAATTTCAATTTTCTCCTCTACTATATAGCCGGAAACTTCAATTAGCTCCATTCGGTCGAGCAGGGGATCAGATATTGTGTCAAGGGTGTTGGCTGTTGCGATGAAGAGTACATCCGAGAGATTATAGTCTATGTCTATATAATTGTCATGAAATCGTGAATTCTGTTCTGGGTCGAGCACTTCAAGCAGAGCAGCCGATGGATCTCCCTTGATGTCTTTGCTTATCTTATCTATCTCATCGAGAACGATGACGGGATTGTTGCTTTCTGTCTTTTCAAGAGCTGCTATTATTCGCCCAGGCATCGCTCCTATATAAGTGCGCCTGTGTCCGCGGATTTCGGCTTCATCGTGAAGGCCGCCGAGCGATATACGGGCATAGTCTCTGCCTAACGCTTCTGCCACTGACTTTCCGAGTGATGTCTTGCCCACTCCGGGAGGACCATAGAGACAAAGGATAGGAGCCTTCATGTCTCCTCGTAGTTTCATCACTGCCACCTGTTCCAGAATCCGGTCCTTTATCTTGTCCAGTCCGAAATGATCACGGTTTAGGATTTTCTCCACGTGATCAAGGTCTATGGTAGAATCTTTCTTTTTGTCCCAAGGCAAGGAAAGAAGGGTGTTTAGATAAGTATATTGTATTCCATATTCCGGAGTGGATGCCATAAAACGTCCAAGTTTCCTTAGTTCCTTATCGAAGTGTGTCTTTATTTCTTCGCTCCACATCATCTTCTCCGCTCTTGATGATAGTTCTGCCTCATCGCTCTCTTCAGGATTGTCGCCGAGTTCTTCCTTGATTGCTCTGAGCTGTTGCTGCAGGAACTGGTCGCGTTGCTGACGAGTGAGGTCTTCGCGAGTACGTTCCTGAATATCAACCTTAAGCTGAAGCATCTGATAAGCAGTATCAAGCATCTGCAGAAGCATAGACCCCCTCTTCTTTATATCTGACTCCTCAAGAAGCTTCTGCTTGTCTTCGAGCGAGATAGGAGAGTTGCAGATGATGAAGTTGAGCATTTTAAAAGGACTGCTGAACTGAGCGAGTGCATAGCGGAGTTCCTTAGTCTCGTCTTCGCTGAAGAGACCGAGAATCTCTGTAAAGGAATCGTTGACCGATGATAAGATGGCAGCAAGTTCCATGTCTTCTTCCGTAGGCATAGTCTCCGGAAGGTATTTTACACTGGCGAAAAATCCGTTTTCTTTTGAATATATCTTTGTGGCGCGTGCGCGGTTGGCTGCCACCATGAATGCTGTATAGCTTCCATCAGGCATCTCCATGATTCGAGCGACAACACATATTACCCCTACGCGACACAGATCCTTTGTAGTGATGTTATCAACGTTCGACATGGTGGTAAGTGTAATCACGGCTTCCTGATTCTTATGCGCAAGATTTAAGACATCAAGAACTTCCGGATCAGTCACTGAAAGAGGAACTGTGATGAACGGAAAGAGTACAATATTGCGTACAGGTACTACTGGCATGTGATGCTCGTTGATGACGGCATTGCCAAAATTGAAGTCGGGAGAAACTTCCGACATGATTCCATTGACCGGATTAATGGTGCTCATGGATTCATAATTGCGATATGTATTGTAGTCAGATTGCTTATAGCTCATTTGTTTATCGAGTATTGTGGGTCTTGACCGAGAAATACATCCGGACATTTTGGTCGCAAAATTAATACTTTAAGATGATATAAGAAAATTTAACACTGAATTTTGTCCACTTTTTTTCGTTTCACGCGTTCTACTGATGAAAAGTAAAGAATGATAAGACATTTAAAAAGATAAATTCCTATGGGTCGACTTAATTTAATAGTGCCGACCATGTCTAAAAAGAATCCATAACTTTACTTCTCTTAAGGAGGGATGGTCTAACCCTCCTTTTATTGTATTGCAGGCTTGGCAGATAATGTAGAAGAGGCATCTGATGATGATCTGGCCTTTGGTCTGCGATGCCGTCTGTGACTTTTCTTTTTAACATTCTCATTTCTTTGCTCCGCGACTGCATTACTCTTAACGTTGTCGATTGCTTCCTTATCAGTTTTCTGATCAGTTTCAGTCTTATGTACGGGGGGCGTTACTTTTCCGTCTTCAGCCTTGCACTTGCGGCGCCTGTTCCCTCTCTTGTTTTTTGAGAATGCATTCTTTTTATCACTGCCTTTCTTTCTTGACGCAGAGTAGTCAGGTCCATCTCCGAGATCGTCAGGGAGTGCGGCCTTTTCCACTGGCTTTTCAAGGAATTTCTCTATTTGCTTGAATTTTCCTATTTCTTTTTCCGAAACGAATGTGATGGCGTTGCCGTCGCGGTCGGCTCTGGCTGTTCGGCCTATACGGTGCACATAGTCTTCAGCTTCACGGGGCACATCATAGTTCACAACGAGCCGGATATCGTCGATGTCAATGCCGCGCGCCATAATGTCGGTGGCTACAAGCACATTGATCTTACCGCTCTTGAAGTCGAGGATCACGTCTTCGCGCTTTTCCTGCTCAAGATCGGAATGCATTTCACCTATCTTATAGTTCTCTTTACTGAGCGCTCTTGCGAGTTCCTTGACTTTAAGCTTGGATGAAGAGAATACTATGACTTTCTCAGGAGGTATATTTCTGAATATGAATGATAAAAGTGGAAGTTTCTGGGTCTCATAGCATACGTAGGCAGTCTGCTTGATCTTGTCAGCCGGTTTAGATACTGCGAGTTTAATTTCGTGAGGATTATTAAGTATGCTGGAAGCAAGCTGCTGGATCTTGGGAGGCATCGTGGCACTGAAGAGTAGGGTCTGCCTTTCCTTCGGGAGTCTGGCAACTATTTGCATTATGTCGTCATAGAATCCCATGTCGAGCATACGGTCAGCCTCATCAAGTATGAAGAAGGATACCTTGGAAAGATCTACGTATCCCATGGAGAGATGGGCGAGAAGTCTGCCAGGTGTAGCGATCACGACGTCTGCTCCTGCCTTGAGGCTACGGCGCTGTTGATCGTACGTATGTCCGTCTGTACCACCGTAAACCGGCATGCTGCTTATAGGAAGGAAATAGGAAAAACCCTGCATCTGCTGGTCGATCTGCTGGGCAAGTTCCCTGGTAGGAGCCATTATCACGCAGTTGACTGCATCTTTAGGATATTCGTATGTCGATAATATATCGATTACGGGAAGCAAATAAGCCGCTGTCTTTCCTGTTCCTGTCTGAGCGCATGCCAGAAGGTCGCGACCGTCAAGCACGGCAGGAATAGCCTGCTCCTGAATCGGGGTGCATTCGTCGAAGCGCATATCCCATAGTGCGTCAAGCAGGTCATCGTTTTCAAGAAGTTGATCAAATCTCATATCTATGTAATTACAAGTGCAAAATTAACAAAAAATTCCCAATCTTCAAATAGAGCACTCTCATTTGTTGCATACATGTTTCATGAAGATTTCACGTTGTTTTACAAATGATATATTAATTTAATTTGATATAATTGAGTGTGAAATAAACAATTATAAAATTGTTCATTCGATTTGTGAAAATCTTCGGAAAAACCTGAAACAAATAAAAATCATCCTACGTTATACAGGTGAACAATGAACAAAAATCTATTTTCTTAAACAAGTTTTATAAACAACAACGACAAATGGCATCTAATAACTCATTCCGAAAGAATCTCATCAGCCTCCAGTCGAACCTCATGAACTTTGCGATCCAGCTTACAGCTGACCGCGAGGCTGCAGCCGATCTTCTTCAGGATACCACTCTCAAGGCTCTTGACAACGAGGAGAAGTTCACTTCGGAAACGAACTTCAAGGGGTGGGTGATGACGATCATGCGCAACATCTTCATCAACAACTACCGCAAGACCGTTCGCCAGGCAACTATCGTAGACACTACTGAAGATCTCTATCATCTCAATACATCACAGGAATCTGCACTCGAAACTCCCGACGGAAGTATGACTGTGAAGGAAATAAACGCTATTCTCGCATCTTTTGACGAGGAATTCCGTGTGCCCTTCAACATGCATGTTGCCGGTTATAAATATAGCGAAATTGCGGAAGAATTAAATCTGCCGGTAGGCACCGTAAAAAGTCGCATATTCTTCGCCCGCAAGCGCCTTCGTGCCGCTCTTTCCTGAGAATTGAATGATTATTGATAACAGAAACATGTACATAGAATCATAAAAAAATGCGGCTAAGGTCGCATTTTTTTTGTCGTTACGCCTTATTTTATTAATTTTGTAGGCGATTTTAACCATCTTAGCAGGAATCAATGACGTGCTCCCTTGAAGAGCGCTCTGTTGATCCGTAAATTTAATCCGATTATGGCAGAAATTACTGAAGAAATCAAAGAGAATGAATCAGGCCTTAACTTTGTGGAGCAGTACATAAAGGAGGACCTCGAGGCTGGAAAGAACGGTGGGCGACTTAACACACGTTTTCCACCCGAACCCAACGGATATCTCCACATAGGCCATGCCAAGGCTATCATCATGGATTTCGGCGCCGCTGAAAAGTTTGGTGGCACCTGCAACCTTCGCTTCGATGACACTAATCCACAGAAGGAAGACACTGAATATGTCGAGGCCATCATGCGCGACATCCATTGGCTCGGTTTTGACTGGGGCGATCGTCTTTATTATGCCTCAGACTATTTCCCGCAGTTATGGGATCTTGCTGTCCGTATGATCAAAGAAGGTAAAGCATATGTCGACGAACAAAGTAGCGAAGAGATAGCCCGCCAGAAAGGCACTCCGACTCAGCCGGGACAGAACTCGCCTTTCCGAGATCGTCCGGTGGATGAAAACCTCCGTCTCTTTGAGGCAATGAACCGTGGAGAGTTTGAGGAGGGTTCGATGGTGCTCCGTGCTAAGATCGACATGGCGAGCGACAACATGCATTTTCGCGATCCTATAATGTACCGCATCATAAAGACTCCGCACTGGCGTACCGGCGACACCTGGAAAGTATATCCCATGTATGATTTCGCACATGGTCAGAGCGACTATTTCGAAGGTGTCACTCATTCTATATGTACTCTTGAGTTCGTACCTCATCGTCCCCTCTATGAGTATTTCGTAAAGGAACTGGCGGATGAGTCATATTGCCCGCGACAGATAGAGTTCAACCGTCTCAACCTTACTTACACTGTGATGAGCAAGCGTAAGCTGCTTCAGCTTGTAAAGGAAGGGCTCGTTCGCGGTTGGGATGATCCTCGTATGCCGACAATCTGTGGCCTGCGCCGTCGTGGCTATACTCCTTCGTCAATCAAGAACTTCGTCAACCGTATCGGTTATACGAAATATGAAGCCCTTAATCATATAGAGCTTCTTGAGCATTCTGTACGCGAAGATCTTAACGCTACAGCTACCCGTGTACATGCTGTTCAGAATCCCGTGAAATTAATTCTCGACAACTATCCTGAAGGGAAGGAAGAGATCTTCATGCTTGATTCCAATCCTGAAGATCCCACTGCCGGACAGCATGAGATGCCTTTCAGCCGTGAGCTTTGGATCGAACGTGAGGATTTTATGGAGAATCCACCTAAGAAGTTCTTCCGTCTAAGTCCTGACAAGGAGGTACGTCTGAAAGGAGCATATATTATCAAATGTACCGGTATGGATAAGGATGATGAAGGAAACATCACCGCAATCCATGCAGATGTTGATTTCGACACTCGCAGTGGTCTGCCTGGCTCTGATCGCAAGGTGAAAGGCACTCTCCACTGGGTTAGTGTTCCAACCGCAGTGAAGGTTGAGGTACGTGATTACGATCGCCTGTTCTCCGTAGAAAATCCTTCTGCAGAGGAGGGCGACTTCAGGGACCTTCTCAATCCGGATTCACTTAAGGTTAGGGAAAACGTTATGGTGGAGCCTTGGCTTGCAGAGAACGCTAAGCCCGGCGATCACTTCCAGTTCCAACGTCTTGGATATTACACCGTCGACCCTGACAGCAAGGATGGACACCTTGTATTTAATAAGACTATTGGCTTACGAGACACATGGGCTAAAGAACAGAAGAAAGGTTAATATAAGTTAAATCGGAGGAATTTCATTAATGCCTCCGATTTTTCTAAAACAATTCTTATTGTTTCTGCGTTTATTACACTGCAACCGCAATTGAAACCCATCAAAAGGGGGTGACTGGCTTTGACAGCGTGTAGAAGCGGTAAGCAAGCATGCAGAGCCTTGATGCGTAAGCTCTATAATACCGACGTATCGAACTATAATTGGCGAAAATAACAATTACGCTCTCGCTGCGTGATCTGAAGTACAGTAGGATCCCTTTATTCTGCTCAAAGTGAGTAGAACGAGACATCGCTCCATTGCCCCGTTCCGAGACGTTTGGACAAAGCGGTGCTGAGAAATTCGGAAATAGGAGAGAGGCAGCCTTGAC
>JAIECF010000254.1 GCA_029068655.1 Muribaculaceae bacterium | reverse complement strand
TTTTGTTAAAAAATTCCTGCATATTCTTTTCTTCAGAATAAGTAGTTAATTTACAGAAACCTTGCATCCCTCCACTAAAAATACGTGTAAAAATATCGCCCATAAAATGGAGATATTCATTTATGCATGAACAAGAATGTTCTTTACAAAACTCATCGACAAGCGCCGAAAGAGAGGGATGCTTAGAACAAAAGTACAAAAGTTGTTGAGCCTTGTAAGCGTGAATTAATAGAGAATTTGGATTAAAATTGAGTAAATCTTCGCATGGTAATGATGTTAATACTCCGGCGTAAGCAACAGCATAATCATCATTAGGTGCGATACTTTCAGTGTCAAATGGTAGAGAAATTATATCATTTACAATCAATACTATTAGGAATAAGCTCCATTCTTTTTTTTCATCTGGAATATCTAAGTCAGTAGCAAAAGAGTTGCAACTGAAAATTTGTCGTTGCAATTCCACTCCTGTATGTTGCCCACTTAGACGGTGTGAGCCAAATTGAGATGGTTGTAATTTTGAACAAATTAATTCAACTACTTTTTTATCCCCTGAGGAAGCAAAAATGTCAGAACAAAGATTTTTCCACCCCGTAAGGTAACGAGGATTATTGGTAAGGTTAAAGGCAAATTTAACCAGTTCTTCCTTGGTGAAAAACTTAAATAACTCATATAATTCAGGAGCAGGATCACTGAATAGTTGAGTATATTGAATCGGGAAAAGTAAATTCTTAGTAGTCATTTAATTCCTCTGAGTCTTTGCAGTTCAACGAATAACTCACGCTTACGGCGAGGCTGTTTAGTGACTTTCATCTGACGCTCCAACGCAGCAATCTGTCGCTCAAGTTTGGCTCGTTCCTCGTCAATTTTGATTTGCTCTGAAAGCGACTTGTCTCGCTCAATTGAGAACTGACCGATTGAGGAAACAATATTTTCCCAAACGGCATCAAGATTGAGTCCTGACAATGGCAGAGTAATGTCGTCAGTAGCTCGCCACGGAGCGGTAAATAGTTTAGTGTGATAAATGGCAAGCATTGTTTCGTCTTCGTAGCGCAAAAGATAGACAATGCGCTGAGGAATATACTTAGTAAGAAGTTGAATTACCTTTATGTCGAAGTCGCGTGATTTGAGCGAGACTTCCACAACAAATATTTCGTTCACTTCGTTTCCGGCGGCAATAGCTGGAACAGTGCGAGGTGAAATCCAATTCACGAAGTCAAGACGCGACACCTCGGCATCGAACCGTTCGCGTTGCGATGGAGTCCAGTCGAACCGCTTAAAGATCTGTGCCTTTGGAAGCGGTCGTTTCACTTCGGTAGATTGCGGAAGTCCTAACATAAGCTATCGGATTATCAGGAAACAAATCAGTTCAAAATCATCAAGGCCCTTAACCTCGTTGCCGAACAATGAGCCGCTATCGCCATCGAGGAAGGAGAATAGATCGCTGGATTCCTTCACCTTAATTAGTGAAGATATAGCATCGCCAAGCAATCGTGAATATGTACCCATTCGCTGTCCGTCACGGGTCTCGGCATTAAACCTTCGGCACAAATCGGGTATCGGCTCTGACTTACCACGGCATAGCTGACGCATACGGTCAAGCATCCCTTTCGGATCAAGATGATTGACTATTACATCGGAATCTTTGGAAATATAGACCATATAGAACGGATGTAGCCGGTTCTTCTTGTCTATATTGATGTCGTTGTTTCGGTTTTTCAAAACGAATATTACCCCCTGTGGCGCATCTTTCCGTGCGGAGGTCAGGGCATTAAGCCCCATCGGAGTATGCTCTATGTCAACACCGCTTCGCATATATTCAAGGAGGTCAAGACGGAACTCATTTAGACCCAAATCCATAATTGAGACTCCTGTACTCATTTCCTCGATGTCCACTACTTCCTCCTTCAACCTCTCCAACTGGTCACGGCGATACTTCAAATCACCTTGCTCTTCGATTGTCAGCGGATTATCATCGCCGGTTGCGGTCAGCACCGAAACTTTCATTCGTGCCTCGACACGACCCTTCAGGTTTATGTAGTCGTCAAGATCCATATCAGGCCAGAAATTGACAAGCTGAATCTTCTCGTTTCGGGAACCTATACGGTCAATTCGTCCGAAACGCTGGATTATTCGCACCGGGTTCCAGTGAATATCGTAGTTGATAAGATAGTCGCAATCCTGAAGATTCTGACCCTCGGAAATACAATCTGTGGCTATCAATACATCAATTTCCTCATTGAGATTAGGATATAAGGTAGCCTTATCTTTCGAGACTGGAGAGAACAGAGTCAGGACTTTATTGAAATCCAACTTTTCTCGGAGTTTCAATGTAGACCTGGCTTCAATATCACCTGATACGAGTGCAGTGTTAAGTCCTGTCCGTTCTTTGATAAGTGGTGCAATATTCTCATATATGTATTGGGCTGTATCATAAAAAGCAGTAAACACTATGACTTTCTTGTTCTCGTCATTGATAGGATTGTTAAACTTTTCCCTAATTACATCAAGGAGCATCTGAAGCTTGCTATCATGTTCCGGCGTAATATCACCGAGCATGAAAAGGAGGGTATTGAGATTGTCAAGATCTTTTGAAAGATAACTGCGCCACTGGATATAATCCATATCCTCCAAAGCAATCTTGGTCTTCTTATTTCCGATGAATACGGTATCTTCCCGTTCATCAAAATCAAGACCATATGAGAAATCATAGTCGCACACCATTGAAGTCTCTGTCTGTCGGGCCGTCAGACTGTCAATAGCATCAATCGTTGTGGCTATGTATTTCCTGATTCTCTCCAGTGTCAGACGGAATGAATTGACGGAACTTTCAAGACGCTTGAGCAGGTTGATACTCATAAGCTGACGGATACCGCGCTCACGTCCGACACGTGAAAGATTACCGAAACGTCCGTCTTCACGGGGTTCGGTGTACTTATCCAGTTTACTCGGAAGAATAAAGTCGGATGGGGTATAGATAGCAAGATTCAGCTCACTTACACTGACAAAAATATCGTTGAAGTCAACCGTCTTTGAAAGATCCGTGAGTTTGGGAACCTTTGAAAGAGGTTTAAGACGCTCTGGAAATTTACCTATGTCAGAAGTGTCATAATACTGTTCGATATGCCTTCGGCTACGGGCTATGGTGACACTATCGAGAACTTCAAAAAAGTCGAAGTTCAGCATCTCCAGAAGGGTGCTGGTGGTACGTTGCTCTGCAGGATATTTCGACCACTTGTTGAAAGCCGTCTGAGCTTGCCGGAAAATATCGTCAAGCGAGCTTGTGGTCTTTAACTTTGCATCCATTTGAGAACTGTCGCCTTCGTAGGCAAGCGCGAGCTGGTTGCGCAAGTCGTTGAAGCGGTTGTTGACAGGAGTAGCTGATAACATCAGTACCTTAGTCTTGACTCCGGCACGGATTACCTTGTTCATCAACTGGAGATAGCGGTTCTCACGGGGATTCTCGTCATTCTCATCTGTGGTGACTTTGCCTCCGTTACGGAAGTTGTGGCTCTCGTCTATGACAACGAGGTCGTAGTTACCCCAGTTTATATGTTCAAGATCGAGACCATTGCTTTGCCCTGACTGACGTGAAAGGTCGGTATGATAGAGTATGTCATATCGCAAGCGGTCAGCAACAAGGGGATTATTCTTATAGTTGGAACGGTAAGTAACCCAGTTGTCGTGAAGTTTCTTCGGGCAGAGAACGAGAACAGACTTATTACGATTCTCGTAATATTTGATGACAGAAAGTGCTGTAAACGTCTTTCCGAGACCTACGGAATCGGCAAGTATGCAACCGTTATACTTTTCCAACTTATTGATGATAGCGAGAGCTGCGTCACGTTGGAAATTGTATAGTTTATTCCATATTACGCTTGACTTGAAACCGGTTGCCTCATTAGGCAATACATCCTCAGAAATATCTTCAAGGAACTCACTGAAAATATTGTATAGAGTAACAAAATAGATAAACTCCGGGGAGTTTTCCTTATAAGCGTTTGTAATGTTGTCAAGCACCTGCTCTGTTACGACCTGCAACTGACCACTATCATTCCATATCTGATTAAAGATTTGCAGATACTGTTGAGAGAATGGAGCTTCTAACTTGTTGATGGCAGTTGCAAGTTGATTGCCACGTTCACAGCCAAGTTCCACCGTAGTAAAACCATTGAGTGGCATATACGTAGTATCATCCACAGTGGCAAAAGCCGGCATTCCGGCATTGGTACGGTTGGACTTGAAGCATACTTTCTTCCGGATCCAATCAGCACATTCCTTTGCAACAGCTTTCAACGACAGTTCATTGCGGAGCTTGATTTCAAACTCCGAGCCATAAAGGTCCCGTTCACGATTCAGCCGAGGTATATAAAACTCTCGTTTCTGTTTGTCCGTCTTTTCTGTTATGAATGAAGGTGATGTGAAGATAAAACGCAGTTCTGATATATCGCTTAACTGTTCCTTCAATTCCTGGAAAGCATAGATAGAGAAACTTGACGCGGCAATCGCCACCTTAGAGCCGGAACGCAAGGTGGCAATCATATCCTCTTTGAGTGTCTTGTTTATATTGTCTATGATTTCCATTCAGGAGCACATGCTTTCTAAGCCATCAGCTCCTTATGGCAAATTGTTTTGATTGATCCTAAACGAAAGACGGGAGCCACTCACCAGCTCATTCCGCCGTTCGAGGCCTACCACAGCCCTAGCAACTGAATGAGCAATGGTAGAATGACCCCACGATGTATGCATATGTAGAATTTGCCTTCTCAATCCGAAAGGACTGAGTCGGAATGATACATATACGTACCCGAGGGCATCTACTATTGCTTCATCCTTGGTTGCTATTCAAAGGTGGTAGTTTCGAACGGCCAAGAAATAAAGCGCAGTAAACGCCTTTCATATGTAAACGAACCGCCCAATACCCGGTGTCAGTCCTCCTCCGAGGCACCGCGCATCGTGGGGTTCGATTGCAAATTTAGCAATAATTCCCCAATATACCAAATATTTCACCATTTTTGAATATTAAAAGAAGCTGTTTCTACCATCAGAAGAAACACCTCTTTTATTTAGACTTTCGCATTCTGCGACCAACGAATCTCAGCTGCAACAGTGTCCCCACCCTCTCCGCGCTCTTTGCGTGATGAAGCCAAAGGACAGATCTTAGAAATGAAAGAGACATGTGAAAATAGTAGAATTAACCATAATTTTCATCATAAGTTTTTGAAATCAGTATTTTTTTATTAACTTTGTCTCTGAAAGCAAAACTAATTTAGAACCTAACAACTTATATGGAAATTAACGAAAAATCAGATCATCAGCATAAGAGTAAAAAGAAGTCTGTAAGTAATCCCCTAAAAGTGCTAAGACGTTTGCTGGCTATTGTTAGCATACTCCTTATAACCCCACTCTTTCTTGACTTCACCGGTACATGGCAAACCCTTTTTGGCTGGATGGCGAAAATTCAGTTCCTTCCAGCTGTTCTATCGCTCAATGTGCTTGTAATTGTTGGACTCCTAATTCTTACTATCCTTTTCGGGCGCCTCTATTGCTCTGTGATATGTCCGCTCGGCATCATGCAGGATGGGGTGGCTTGGTTTGGCAAGAAGGCAAAAAAGAACCGTTATTCATTTTCCAAGGCTAAAAGCATACTCCGTTATGCCTTGCTCGCGGTGATGGTGGTGTCGCTCATAGCCGGAATCAGTTCGATGGTTGCCATACTCGCTCCCTACAGCGCATATGGCCGCATAGTCTCAAGCATCCTGCAACCTGTATGGATTTGGGGAAATAATCTCCTTGCTTCATGGGCTGAAACTCACAACAGTTTTGCTTTCTATCAGATTGAATTCTGGAGTAAGGGTTATGGAGTGCTCGTAGTGGCTATCTCCACTCTTGTAATACTCGCTCTTCTCGCTTGGCGCAACGGACGCACATACTGCAACACCATCTGTCCGGTTGGCACAGTGCTCGGGTTCTTCTCCCGTTTCGCGCTTTTCAGAATAGTAATTGACCGGTCCAAATGCGTAGACTGCAAGCTTTGTTCGCGTAACTGCAAAAGCGCATGTATCGACATTCCTAACCATCAGATTGATTATTCACGATGCGTGGCATGTTTCGACTGCATTGGCAAGTGCAATAAGAATGCTCTCTCTTACAAGTACGTAGGACTTAAATCAGGAAATGATGATGAAGTAAAGGCATCAAATTTGGATGGAAGCAGACGTCAGTTCCTCTCCACAGGAGCGGTGATCAGTGCTACAGTTGCCATGTCGGCAGCCGACAAGGTGGTCGACGGTGGACTCGCAGCGATTGAGGATAAGCAGATTCCGGAGCGTAAGACCCGAATCGCGCCTCCCGGAGCTGTAAGCCTTCGTAATCTGCACCAGCACTGTACGGCCTGCCAGCTATGCATCTCGGCTTGCCCCAATGGCGTTCTTCGTCCACAGACCGACATCGAAAACTTCATGCAACCGGAATCATCATACGAACGGGGCTATTGTCGACCTGAATGTACACAATGCTCGGATGTATGCCCGACAGGAGCTATCAAGCCCCTCGACACAGCCGAAAAGTCATCAATCCAGATAGGACATGCAGTATGGATAAAGGAAAACTGCGTGCCTGTGACCGACGGTGTTGAATGCGGCAACTGTGCACGCCACTGTCCTACAGGAGCCATCACTATGGTAGAATCTGATAATGGTCTTAAAATACCGGCAGTAAACACAGAGAAATGTATCGGATGTGGTGCTTGCGAAAACCTCTGTCCCTCACGACCCTTCAGCGCCATTTATGTAGAGGGCCATGAGAATCATCGCCAAATATAAATAATATAGCCAATAATAATCACTGACAATCAACCGATGAGAGGTTTCGAAAGTCAGTTACTTATACCCTAAACGAAATATCTAAGATGAGCAACAATATAGACAGGCGTGAATTTCTTAAAAGACTGGGAATCGGAGGAACACTTGCAGGACTAGCGATGACAGGATGTAAGAAAGCCGAAAACACAGCTACAACCTTTTTGGAATCAAAGGAAGGGGAGATGACATACCGAATAAATCCGACGACAGGAGATAAGGTATCAATCCTCGGTTATGGCTGCATGCGTTGGCCGACCAAACCGGTCGAAGGCGGTGATGAAGGTGAAGAAGAGATTGATCAGGAAATGGTCAACAGGCTCGTCGACACGGCACTTGAACATGGAGTGAATTACTTCGACACGTCACCGGCATATTGCAGAGGAAAATCAGAAGGAGCGACAGGAATCGCCTTGAGCCGTCATCCGCGCGAAAGTTACTTCATCGCTACCAAGCTATCCAATTTCGCGCCCCAGACCTTTTCGAGAGAAGCTTCGATCGATATGTATCATAATTCAATGAAGGAGTTGAAGACCGATTATATTGACTATCTGCTTCTTCATGGGGTTGGAATGGGAGGAATGGAGAATCTCCAAGCACGGTATTTAGACAATGGGGTACTTGATTTCCTTCTTCATGAACGTGAGGAAGGCCGGATCAGGAATCTCGGATTTTCATACCACGGAGACATAGAGGTATTCGACTGGCTTCTGGAGCATAATGACAAATACAAATGGGATTTCGTGCAGATACAGCTCAACTATCTTGACTGGCAGCACTCAAAGGAACTTAATCCAAGAAACACTAATGCGGAATATCTCTACAATGAGCTTCAGAAGCGAGGTATTCCTGCAGTGATAATGGAACCACTTCTCGGAGGCAGGCTTGCAAAAGTGCCTGATCATATCGCCAATCGGCTGCTGCAACGAGAGCCTGAACAGAGTGTAGCTTCCTGGGCGTTCCGATATGCAGGATCATACCCTGACGTGCTTACCGTCTTGAGCGGGATGACATACATGGAGCATCTTGAAGACAATCTCAAGACTTACAGTCCGCTCAAGGCCCTGACGGATGACGAATTCGCATTCCTCCATGAGACGGCAGACCTGATGATGCAGTATCCTACCATACCATGCAATGACTGTAAATACTGTATGCCATGCCCGTACGGCATCGATATTCCTGCCAACCTTCTTCACTACAATAAGTGTGTAAACGAGGATAATCTCCCGACATCGAGTCAGTCACCCAACTATGCTAAAGCGAGAAGGGCATATCTTGTCGGATATGACCGTTCTGTACCGAAACTTCGCCAGGCAAGCCATTGCATAGGATGCGGACAGTGCTCACCACACTGTCCACAGGGCATTGATATACCCGGTGAGCTTCATCGTATAGATGCTTATGTAGAAAAACTCAAGCAGCAGACAGTATAAATTCCGTAGTTTACATTGAGTATGAACGTTAGTGCCCATAGCATGGCAGGAGTCCGGACAGACAATCAAGATTCAATATGTTATAAAACATATCCAGATACTTAAAAAACATTAAAGAAAAGTTGGCAAATTGACAATTATTATCTAAATTTGCACTTGATAATAGAACCTCTCTCTTCTAATCAGTCACCTTCAAACAGCTAAAGAGATGAAGAAACACAATTTCTATGCCGGCCCTTCAATTTTGAGCCAGTACACCATCAAGAATACAGCGGATGCCATCATTGACTTCGCAGACATGGGTCTTTCGATCCTTGAAATCTCACACCGCAGCAAGCAGTTTCAGGCTGTAGTAGACGAAGCTGTAGCTTTAGTCAAAGAACTTCTTGAAGTTCCTGAAGGATATAGCGTCCTTTTCTTGGGTGGTGGAGCAAGCCTTCAGTTTGCTATGGCTCCAATGAACTTCCTCAACACAAAGGCAGCATACCTTGACACAGGCGTCTGGGCATCCAAAGCCATCAAGGAAGCAAAGCTTTTCGGAGAAGTCGATGTAGTTGCTTCCGGCAAAGATACAAAATATACTGTTATTCCGACAGACTGGATCGTACCTGCTGATGTAGACTATTTCCATTATACATCCAACAATACGATCTACGGAACAGAAATCCGCAAAGACCCGGAAGTACCGGTGCCCATGATCTGCGACATGAGCTCAGATATCTTCTCCCGTCCCGTAGACGTAAGCAAATACGACCTCATCTACGCAGGAGCGCAGAAGAACCTCGCTCCTTCAGGAGTGACTATCTGCATCGTCAAGGACGCAGCACTCGGAAAAGTTAGCCGCGTCATACCTACAATGCTCAAGTATAAGACGCATGTAGATAAGGGGTCAATGTTCAATACTCCCCCCGTTCTCCCTATCTTCGCAGCCCTTCAGACTTTGAAATACTATAAGAGCCTCGGCGGAATACGAGAAATTGAGAAGATGGACATAGCGAAAGCAGAGCGTCTTTATGAGGCGATTGACACGAGCAAAATGTTTGTTGCTACCGTTCAGGATAAGGCTTCTCGTTCTATAATGAACGTATGCTTCGTGATGAAACCAGAATATGCCGAGTTTGAGAAGGATTTCATCGACTTCGCTACATCCAAGGGCATGATGGGCATCAAAGGACACCGAGACGTAGGTGGTTTCCGTGCTTCGCTCTACAACGCTCTTCCGATGGAATCAGTAGACGCTCTCGTGGAATGTATGCGTGAATTCGAATCACTGCATTGAATATGTTACTGAGTCCGGTCGAATCTGGCCGGGCTCATCAACTTTAAAAATTATAGAACTATGAAGATATTGGTTTTTACCGAAAAGCCTTTCGCAGCCAATGCGGTAAAGGCAATAGCGAACACTGTCAATGCAAGCGGCAATGAACTTAAGCTCGTGGAAATGGGCTCTCGTGAAGATCTTCTCGAGGCAGTCAAAGACGCTGAAGCACTTATCGTTCGTAGCGACAAGATCGATGAAGAAGTAATGACCGCGGCGCCTAAGCTTAAAGTAATTGTGCGCGCTGGAGCGGGGTATGACAACATTGACCTTGAAGCTGCAACTAAGCACGGCATTTGCGTTATGAACACTCCAGGACAGAACTCCAATGCTGTTGCCGAACTTGTCTTTGGAATGGTGGTTATGATGTGTCGTAATCAGTATAACGGCAAGTCAGGATCGGAATTAAAATACAAGAATCTCGGAATCTATGCGTTCGGACAGGTTGGCCGTAATGTTGCCAGAATAGCTAAAGGTTTCGGTATGAAGATATCAGCCCTCGATAAATTTGTCAGCGACGAAGTTATGGAAGCGGAAGGTGTCCGTCCGATACATGATGTAGACGCACTTTTCTCTGAAAATGATTTCGTATCGCTTCATATACCGGCCACTGCTGAAACAAAGAAGAGCATCGGCTACGACCTCGTGACGAAGATGCCGAAAGGAGGCGTTCTGGTCAATACTGCCCGTAAGGAAGTAATTGACGAGGAAGGCCTCATGAAGGCTCTCGATGAGCGTCCTGACCTTCGCTACGTCAGCGACATCAAACCGGACACTGCAGAGGAATTCGAAAAGAAATTCGGTGCCCGCGTTTTCTTCACTCCGAAGAAGATGGGTGCTCAGACAGCTGAAGCCAACTTCAACGCAGGTGTAGCAGCTGCAGAGCAGGCTCTCGCTTACCTGAAAGACGGGTGGAACAAATTCCAGGTCAATAAGTAACAGTAATATAGAATCATTGCATATAGAGCCTTGCGTATCCCCGCAAGGCTCTATATGCATATTGACCGATATTAGAGCATAAAATATATTCAGGTATTTGAGTCAATAAAATAAATCTGATTATAATTGCAGATTCACTCTACTTTTTGTAATTTTGCACTATGATTACAGCTTCTCAGAAAAAAAAGGAAAATATAGCGGAATACCTGCTCTATATGTGGCAGATTGAAGATATGATCAGGGCATTCGGACTTGACATAGACCGCATACAGCAAAACATAGTGGATAAACATGAAGGTTTGACAGAAGATCAGCGCAAGGATATGACTGAATGGTATGAATCACTCATAGACATGATGCGCCGTGAAGACGTAGTGGAAAAAGGTCACCTTCAACTCAATAAGAATGTCATCATAGCACTTGACGACTTAAATGCCCGGCTTTTAAAGGATCCCAAATATGCCAAATATTCTGCAGAATATTATAAGGTATTGCCTCTTATTGTTGAGCTTAGATCCAAGGCCGGAGAAAATAAATCCGGTGAGATTGAAACACTATTCAATTTCCTTTACGGAATACTTATGCTTAGGATTCAGGGAAAAGAAATATCGAAAGAGACTCTTGCGGCTGCATCAGAGGTGTCGCATTTCCTTGGAACCCTCGCACTATATTATAAGAAAGATTTCAACAACGAGCTTGACCTTGAATAGACTACGCCATGTCAGAAGAACTAAATAAAGAAATAGCAAGGCGGCGCACTTTCGCCATTATATCCCACCCTGACGCGGGCAAGACTACACTGACTGAAAAACTTCTTCTTTTCGGCGGAGCTATACATGTGGCGGGAGCCGTAAAGAGCAACAAAATCAAGAAGACAGCTACCTCAGACTGGATGGAAATCGAGAAGCAGCGCGGCATCTCCGTGGCAACTTCAGTCATGGGATTCAATTACAAGGACTATAAGATCAATATTCTTGACACCCCCGGTCACCAGGACTTTGCCGAGGATACCTTCCGTACGCTTACGGCAGTAGACTCAGTGATTATTGTTGTCGACGTAGCGAAAGGTGTTGAGACACAGACACGCCGACTGATGGAAGTATGCCGTATGAGGAAAACACCCGTCATCATTTTCGTCAACAAACTTGACCGAGAGGGACGTGATCCTTTCGACATTCTTGACGAACTCGAGCAGGAACTAAAGATCTCAGTCCGTCCTCTCTCCTGGCCCATCAACATCGGAGAGAAGTTCAAAGGCGTCTACAACATCTACGAGCATGGCCTTGACCTATTCACACCATCGAAACAAACCATAAGCGAACGAGTGGAGATCGAAGATGTCAATTCTCCTGTCGTGGATGAACTCGTAGGAAAAGCCGATGCGGAAAAGCTACGAGAGGATCTCGAACTGATCGAGGGTGTATATCCTGAATTTGACAAAGAGGCTTACCTACGTGGAGAAGTCGCTCCCGTTTTCTTCGGTTCAGCACTAAACACATTCGGTGTAAAGGAACTTCTGGACTGTTTCTGTGAGATCGCACCCTCTCCCCTGCCGATCGATGCGGAGGAAAGAACCGTAGATCCGAAAGAAGAGGGCTTCACAGGATTTGTATTCAAGATCCATGCCAATATGGACCCTAATCATAGAAGCTGTATCGCGTTCGTGAAGATATGCAGCGGGAAATTCGAGCGTAATGTCAACTACAAGCATGTGCGCCACAATAAAATGATGAAGTTCGCTGCCCCTACGGCTTTCATGGCACAGAAGAAAAATATCGTTGACGAGGCTTACCCCGGCGACATAGTTGGTATTCCGGATACAGGAAACTTCAAGATCGGTGATACGTTGACATCAGGGGAGCAATTGCACTTCAAGGGACTCCCCTCGTTCTCGCCCGAGATGTTCAAGTATCTTGAGAACGCTGACCCAATGAAAGCCAAACAGCTTGACAAAGGTATAAATCAGCTCATGGACGAAGGCGTAGCCCAAATGTTTACTAATCAGTTCAACGGACGTAAGATAATAGGCACTGTCGGGCAGCTGCAGTTTGAGGTGATTCAGTATCGTCTTCTCCACGAATACGGGGCTCAGTGTCGTTGGGAACCTATCAGTCTGTACAAAGCCTGCTGGATAGAAAGCGACGATCAGGAAGCATTGGATGCGTTCAAAAAGCGTAAATACCAGTTCATGGCAAAAGATAAAGATGGACGTGACGTTTTCATGGCCGATAGCAACTATGTGCTCCAGATGGCTCAGAGCGACTTTCCTAAGATCAAATTCCATTTCTCCAGCGAATTTTAGATGGAGGCTTTGAAATTTGTCTTAGCAATCGAACATAAGAATCCCTCAGCTTGCGCGAGGGATTTTTTATTGCTTAATCATTCGATGGTTATATTCTCGCAGTCATCTGTCACGTAGACAGGCCTGGCGTCGGGAGAGACAGCATCGACTATTATATTCCTGAAGACGATATCTTTGGCATGATTAAGCCAGAAACCCTGGGCCGGAAGTAGGCCCCACATCGTCGACTCGGGATACTCCTTGACTTTTTCATCAGCTGGAGCCGGAGTTATAGGTTGGCCGCCGGCATGACGAATTCTTATATCGTGGAGATTTATTCCTGATACAGGATGACCGGTAAGACCGGTAATGGAACTTCCTGTTGGTCCGGCATCTTCAATAAGAATATCATGTAAAACAACACCGCTTATCGAACCGATTCCATCGACAATGTGATCTTTTGAATAAGAACGTGCACGATCGGCTAAACGAATGAATATCGGTGATTCAGTTCCTCTGATAGTAATGTCTGAAATATCTACATTGCTCATACAACCGCCATCCACAATCTCGAGAGAAATAGCGGAGTGTCCGATTCCACCGGGATACCCGAAGAACTGAGATGACTGATCCGATGATGGTTTTACCGCGATTCCACGAATGATTATGTTGCGGAAACCTCCGTTGGTTTCCGTTCCAAGTTTAATAGCGTTACAGTGAGAGGAAACGACACAGTTTGAAATCACTATGTCTTCGCAAAGACGAGGCGATGTGCTCTTCAGCGTTATAGCGTCATCATCTGAGTCTGCAATCATATTGCAGACTGTCACGTCATGACACCCGTCAAGATCAAGAGCATCATTATTGTAGTTGTTACGATTGAAAACTGTTATGCCGTCAATATGCAAACGATCGCATGCGAGATAATGTTGCATCCAGCACCCGGAGTTCTTAAGGGTTATACCCTTAACAACAATATCCTTACCCCTGATGATTCTCAGAAGATGTGGTCGAGTGATACCTTCATCATTCCAAGAAAGTTTAGGAAAAGCTTTCCCCCGGCCATCTATAGTGCCGAAGCCTGAAATGGAAACATTTTCAACAGAGTCTGCATATATCAGCTGGATGGTAGGAATACCAGTACGAAGCGATACATATGTGCTTGTGAAAGGAGTATAGTCTTCTATATCAGTACTACCATAGAGAGTTGCCCCCTCCTCGAGAAAAAGATGGACATTGCTTTTTAACTGAATCGAACCGGTCTTGAAGTCACCCGCAGGCACCACAACCCTTCCCCCACCCGAAAGCGAGCATTCGTCAATGGCTTTCTGAATAGCCTTGGTAGAAAGTTGCATTGTGTCGCTGACTGCTCCGTAGTCAGCAATATTGAATGTTCGGGCATATAGAGAGAGTGCTGAAAATCCTAAAAGATATAATAGTAATTTAAGTCTCATGTCATTCGGTTTTATCACTGCAAATTTAGTAATTAATTCATCCATTACCAAAGAAAACTAAAAAAAAGAATAATTTATACAGTTTGACCGTAACAAACCCCAGATAGCTTCGTATTACATAAGTAAGAATATGAAGACAGATCATCTGACATCCACTTTTCTGGCTCTCCGTGAGCGACTGCATAGGAGCGCACTCGCATTTCTCAAAGACGATGAGGACGCGAAAGATGCCTTGCAGGATACTTTCCTCCGATTATGGAAATCCGGTGGAGTGGAGAATGATTCGGAAGCTTCCTCAAAGCTCTTTGTAGTATTAAGAAACGTATGTATAGACAGATTAAGAAGGAAAAGATCTGTAGAACTGGAAGATAAGCATACCATTTCTCTGAAAATTGAACCTTCTTCAGGTGAAAACATAGAACAACTGGAATCTTTGCTTACAGCGGGACTTAGCCGAATGCAGAGACGGATTTACTCATTGTCTGTACATTATTCTATGGACTATAAAGATATAGCGCTTCGACTGGGCATGTCTGAGGGTGCTGTAAGAGCCCAGATGTGTAGGGCAAGAAAAAAAATCAGTGAAAATTACAAGATACTTAACAGATAATGGATAAGATGGAAAAAGAAAAATACCTTAGCAAAGAAGAGACGGAACAGCTGTGTGCTCTATACTTGGAATGCATGCTCACGCGTCTTGAAGAAACTGAACTCCAATATGTGTTGGAAATCCTGCCTTACAGGTCTACTCTCATAGATGAAGTCCGGACCCTTATGAGTATTGCCTTGACGAGTGAAATAGAGAGAAAATCCACCCCCCGCTCAATGATGAGGGAACACAAGAAAAAGGCGAAGTGCAGAATATTTCTCATTGCGGCATCTATCACTCTTCTGCTTTCCTTAGGAATATCCACGATCATACATTACACAAGACAAGAAGATTGTTATTGTCAGGTATTCACAAACGGCAAGCAGGTCAGTAAGGATAAGGCGCTGATCATAGCAGAGGGAGAATTGGAACGTATTGACAGATTCTTCGAGAACATGAAAACCATCGAATCTGAACAACAGAAGAAAATGGATTCTTTTTAAAAACTCATGGAAGATCATTTATTAGAAACTACTATAATTCTTTAGATTGCAATATGAAAAAATACATTCTTGCTTCAATCATGATGGTCATAAACCTATTGGTCATCGCATCAACTCCACAGCTCGCATCTGTTAAATTTTTCGATGACCTTGATCTCTACGATCCTTCGCTCTCCATAACCATCGTTGAACGAAAGGACAAGATCGTAAGATCTGTAACATTCAAAAATAAACCGGACCTATTGAAAAAAATACAAAAGGCACTTGCAATAGATAAGGAAAAAGCCGTGAGTAAGTCGCTTGTAACTGACAACGGAGAGATATCGGAATCTGTTGTAATAGTTGATGATAACGAGGAAATAAAGATTGGTCTTACTAATTCCAAATCACAAGAAATCTATTTCTTTGTAAAAATAGTTACGACAAATAATCATAAAGAAACTAATACTTCTTCTCAACAAAAACGAGCTACAAAATACCAAAAGAAGAATAAATCCAAACAGTCTACAAGGTCAAAAAAGTCTGCCCGGCAGGCATATGATAATTCATCTGATAGAAATGAAATGTATAACATGAATATAGATTGTAAAGACAGCTCTTCTTAACCAGTGGATCCATAAATGATCTTTAGAGACTGCAAAAGCAATTCCTCAGACTTTCAGTTACTAATATAGAGGCACCAAACTTTCGAAAAAAACAATTAACTTTGCTGTGAAATTCATAAATTCATCTGATGAAAAGACTTATAATACTTTCGAAAATATTCGTGACCCTGTCATTTTCCTCTTGACTTTTCCATACCAATCTACACACTATATTATTCCAATGGCATTCAGGAAAATCAGTAATATAGCTGACGGACAGATCCATCTAAGGCAAAAAACCAGTATCTTCAATGTATTGCCTCCCTTTTTACCAATTACTCCGAATTCCTTTCTAAGATACACCTTATCGATCATCCATCCGACAAAGATACTACATGCCATTCCGCCAATAGGGAGAAGGATATTAGAAGCAACGTAATCGAACAGGTTGAATACATTCATTCCAAAGGGCAACCAGTCTCTTAGCGGGCCATAACTCAGCGCACACAATACGCTACCGATCAGGACAACCCCTGAGGATACGACAGTGGCCAACCTGCGGCTCATTCCGGTCTCCTCACTGAGATATGATATGCTTATCTCACTTATTGATACAGTACTTGTAAGCGATGCTATCACAAGAAGCATAAAAAACAGGATTGACCATATTATACCTCCCGGCATCTGTGAGAAAACTCTTGGCAAAACCTCAAAAACCAAAGTAGGACCGGCTTGGGGAGACAAACCATAAGTAAATACAGCAGGAAATATCATAATGCCGGCTAATACTGCAACCAGAGTATCAAGTGACGCAGTGATTCCGGCAGTTCTAATCAGCCGAGTTTTATCCGTGAAATAAGACGCATATGTCATCATTCCTCCCACCCCAAGGCTAAGGGAAAAGAATGCCTGTCCCATGGCACTGAGAAGAGTACCGCGTGTTATCTTAGAGAAGTCAGGACTGAATATGAAATCAATTCCTTGTCTGAATCCAGAAAGAGTTGCTGAATTTATACAAAATGCGACTAAAATAACAAAGAGTATAGGCATCAGAATATTAGACATGCGTTCTATGCCACGTTTTACTCCACCAGAGAGTACTATATAATTGACAGCTGAAAAAATCACTGTCCACAGTGTAGGACGCCACCCCGACGTAAGAGAGACAAACTCTGAATGTGCGTCCAAACCGGATGAGAGTGATGTTGCCGCTCCCACAGACTGTACCAGATATTCCAAAGTCCAACCGGCAACCACCGAATAGAAACTAAGAATAAGCACGGACGCTAAAACACCCAAATAGCCAACAATATGCCAAGGCCTGCCTCCTTCAAGTTTTCGATATGCCCCCACTACATTAGAACGAGTACCACGGCCCATACAGAACTCTGCACAAAGAAGCGGCACGCCAAGCAGACATACAAATCCCACATAGAAAAGCAAGAATGCTCCGCCTCCACATTCTCCCGCCTCATAAGGGAAACGCCATATATTTCCCAATCCTACCGACGATCCAACCGTTGTAGCCACTGCGGCAAAACGAGATGCGAATACTGCTCTGCTTTTGATTTTATAAGTCATTATAGTTAGAATATATCGGATAAAAAACTTGAAATTAGATGTAGTTTATAATAACGTAACAACTATACAGCATTACTTCTTGCGTATTTCTGAAAAAAATAGTAATTTTGCATACTGATTAAAATATATCAGCATGGAGACAAAATACATTTTTGTTACGGGAGGCGTGGTCTCTTCACTTGGAAAGGGAATCATATCCTCATCTCTCGCCTGTCTGCTAAACGCACACGGCTATCGGGTCACAATACAGAAGTTCGATCCCTATATCAACATTGACCCGGGTACCCTTAATCCCTACGAACACGGCGAATGTTACGTCACAGAAGATGGCCATGAAGCTGACCTTGACTTAGGCCACTATGAGCGTTTTACGAATGTACCGACATCGCGAGCGAATAATGTGACAACAGGACGCATATACAAGAACGTAATAGAAAAGGAACGTCACGGCGACTATCTGGGCAAGACAGTTCAGATCATTCCTCATATCACTGATGAGATAAAGCGAAACGTCAAACTTCTCGGAGACACCGGTAAATTTGATTTTATTATCACTGAAATCGGCGGTACAGTCGGAGACATAGAATCTCTCCCTTTCCTCGAAGCCGTACGTCAGCTCCGCTGGGAATTAGGCGATAGCGCTCTCTGTGTGCATCTGACCTACGTGCCTTATCTACATGCAGCAAAAGAGCTCAAGACAAAACCTACGCAGCATTCGGTGAAGCAGCTTCAGCAACTCGGAATCCAGCCGGATATCCTTGTGCTCCGCACAGAGCATGATATTCCTGAAGGGATGAGGACAAAGATTGCCCAGTTCTGTAACGTAGCTAAAGATGCTGTGATTCAATCGCTTGATTGTCCAAGCATATATGAAGTGCCATTGATGCTTCATAGTCAGAACATGGACGAGATCGTACTTCGCAAGATGCATGTCCCGGTCTATGGTGAGCCATTATTGAAACCATGGCTCGATTTCGTAGAAAAGATAAACACCGCTGAGAAAGAAGTCTTCATCGGACTTGTAGGAAAATACGTTGAACTTCAGGATGCTTATAAATCGATCAATGAGTCATTGTTCCAGGCGGCGACATATTGCCATCATAAACTCAGGTTGAAGTATATTCACAGCGAAAAACTTACAGATGAAAACGTAGATGAAATGATGGCAGGGCTCGACGGAGTCATCATTGCTCCGGGATTTGGGAACCGTGGTATCGAGGGAAAATTCGTTGCATTGAAATGGTGCAGGGAGAATGACGTGCCGACCTTCGGCATTTGTCTCGGAATGCAGTGCATGGTGATTGAGTTCGCCCGCAACTTGCTCGGATATGCTGACGCCAACAGCGTTGAGATGGATCCATCTACCAAGCACAACGTAATCGACATGATGGAGGAGCAGAAACATATTTCTGATATGGGTGGCACAATGCGTCTCGGAGCATACGACTGCCGTCTCGCGGAGGGAAGTCTCGCTGCTCAGGCATATGGGAAAACTGATATCAGGGAGCGTCATCGTCACCGCTATGAATTCAATGATTCCTATCGCAAGGAATTTGAAGCTGCGGGTATGCGATGCGTAGGCGAGAATCCGCAGTCCGGTCTCGTGGAAATAGTGGAGATTCCAGGTAAGCGCTGGATGATAGGAACTCAGTATCATCCTGAATATTCAAGCACTGTCCTTAATCCTCATCCGCTTTTCATGTCGTTTATGAATGCGGCGATAAATTACCATGAAGAAATGCATAATGCATAAATGTATGTCATACTCCAAATCTTCATAACCCTTCAACCTTACAATCCAACTTCTCCAATATGGTAAGTGTCAACGACCTGACAATGGAATTTTCCGCACGTCCGATATTTACGGACGTTAGTTTCGTCATAAACAAGACCGACAAAATAGGTCTGGCAGGTAAAAACGGGGCGGGTAAATCAACCTTGCTCAAGATAATCGCCGGCCTCCAGCAGCCCACTTCCGGAACTGTCTCAAAACCTTCGGAAGTCACTATCGGCTATCTTCCCCAGCAGATGAAGCTCGCAGATGACACTTCCATAATAAACGAAGCACGAAAGGCATTCGCCCACATAGACGAACATAAGGCCCGTCTGGATGATCTCAACAACCAGCTTGCCACCCGCACCGATTATGAAAGCGAGTCGTATGCCAAACTGATTGAAGATATCGAATATCTCAACGACAGACTCGCTATGGAGGGTGCTGACAATATGGAAGCGGAAGTCGAAAAGACCCTCATGGGTCTTGGTTTCAGTAGAGAAGACTTCGACCGTCCTACTTCTGAATTCTCAGGAGGCTGGCGCATGCGGGTAGAGCTTGCAAAGATACTTCTTCAGAAACCGGACCTGCTTCTGCTCGACGAGCCAACCAACCATCTCGACATAGAATCAATCCAATGGCTCGAACAGTTTCTGCAGACGAAAGCCAGAGCTGTCATGCTTGTCAGCCATGACCGCGCATTTCTTGATAATGTCACTCGACGTACTATCGAAATTTCGTGCGGAAAGGCATATGACTATAAAGTGAGCTACACTCCGTATACCGAATTGAGAAAAGAACGGGTTGAACAGCAGATGCGTGCCTATGAAAACCAGCAAAAGCAGATAGCTGACATAAAGGCTTTCATCGAACGCTTCCGCTATCAGGCGACAAAGGCAATTCAAGTGCAGAGCCGTATCAAGCAGCTTGAGAAAATCGTTCCGATAGAGGTGGACGAAGTAGACAACACCCGTCTTAGACTGAAGTTTCCGCCGGCACCTCGGTCGGGAGATTTCCCTTTGATTCTTGAAGACGTCGGGAAAGCATACGGCGACCATCAGGTGTTTGACCACGCTGATTTCAGGATTCGAAGAGGCGAGAAAGTAGCTTTCGTGGGCAAGAATGGAGAAGGAAAGTCTACTCTTGTGAAATGTATCATGGGAGAAATAGACCATACCGGTATGCTTAAGCTCGGGCACAATGTAAAGATTGGATATTTCGCACAAAATCAGGCTCAGCTGCTTGATGAGGAGCTGACGGTGTTCGAGACCATCGACAATGTTGCGGTCGGAGATATACGTCTCAAGATACGCGATATCCTGGGGGCATTCATGTTCGGAGGAGAAGCGTCTGACAAGAAGGTGAAAGTGCTTTCGGGAGGTGAGAAGACCCGGCTTGCAATGATCAAACTACTTCTTGAACCGGTCAACTTCCTTATTCTTGATGAGCCCACCAATCATCTTGATCTTAAGACAAAGGATATTCTAAAGGATGCTATCAAAGACTTCGACGGCACCGTGATCGTGGTAAGTCATGACCGCGACTTCCTTGACGGGCTTGTGGAAAAGGTATATGAATTCGGTGGAGGAAAGGTCAGGGAGAACTTGGGTGGAATCTATGACTTCCTGCGATCAAAAAATCTTGATAATCTTCGAGATCTCGAACTTACGAAATCTCCGACAGGTAAACAGCAAGAAGCAGTCTCTACTCAGGAAGACACTCCGAAACCTTGGAGGAGTGATGAATCCCAACCGCAAAATACGCCTAAACTCTCATATGCAGAACAGAAAGCAAAGGAGAAAATCTTGAAAAAAGCAGAAAAGAAGGTTAAGGATGCAGAGACGGAAATCACACGTCTTGAGACACTTCAGAAAGATATCGAAGATAAGATAGCCGCAGGAGACACGTCGAAGGAAACACTTGACGCCTATGCCAAGGCACAAAAAGATCTTGAAAACGGCATGTCGATATGGGAACTCGCAACGATGGAGCTTGAGGAGTTGAAGTGATAAGTGATCAGCAGTAGTATGAGTGCTTTTTTGTTAAACGATTTATCTGGAATAATTTAGTAGAAATGGGCAAGACATTACATGGCATAGATAAGAGCAATATAGATATAACCGTCTCCCCTAAGGAAGATTTTTTTCTTTATGCATGCGGCGGATGGAAGAAAAAGCATCCGTTGACGGCGGAATATTCAAGATTTGGGATGTTCGACCTTCTACGTGAAAATGCTCGTAAACAACTCAAGGAACTCATAGTCAACCTGTCGAAGAACGAGGATGCAAAAACTGTCGGCACTGTGGCACAAAAGGTAGGAGACCTATATTCTATGGGAATGGATGAAAAGCGACTCAATGAAGAAGGTGCCTCTCCTCTTAAGCCAATTCTTGCCCGAATATCCAATGCAGACACTTCCAGAATCGAGGAACTTCTTGCCTGGCAACATTCAGGTATCGGAAGCAGCTTTTTCGGAAGTGGCGTAGGCACCGACGCTATGAACTCAGACATGAATATCCTGCATATCGGAGAAGTGGGTTTAGGTCTCGGTGACCGTGATTTCTATCTTGAAAAAAACGACCGCAATGATGAAATCCTCGCAGCCTACCGTAAATATGTCAAACGAATGATGGAGCTTATAGGATATGACGAGGAAGCACAAGAGAGGGTATGGAACGCCGTGATAAAGCTTGAGACTGAATTCGCCCGCAATAAGATGACGAGAGAAGACAGGAGAGACCCAAGAAAGCGTTACAATATTATGAACATGGATGAAATAAGATCCCGATTTTCTAAATTTGACTGGGATACTTATTTTAATCTGCTTGGACTTGAGGGTGTAGACAAGGCAAATTTTGCCAATCCGGCATTCACAGAGTTCATAACAAGCTATATTAAGACCTTGACTTCTCAGGAGATTAAGGATTATATGACTTTTGAATCGGTCAATGACGCTACAAATCTTCTCAGCGATGATTTCATCAATGCAAGTTTCGACTTCTATGATAGAGTTATGAGCGGGAAGGAAGAACTCGAACCACGTTGGAAACGAGCCATGGCGATTCCCAACTCTATGCTCGGGGAAGCAGTAGGGAAACTCTATGTAGAGAAATATTTTCCGGAGGAAAATAAGGAGTATATGCTGAAGCTCGTTGAAAACCTGCGTAAATCATTGGGAAAACACATTGAGGACCTTCCATGGATGAGCGACGAGACCAAAGCAAAAGCAATGGAAAAGCTATCCACATTCAAGGTCAAGATAGGTTATCCTGACAAATGGAAAGATTATTCGGAGATACACATAGATCCAAGTAAGTCATATCTCGAGAATGTGCTTGAAGCATCTAAATGGTTCGTCAAAGACAACTATTCAAAGATGAACAAACCGGTAGACAAGGAGGAATGGCACATGACTCCCCAGACAGTTAACGCATATTATAATCCTACTACCAATGAGGTATGTTTTCCGGCGGCGATCCTCCAGCCCCCCTATTTCGATCCTACTGCCGACGACGCTCTAAACTATGGAGCTATAGGAGTAGTGATCGGGCATGAGATGACACATGGATTTGACGACAGCGGAAGACAGTTTGACAAGAACGGAAATCTGTCAGAATGGTGGACTCCGGAAGATGCCGAACGCTTCAAGGCTCTTGCCGATAAACTCGTAGAGCAGTTCGATTCCATCGAGGTGCTTCCAGGCGTAAATGCCAACGGCCGATTTACACTTGGAGAGAATATTGCTGATCAGGGAGGACTGAGAATAGCACTGACAGCCTATCTCGAGAACATGAAGGATAAACCTATGGAAGATATTGAAGGGTTCAGTCCTTTGCAAAGATTCTATATCGCTTATGCCAATGTTTGGGCCGACAATATCAGGGACGAGGAGATCCGGCTTCGAACAAAGACGGATCCTCATTCTCTCGGAATGCTTCGAACTAACGCGACACTGCGCAACATCGATCAGTTTCATGAAGCCTTCGGTATTGAGGATGGAGATAAAATGTGGAGAAAAAAAGAAGAAAGAGTTGTCATATGGTAAGAAATGAATTCGGACTTATAGGTAAGGTATTGGGACACTCCTTTTCCGCCAGGTATTTTAACGAGAAATTCAAGAATGAAGGAATAGATGCGAGTTATGAACTGTTTCCACTTGAAAGCATAGATCTGCTCCCAGAACTTATTGATAGTCATCCAATGCTCAGAGGATTGAATGTCACGATACCATATAAAGTAGACGTGATTAAGTATCTTGATGAACTCAGTGAAGAGGCTAAGGAGATTGGTGCCGTCAATGTAATCAAGATAAATCGTGATGAGGACTGTGATTCATATTGGTTAAAAGGCTACAACTCGGATGCCTATGGTTTTTCATTATCAATGAAGCAGGTGCTGAAATCTTCCGGTTATGATTTTAATAACAACGGGAATAAACCGTTCGCTCTGATTCTTGGCACAGGTGGAGCTTCCAGAGCGATTGTATGGTCGATGAGCAATCTGGGCTTCGACACTCAGCTTGTAGGCAGAACACATCGAGAAAATTGTCTATCTTACGGAGAATTGACTCCTGAGTTGGTATGCGGTGCCAGGGTAATTGTAAACTGTACCCCTCTCGGCACAAGTCCGGATATTAATACCGCAGCTCCTTTCCCATATCAATATCTGCATGAAGGACAGATATGCTACGATCTTGTCTACAACCCGGCCGAGACACTATTCATGAAAATATGCAAGGCTCATGGATGCGTCGTCAGCAACGGACTTGAGATGTTGCGTCTGCAGGCTGTCGGAGCCTGGAAGATCTGGAATGATCAAGAATAAGAGAGTAAATGCTTAAAGGCCCTCTGATTCCAACGCTCTCATTGGCTATAGGCATAGCTATATCTGCAGGATGCCGGTCATCTTGGTGGTGGGGCGGAATTCTTATAGCTATCGCCCTCTTACTTTATTTAATTATACTTAAGGCTTCCAAAAATCCGATATCCGCATTTCGTCTCGGAAAATTACATGTAGTATGGTCGTTTCTGCTCTTCTTGGGAATAGGATTGACTGACGAGTCACTAAACAGACCGCTTGATCTCGAGAAAGCTTTTGGAGGTATCAAGCCCGACTCGTTGATTTGCGAAGTGACAACTGTCCTGACTAAGACCTATGGTGAAAGAATAGATGTTATAATTGACGGGACTAACGGAGCCAGAGCAAGAATAAGAAGCGGAGTTAAAGAATTATCTCCGGGCGACGTGATCAGGATTCCAACCGCATATCTTAAGGACATTTCTTCAGATACCACTGAAATAGGCCAAAGGATAAAGCCAATGATGAAGGCTGCAGGAGTCCTTTATACGGGGAGAATAATACCTAATAAAATCGAAGTTGTCGGAAGAAGCTCGGGGTTACGATACTTCTTCATCGATCTCAGGGAAAAGATAGAGAAAACAATTGAAAAAAGTCACATAAAGAGACCTACCGCGGACTTTCTCAATGCAATCCTTATGGGTGATAAGACAGGTCTTGACGACCAGACGAGACTTACTTTTGCTAACGGAGGCATGGCTCATGTTCTTGCATTGAGCGGTCTTCATATCGGTATTCTCGCCGGATTCCTGCTTCTTGTGATGTGGCCTCTGAAATTGACCGGACGATACAAATGGGGATACTGGGGTGCCATTATCATACTCTGGCTTTATGCAGCGGTCACCGGCCTGGCTTACTCCTCTGTCAGAGCCTGCATAATGACGACTTTTGCATTTATTGGAATAATTGCTGAACGGAAAAATTTCGCAGGTAATGCACTATGCTCCGCATGTTTGCTGATACTGCTTGTTGATCCTTACGCTCTTTTCGATGCAGGTTTTCAGTTAAGTGTAGTATGCGTGGGAGCTCTGATTGCCTTTGCATCGAGACTTAATCCAATAGACCACCGAAACCATCCGTTATTATATTATATAAGCGGATCTTTGATTGCAACCATGATTGCCACAGCTGCCTCATGGGTGCTGACGTCTTATTATTTCTCACAAGTGCCGCTTATGTTTCTTCCATCCAATCTTCTTTTACTGCCCATTCTTCCGATATATCTCTCTATTGCGGTATTCTTCGTAACCTTGCTGACTTTGGGGATTGAATTGGATTGGATAGGCAGCCTATTAGACCATGGATATGATCTGCTTCTCAGAAGCGTGGAATGGCTATCTTGTGGCACGGAATTTGTAATAGAATATCAGACCCCTCTCTGGGGAGTAGCGATCTGGATGCTTTTACTTGCGTCCGGGGCTTACGCAATCAACCGAAAACAATTGAAATGAAAGCTTCACTTGAATTTTTAGAAAATCGCTTTGTCCTATTCAACCACACGATATTTAATGATGAACTGCCCACACCACGGATGCATATTTCTTCTGCAAGATCATTTATGGGTCAGTTTAAGGCGCAATCCAATACTTCACTCTTTGGAAAGAACAGACTAACTTACCACCTTACACTAAGCAACCGTTATGACCTTCAGGAAAAAGTATTGGAAGACGTGGTGATTCATGAAATGATCCACTACCTGATACATTTCAGGAAAATAAAAGATACATCAAGCCATGGAAAACATTTCCGGAATTTTATGAATGAGATCAATAGAAATTTCGGACGGCATATCACAGTGAGCCATAAATGCTCTAAAGAAGAACTTGAAAGTGACTCAGCCAAAGCTCATTCTATAGTTTGCCTTTGCACTATGACAGATGGCAGGAAGCTTGTAAGCCGGGTATCGCAAAGCAAGGTCTTTGAGATTCACAGAGCTTTCAAGTCATGGGATAAAGTGGCTTATGAAGAATGGTATTGGGTATATGGAAGCTATTTCAACCGCTACAGACGTGTGCTTACGCCACGACTGTTTTCAGTAGACGAAGAAGGTTTAGAAATCATAGCTTCCGGCACACTGCTTGAATTTGTAGAAGTATCGGGAGGAAGAACGATCTTATGTCCGGCAGGTCGGATGGAACGCTGAAAACCATGCTTATTGTATTCTTCTCTACTAAAAGGAAGATGATTGAGTTGCACACTGTCGATAAAGACCCGAGGATTGGAATATTCGAAATCAGCGGTAGCGAATATTCTGCTGACCTCAAGTAGAGAATCTGTCTGGAGCGACACTTCCACTAATTTTTCATAGCCTCGGTTAGTCTGTCTATACACCTCCGAACTGCCGTCTGTGTAATCCACTCCGAGCGTAAGATTACGTGAAGTAGCTCCGTCGACCGACATCTTCCATGTAATTTTTGATCCGGGCTGAAGGTCGATCGCAGGAATACTGGCAATAATACCATCAGTCAATGAGTTCTTATCAATTACATAATGCCTGCTGTAAGGCCAGAGATCGGCAGCGGAGCCTTCATTGTCCGACTCCCCTGCCGCTCTTGCATATTTCAGTTGCCTTTTGCTCAGCTCAGCATCTACTTTCTTATAGAGCTTCGGATATTCATCCATATTCCTGCCATACCAGGCAAGCGTACTGTCCATCTCCTCCGGCGAGACTCCATGATACTTAAGTATACCCCTGCCCAGCATCTCCCTGTCACGTCCGTGAAGATAAGATGCGGCATCTCCAGCTCGGTCGTAGGCCTCTGCTATCTGAATGTCGGCCATGACGGCTGCCATCTTATCCTCGCTGAGTATTCCTTTAGGCCGCTTAGAGCAACCCGCACCGAGAATTGCGACAATTGCAAATATGGATAGGTATCTCTTTATCATGAATAAGTCTTATTTATCAGCGTTCTTCTTATCCTTATTGTCAAAGACCGCATTGAATGCCTTTGAGCAGTCAGAAGAGAAGAATATGATTAGAAGCGCTACTCCCACACAGATCGAAGCATCAGCAATGTTAAAGATATACTGGAAGAATTCATATTCCTTTCCACCTAAACCCGGTATCCACGAAGGCCATGTGAAAGAAAAAAACGGGAAATAGAGCATATCGACTACTCTACCCTCAAACCATCCGGCATAACCACCCCCGGGCGGGAAAAGGACAGCATGCTCAGGGGGAAAAGGATTATTGAATATCTCTCCATAGAACACACAGTCGAAAATATTCCCTGCAGCCCCGGCTGTGATCAAAGCACAGGCTATAAAAAATCCCTTGCGGAGATTTACAAGCGACAAGGTCTTCTTTATGAACCAAATGAAAAATACGACAGCTGCGATACGCCCGAAAGTGAGGATAAACTTATTAAAAAGTTCCATGCCGAAAGCCATCCCATTGTTTTCAATAAACTTAATCTGAAACCATGGAAACACCTCATATGCTTCTCCGAGATAAAAGTGCGTCTTGACATAAAACTTCACAGCCTGATCAAACACGACAATCAGCAGCATAACAATCGTCACCAGCCACCCCGTGGTAAGCACGGAGGGGCGGGTGGCTTTATTGATATATTTGTCTGTCATATCCTTTCAGCGCACAACGTTGGCGAGAATCTTCAAACCGTCTATATCAAGTTCTCTTACTGGCTCCGGGACCTCAGATGAGATAACGATGGAATCTGCAAGCACCTGAGAAGCGATATAATCCCTGTATTCGTCATGACAGGCCTTAACTTCAGAAGAATCTGAAAGAACAATCTTCACCCTGTCGGTGATAGCGAAGTCTGATTCCTTACGAATATTCTGAATGCGGTTGATGAGTTCGCGAGCGAGACCTTCGTTGCGTAGCGCATCGGTAACGGTCACATCGAGAGCCACTGTGACATTGCCCTCATTGGCCACAAGCCATCCGGGTACATCTTCTGGAATAATCTCAACATCGTCGAGCGTAACCACCGGATTTCCTTCAATTTCAGCGAAAGCGATATGTCCCTCCCTTTCCAGTTCGGAGATCTGCTCAGCGGTCATGGCTGTGATTGCCTTGCCTAAGGCTTTCATAACCTTTCCATAACGAGGACCGAGCTTCTTGAAATCTGCCTTAACTTTCTTCACGAGTCCGGACTCCTCATTATCTACTATCTTCACTTCCTTCACATTCACTTCTGCAGCCACCAGAGGAGCTATAGCCTCGAAGTCAGACTTCTGGGCAGAATCAATAGCTGGCATAAGCAGCTGACTGAGCGGCTGGCGAACTTTGATATTGACCTTACGACGCAGAGCGAGCACAAGAGAAGTGGCGATCTGTGCGAGTGCCATGCGACGTTCGAGCGCTGGATCTACTAATGTGGAATCACTGACAGGAAAATCCGCAAGATGCACCGATGCATATCCGTCAGCTTCATCGGAAACACCGTTAAGGTCAGTGTAGAGACGGTCGGCATAGAAGGGAGCAAAAGGTGCCATGAGAAGAGCCACAGTCTTCAGACAGGTATAAAGAGTCTGATAAGCAGCAAGTTTATCGGTATCCATTTCACCTGCCCAGAAACGCTTGCGGTTGAGACGGACATACCAGTTGGAGAGATTATCGTTGACAAAAGTCTCTATGGCGCGGGCCGCTTTTGTGGGCTCATAATCGTCAAGGTCTCTCTCCACTTCCGACACAAGGGTATTGAGGAGCGAGAGCACCCAACGATCAATTTCCGGACGTTCCGATACGGGCACCTGCATCTCATCGCCGGTGAAACCATCTACATTAGCATACTGAGCGAAGAATTTATAAGTGTTGTAGAGCGTTGAGAAAAGCTTACGGCTTACTTCTGTCACTCCATCTTCGTCATACTTAAGATTGTCCCAGGGAGAAGAGTTAGAGATCATATACCAGCGCACGGGATCACTTCCGAACTTCTCGATATTTCCGAAAGGATCAATGGCGTTGCCGAGACGCTTGCTCATCTTGTTGCCGTTCTTGTCAAGCACAAGACCATTGGAAATCACTGCCTTATAGCTTACAGAATCGAATACCATGCCGGCAATAGCGTGAAGCGTGAAGAACCATCCGCGTGTCTGGTCGACACCCTCCGCGATGAAGTCGGCCGGATAGATCTCATGGCTATCAAGAGCCTCCTTGTTCTCGAAGGGATAGTGACACTGAGCATACGGCATCGCGCCCGAATCAAACCATACGTCGATTAGGTCGAGCTCTCTCTTCATTGGCTTTCCGCTCGCCGACACAAGGGTGATATCGTCAACGTAGGGACGGTGCGGATCTATCTTGTCGTAGTTCTCTTTGGAGTAGTCGCCGGGCTTGAAACCCTTTGCTGCGAATGGATTCTCAGACATCACGCCAGCCTTGACGGCCTTCTCTATCTCGTCGTAGAGTTCCTGATAGCTTCCGATGCAGATTTCCTCCCTGCCGTCTTCCGTACGCCAGATAGGAAGCGGAGTTCCCCAATAGCGTGAGCGGCTGAGGTTCCAGTCCTGAACGTTTTCAAGCCATTTACCGAAACGGCCCGAACCGGTCGACTCCGGTTTCCACTTGATAGTCTTATTAAGTTCAATAAGACGTTCACGTGCCTCAGGAGTGCGGATAAACCAGCTGTCGAGAGGATAGTAAAGCACAGGTTTATCAGTACGCCAGCAATGGGGATAATTGTGCACATGCTTAGCGATGCTGAAAGCTTGACCTGCCATCTTCATCTCCATACAGAGCACTACATTAAGATCTTCGGCCTTTGAAGCGGCTCCCTCGTCGTATTTGCCGCCCTCGTTAAACTTCGGATCATAAGCGTTCTTCACATAGTCTCCGGCATGTTTGCTGTATAGCTCTACATCGACACACTTATCAATGAATTCTTGTGCGAGTTCATCAAGTGTATAGTATTTACCGGTAAGATCCACCATAGGGCGGGTCTCCCCTCTCTTATTGACCATGAATAGCGCTGGAATGCCGGCAGCCTTGGCAACCTTTGCGTCGTCGGCACCGAATGTGGGAGCAATGTGAACGATTCCAGTACCATCTTCAGTGGTCACATAGTCGCCCGGAATGACGCGGAAGGCCTCTTCGGCGATCTCGACAAAGCGATCAGTTCCAACCTCATAACATTTTTCCGGATGAGCGGCGGCATATTCCTTAATGAAATCTGCAGCGAACTCATTGACCTTCTCAGTAGGTTTCACCCAGGGCATCAGCTGCGCATAGCGCATGCCTACGAGGTCGGATCCTTTCCATTTTCCTACAATCTCATAAGGAAGCACTTTGTCGCCATGTTTATAGTCAGCAAGAGGAGTTTTTGCACCTTCAGCCTTGAAGTAAGAAGGAACGAGCACTTCAGCCATAACGACTGTTATTGGCGTGCCTGTATAGGGATTATATGTTCGGATAGCCACATAGTCGAATTTTGGACCTACGCACAAGGCTGTGTTAGACGGGAGGGTCCAGGGAGTGGTGGTCCATGCCATAAAGTAAGGATCACCCCATCCCGCCATCTCCTCTTTAGGATCAAGAACCTTAAAAAGAGCCGTTGCTGTGGTATCTTTCACATCTCGGTAACATCCGGGCTGGTTGAGCTCGTGGCTTGACAGGCCTGTACCTGCAGCCGGAGAATAAGGCTGGATGGTATATCCTTTATAGAGATAACCCTTATCGTAGAGCTGACGGAGAAGCCACCATACGGATTCGATATAAGCGTTGTCGTACGTGATATAAGGATTGTCAAGATCAACCCAATAACCCATCTTATGTGTAAGGTCAGTCCATTCCTTTGTGTATTTCATCACCTCTCTACGACAGGCGGCGTTGTATTCCTCCACAGAGATTTTCTTTCCGATGTCTTCCTTGGTGATACCGAGAGTCTTCTCCACTCCGAGTTCCACAGGGAGGCCATGGGTATCCCATCCGGCCTTACGCTTCACGTGGAAACCCTTCATGGTTTTATAGCGACAGAATATATCTTTGATGGTACGCGCCATCACATGGTGTATGCCGGGCATACCATTGGCCGACGGAGGACCTTCGAAAAAGACGAACGTAGGACATCCCTTGCGTACATCCATCGATGTCTCGAAGAGATTATGGCGGTCCCAAAGCTCAAGGATATCCTTGTTGACATTGGAAAGATTGAGCGGGGTTGAATATTCAGTGAATTTTTTCATATTTGCGTTGTGCGTTATGCGTTAGTACGTTTAACTTTGTCGTTAGAATTTTGCTCCTTTAGCTCCTTTGACTCCACCTTTTCCACCGCCTCCGAGAGCGAAGATGTTGCGGTCATAGCTGAATGTCTTGCGTTCTACTTCGCGTTTGCGTTTGAGGGCGAGCTGAACAAGACGGTCCATAAGGTCGGAAAACTTTATACCTGTAGCCTCCCAGAGGTAGTATGAAAGAGAACCGGGGATAGTATTGATTTCATTGACATAGATCTGACCGTCTTTCTCATCTATCATGACATCAACACGGCTAACACCATGACATGACAGCACTCGGAATGTTTCACAGGCAAGATGCTGTACTCTTTCAGCCACATCTTTCGGAAGATCGGCTGGAATACGCTTCTCGCTGGCTGCCATTCCTTCGTTACCGCCACGGTATTTCTCATCATAGCTGAGGAAATCGCCCTTAGATATCGGTTCCTCGCACACGGATGGCTGATAGTCATCACAGTCGCCGAGTACGGAGCAGTTGATCTCTTTCATCTTCTCAAGCATATGCTCGACTATGATTCGCTGGGAGAAACGGCTTGCTGTATCGACCTTTTCAATAAGCTCTCGACGATCAGCAGCTTTCCCTATTCCTACACTCGAACCGAGGTTGGCGGGCTTCACTATGACGGGATAACCGATCTTGGACTCAATACGCTCTATGAGTTCATCGCGCTTGCGGCTCCATTCCTTGTCGGTGAACCATACATAGTTTACCACCGGCACTCCGCATTCGCGTAGAATCATCTTCATTGTGATCTTATCCATACCGTTGGCGGAACTGAGGGTGTTGCAGCCGGCGAAAGGAATACCGATGGTTTCGAGCAGACCTTCGAACACTCCATCTTCGCCGTTGGTGCCATGAAGAACGGGAATCGCAACATGGAGTTCGGTGACCACCGGGTCTTTCTTTGAGAAGATACCTCCTTTGGTGTTTACACGGTAAAGATTGAAATCACCGTATTCCGGACGCATGAAGACCTCTTCCGCATTGGCAACTAGGGTATTCATGTCTCGGTAGTTGCGTATGTTGAGCAGATTGTCGCCTGTATACCAGCGACCTTGCTTCGAAATGTATATCGGAACTATGTTGTATTTTTCCTGATTGAACGCACTGATGGCCTGCAGGGCAGAGATGACGGATATCTCATGCTCCACGCTTCTGCCACCGAAAAAAACTGCTACGTTAGTTTTCATAATCAGCTGAATGGGTTGTATTTTCTGTTTGTATCAGACGATGCCGAGATGCAAATTCACGTACCGCCTCTAACAAACTGCAAAATTAATAAAAATCGTTGAAATTCGGAAATTTTATGCAATCGTTTTTTTCTTATATTATGCAGCTAAACTAAGAAGATAATGATTACGGGACAGATAAAGAATCAGATCGACAAGATATGTGACACCTTTGGGAAGCATGAAGAATGAGGTCTGAATAAACCGTAACAGGGGTTCGGGTGTTTTAACATAGGAAATCAGGAAGAACTCACTGAGCCATTCCGGAATCCTTAACATTATTAACAACACTTTAATCTAAAACACAAATTATGGAAGGCACAAAACTTCATGCAGATAAAATCCTTGTGGCATATTTCATCCAGAAGGGCAAGGAAACGTCAGGCAGTAAGAAAATCGCTGATCAGGTAGTTGCCGCCTTGAAAGAAAAAGGACATGATTCTACGGAATACGCCATCACACCGGTCGAGACTTATCCCGAGGATAAGGCAACGTTTGAGACAGTGACAAAACTTGAAAAGGAAAACCGCACCCGTCCTGCTGTAGTAGACAAAGTTGGCAAGATGCAAGACTACAAGTATATCGTAGTAGTAGCTCCAAACTGGTATGACGACGTGCCGATGGCCGTCTACACATTCTTCGATGAATATGATTTCGGAGGGAAGCGTGTGGTGCCTGTAATTAACCATGACGGCACAGGACACGACAAAGTACGTGAGTCAATACGCCACTTTCTCCCCCATACTTGGGTAACAGACGGAGTAGGCATCGCATCAGACTCTGATGACGCTGCTGCAGTGGCAGCGGCTATCGAGCAACTCTTTATGCCTTCGACATCGAAATATTGAAAAGGGGGTTAACTGATAAACCTATATAAATCAGGTTGCTGAATCGGATATTTGATTCGGCAACTTTATTTTTATATCTAATTTAAAATCTATCCTGAGATAGAATTGACCTGATACACTATGTATGCAATATAAAAGGCTAAAAGAATGGCTCCCTCAGGACGGGTTATAGTGCGCTTTCCGAACTTCCAGCAGAAAAGCCAAAAGACCAATGAAGCACCGGTCATTACCAGAAGGTCAAAATGAGTTATGCCTCCAAATGGCAGAGGGCGGATTGTGGCTGCGGATCCGAGGACGAGAAAGATATTGAAGATATTGCTTCCAATCACATTGCCGACAGCAATTCCTGAATTCCCCTTTACCGCGGCTGCAATGGAAGCTGCGAGCTCAGGTAGTGAAGTTCCGGCAGCCACTATTGTAAGGCCAACTACTGCCTCGCTCATTCCAAGCGACATAGCCACACCCGATGCTCCCGCGACAAAACGGTCTCCTCCATATACAAGTCCTGCCAATCCAGCTGCGACGAGAAGCAATGAGCGCCAGACAGGAATCTCTTTTCGCTTCGAGCCTTTAGAAGCGGCAGGGTCATCGGCATATTCTCCTGTCTTAGCCTGAGAGAAAGTATAGCGCAGGAATATTGCGAAGAAGAGCAGCAGCAGTATTCCGTTGACTCTGGAGACTATGTTTACCTTTGTATCGCCAAGCACATCGCCATATCCGATGACGAGAAGCGCCAACGCAGAGAGTACCACCAGCCCGATATCATTAACCATCAAAGATCTCTCGACCTTTATGGGCCTTATAAGGGCAACTGCGCCTATGATGACGAGGATATTGAAAATATTGCTACCCACCACGTTTCCGATGGCCATGGGGGCATTTCCCTGAAGAGCAGAGACGATACTTATCGAAAGTTCCGGTGTCGAAGTTCCGAAAGCGACAACAGTCAAGCCTACCACAAGATCACTGATGCCGAATCTGCGGGCAATCGAAGCTGCACCATCCGTAAGCCAGTTGGCAGCGAAAATTATCAAAGCTATTCCAAGCAGGAGCCAGAAAAAATCAATCATATTTTAGATTTTCAGGTTTTACTGATTTGCGTATATCCATGAAAGACTAAAAAGTCGTATCTTTTTTGAATGCAAAGATAATAAAAAAGACTGTCTCCTCAAAAATGAAATTTAAAAATCATCTCGATAATTCAAACAACTTCTATGAACAGGCACATAGTCTACACTGGAGTACAATCATAACATGACCAACTACTTTCATTGATAATGTATTCAGCGATATGGGCTCAACGTATGAATTCTTGACAGCATAGTGTATGATTTCTTTACACTCTCGCCTATTCTCCTTAAGCTTATAAACTACAGATCAAACCTTTACATTTTTGGCACGCTGATTGAAAGTATATAATCGTTATGAAGAATATTTTTACGACAATAGCAATCACTGTAGTTATTACCGCATCGGCCCAGGAGCCATGGACGATGGAGAGGTGCATGTCTTACGCAGCAATACATGCCTCTTCCGTTGTCAGGGCTAAATGGGACCTTGAATCGGCCACCGCTACACGCAATCAGGCGATAGCCGATTTCTTCCCGTCTGTATCGGCGCAGGTCGGCTCCCAGTTCAGCTGGGGACGAAACATCGATCCCGAAACCAATACCTACAACGACGTTACGACGTTCAATAACGGATATGGTATCTACGCTTCCATCATGGTCTTTGACGGCGGCCAGACAATCAACCGATTCAAACAAGCCCGAAACGAAAGGAAAAGATATGTCAACGCTGTGGAGATGCAGCGCGACGACAGCGCCATCGCCGCAATGATGGCATTCGCAGACGCATTCTACTATCAGCATTCAATCCGAATCGCTGAAGACAGGCTCCGACAGAGCGAAGGGATGCTTACACTCACCACGACCCAGGAGGAATTAGGGATCAAGGGAGCTCCTGACGTAGCGCAGGCAGAGGCGACAGTCGCCAACGACAGATATGCGTTGGTGCATCAGCGGAATATGTTCGCTCAGGCTATGCTTTCACTGAAATCAGCCATGAACCTTCCTGTAGACGAGCCGCTTGACATCGATACCACTTATACAGCATTACCGACAATAAATCTCAGCGAATCGGCCGAAAACATATATTCAATGGCACTCTCCACAAATCCGAAGGCACTGAACGCTCAACTGCTGCTTACGACGAGCAGAAACGCTTATGATGTCACGAAAGGATCCCTGATGCCTACCCTGAGTCTCAACGCCGGAATATCGACTTCTTACTTCAAGAACCTGAGCGGGGCATACTCTGTTCCGTCGTTCGCTGATCAATTCCGTAACAACCGTGGTGAATACGTCTCTGCTACACTGTCGATTCCTATCTTTGAAGGACTTTACAGAATTTCATCCAAAAACCGGGCCAAATACGCATATGAGCAGGCAAAAGAAAACCTTCTTGAAGAGAACCGGCGGCTTCACGATGAAATCGCCTCGGCCGTGATGGACCGTGACGGATATGCGGCGGAGATTAAGTCGCTGAAAACTAAGGTTGATGCAGATGCAGAGGCCTACAGACTGAATTCAAGGAAATACGAGGAAGGACTTATGTCGCTGATAGACCTTCAGCTGTCGGCCAACACCTATTTCTCTTCAAGAGTGGAGCTCCTTCAGAAAAAGATGCTTTTCCTATTGAAAGACAAACTCGTGGATTATTATAAAGGCAACAGACTATGGATGTGAAGATTGAAAGACCAAAAGGAATAAAGGGTGTAAAACCAATCTACTGGGTATATATCGGATGCGGAGCGCTTGCATTGGCACTCATCATATGGCTTGCTACGAGCGATATCGCCTCAACGTATAAGGTTGATCGTACTGGACTGAACATAGCTGATGTCAAGTCGCAGAAATTTGACGATTACGTGCGCGTCGACGGACGTATCGAGCCAATAAGCACAGTGCAGGTCAGTCCGGAGGAAGGGGGTATCGTGATGGAGAAAGTGGTGGAGGAAGGAGCTCAGGTACGCAAGGGAGATGTCATAATCCGCCTGAGCAACAGCAACCTCGACCTTCAGATACTGAATGCCGAGGCTGAACTTGCGGAAAAGCAGAACATACTCCGCAACACCAGGATATCAATGGAACAGGACCGTCTCAACAACCGCACCGAGCAGGCGCAGCTCGAATTGGAAGTTCAGAGAAAGCACCGCGCCTATCTTCAAAAGAAGAGACTTTTCGAAGACAAACTGATCGCAAAGGAAGAATACATACAGGCTAAAGAAGACTATGATTTAGCCGTAAGAAGACAGAAACTAATCAACCAGCGCCTCGACCAGGACAGTATCTACAGGCTCTCACAGGTAGACCAGATGGAAGATAATCTCGCAAACATGCAGATGAACATCCAGCTTATACGTAAGAGAAAGGAGCAGCTGAATGTGGTCAGTCCCATCGACGGAGAGCTCGGACTCCTCGATGTGGAACTTGGACAGAACATATCTGCGGGGCAGAAGATAGGACAGATCAATGACCTGACCAATTACAAAGTGACCGGGCAGATCGACGAGCATTATATCGACCGCGTCCACAAGGACCTGTTGGCTACATCCGCCAAGAAAGATCAGGATATGAATCTGCGCCTCCGCAAGGTGTTTCCCGAGGTAAGGGAAGGAAAATTCAAGGTTGAGTTCGTATTCACCGACAAGGCTCCCGACAAGATAAGAAGCGGCCAGACCTGCTATCTCAGCCTGCAGCTCGGCCAGCCCGTGGATGCTGTGGTTATTCCTAAAGGCACTTTCTATTCCGCGACCGGTGGCAAATGGATATTCGTAGTCGATTCCTCAGGCAAAAAAGCCTACAGACGCAACATCCGTCTCGGGAGACAGAACCCCGAATACTACGAGGTACTCGAAGGGCTCGAGCCCGGAGAGCGCGTGATCACCAATGGCTACGAATCATACGGCGATGCCACTTCACTGACAATCAAAGACTGAAACAGCTCGGAGAGCTGTCATAGTGTAAAAACCCCAGACTTCAGTCTGGGGAATATCTGAAAGAGACAACAGCCTCGGAGAGGCGATTTGTGATAAATAATCTAACGATCCCAGAAATATGAAATCATACTTTAAATTCCTCAGCAGAAACAAGGCATATACAGCCATAGATATCTTCGGATTGGCGATAAGCATGATGTTTGTAGTGCTTATCGGTGGCTATACATGGCAGGAAATGCATATCGACAGACAGCACTCTAAAGCCGACCGCTTGTACTGGCTCGGACTTGATTTCAATGGAGAGAAGACAAAAGGATCATGCTGGTATCTCCAGTTCCTTCTCAGAGACCGGTTGCCGGAGATAGAAAACTCCACCGCATTATTCAGATTGACCGTCAATCTGAATCTCAGCGACCGTAAAATCCTGACAAACTGCTATATGGTGGATTCCACTTTCTACGATGTCTTTGATTTCAAGCTTATCCAAGGAGATCCGAAGACCGTATTCAACCATCCCAACAATATCGTTGTCACTCAAGAATACGCGCGCAAGACATGGGGTGACGGAGATCCGATGGGAAAAAGCATCATCCTTGTAGAAGAGGAACAGCCATTGGTGGTGGCCGGGATAATGGAACCCATGAAGCAGACAGCTTTTATGACGGAAGATAGGCAACCGGTGGATATGCTGGTAAACTTCAGTATGCTCAAACACATCAATTCGTCGCTGGTCAGCACAGAAATGTACAATGCGGGAGATGCCAATGTCATCCTGCTTGCTAAAGAGGGACATGACCTCTCAAAAAAGGGAAAAGAACTTGAGGAGTCGGTGAAAAATGATTTCTGGCCATTGAAACTGCCGGACATGGACGTGCATATAGTGGTCTATCCTTTCGAAGGAAGCTATTTCTCGGAAATCACCCCGCGCCATGCCAATTCCGGCGACCGGAAGCTTGTCAGGCTACTGTTCGGAGTAGGACTTGTCATCCTTCTTTTCGCGATCATGAACTATATCAACCTCACAGTCGCGCTTGTGGGAAAGCGCGCGAAGGAAATGGCCACCAGACGTCTGCTCGGAGAAGACAGGCCTCGTATCATGTGGCGTCTGATCCTCGAAAGCACGATCCTGTGCGCGTTCTCGATGCTGGTGGGCACAGCTCTCGCGTTCATCATGAAGCCATACGCCTCAGCTGTTCTTAAGACACCGATAGACATCATGGGATGTGTCAACGCGATGACGGTCTCTATCTTGATTCTGATGCTGCTGGTCATGAGCGTCGTTTCAGGAATAATACCGGCCTTGATGCTCTCCGCAATGAAACCTATTGAAGCTGTAAAGGGAGAATTGCGCAGGAAATCAAATATGATTTTCGGAAAAACATTCATCGTAATCCAGAACGTCACTACAATCGTGATGGTAGCATGCGCGCTGACCATGTATCTTCAGGTGCGCCACCTGATACAAGCCCCTCTGGGATATGATCCTCAGGGTATCGTCAAGGTTCCAGTTCTATTTACAGAAAACTTAGCGAACGACGCCATGCTCTTCAGGGATGAACTCATGAAGCTGTCATGCGTTGAGAAAGTAAGCTTCTCCATGGGTGAACCTCATCAACGTGGCAACAACAACACCGTGACGCAGGATGGTCGAACCATATCCTTTCGGGAGTTCGTGGTTGATTCAGTCTTTCTTGACATTTTCCGATTCAATATGAAGAAAGAACTTAATCATGCGTCAGGGATCAAACACTATCTCAACATGCGGGCTGTCAGCGAGCTCGGGCTTGACGATGACGCCACACATTATATCCTTTGTGGCGATAGGATTCCAATCGCGGGAATAGTCTCCGACTTCAAGATAGGAAACATACTGAGCATTCAATCCCCGGTCCGCATCATCGAGGCTAAACCTTTTGAAGATTTCTGGCCCTGGAATCTGCTAATCAAAACCACCGGCGATCCCCAACAGACAGTCGAGAGCATCAGGGAAGCGTTTGAAAAGGTATATCCCAAAGACCTTACGGACTCGGCTTTAGAAATGCCTTTCCTAACCCGGCAGATTGAGGAGGATTTTGACTATCAGAAAAATTTATCGACAATCCTCACCGTTTTCGCCATCGTTGCCATCATACTCTCCATTCTTGGCCTGACAGCCATGAGCACATATTATGTCCGCCAGCGTTCGAAGGACATCGCGATACATAAAGTGATGGGGGGAACAAGCGCAGAAGTCCTTACGAAACTGGTGCGAACCTTCATGACCTACGTGCTGATTGCCGCTGTCATATCCATCCCGATCATATACTACGTGATGAACGACTGGCTCTCACAGTTCAGCTACCGTATAGAGGTATATTGGTGGATATACGCCTCCTCTGCTATGCTCGCCATCATAATCTGCTTTATATCTGTAGTAAACCAATGCTATAAAGCTGCCAATGTCAACCCGATTAATTCACTCAAATAAACAATATGAAATCATATTTTAAATTTCTAAGCAGGAACAAAGCCTATGCAGCCATAGACGTGTTCGGCTTAGCCGTAAGCATGATGTTTGTAGTGCTAATAGGTTGCTATACATGGCAGGAAAACCACGTTGACAGACAACATTCGAAAGCAGACCGGATGTACTGGCTCGGTTTGGACTTCGATGGAAATAAGGTCAGCGGAGCCCATTGGTATCTTCAGTTTCTACTTAAGGACAAGTTTCCGGAGATAGAATCAGCCACCGGCATATACAGAAACAGCAGATGGCTTGACTATGAAGGCAAAAAGATAGCTACTGAATGCTTTTTCGTAGATTCAACCTTTTATGACATTTTCGACTTCAAGCTCATCCAGGGAGACAGGGCCACATCGCTTGACAATCCGTCAGGTATTATCGTGACTCAGGAATACGCCCGCAGGGTATGGGGAGATGAGGATCCCATGGGCAAAAGCATTGTGTTCAATATAGAGGAAGATCCTTTTGTTGTGACCGGAGTGATGGAACCAATGAAGAATACAGCTCTGATGACCGAAGACCGGAAACCGGTAGATATGCTGTTGAATTTCTCAATGATGAAATATGTCAACGGTTCACTCGTCAACCCTAATATGGCCAACGCGACCGGCTCTGCCCTACTACTGCTTGCTAAAGAAGGATATGATCTGACGTTAAGAAAAAAGGAATATGAAGAGGCGGTGAAAAACGATTTCTGGATTCTAAATCTTCCTGAAGGAGGCATTCATCTTGATGTCTTTCCATTCAACGGAAGTTATTTCTCTGATATCTCTTCCTGGCATGTCAACTCCGGCAATAAAAAGATGCTGAAGATGTTGTTTAGCGTCGGTCTCATCATTCTTTTGTTTGCCATAATGAATTATATCAATCTGACAGTGGCTCTCGCGGGCAAACGCGCGAAAGAGATGGCCACGCGCCGTCTGCTTGGAGAAGACCGCGTTCAGATCATGTGGCGTCTCATCGCTGAAAGTACCATTCTTTGCGGTTTTTCGATGCTGTTAGGCATAGGGCTTGCTTTTCTGATGCAGCCATATGCATCCGCACTTATCCATTCACCCATCGATATAGACGGTTGCGTAAACCTCACTACTATCATATTCCTTATCATAATCCTCTTGATAATGAGTCTCGCATCCGGAATCATACCGGCACTTCAGCTTTCTTCAATGAAGCCAATAGAAGCAGCCAAAGGAGCATTCCAAAAGAAATCAAACATGATGTTTGGAAAGATATTCATTGTCATACAGAATGTCGCCACGATAGTCATGATTGCGTGTGCCTTGACGATGTATCTTCAGGTGCGCCATATGATCAACGCCCCGCTTGGATATAATCCGGAAGGAATCATCTCCATTCCTTTTCAGTACACAGAAAAGAGACAGCAGGATGCCGAGCTATTCAGAGAGGAACTTCTCAAGCTGAGCTGCGTAAATAAGGTCAGCTTCTCAATGGGAGAGCCACATAACAGAGGAAACAACAATACATTTACCTATGAAGGAAAGACGATATCTTTCCAGGAATTCGTAGTAGACTCAGCGTTTATGGATCTTTTCGGACTGAAACTTAAGAAAGAGAATAACTTAGCCTCAGTCTACAAACATTATATCAATAGCCAAGCCATTAATGAACTCGGCATTGATGAGAATGCTGCCGAGTATCCAGCTTTCGGCAGTATGATTCCTATCGCGGGAATCCTCGAGGACTTCAAGATCGGCAATGTACTGACCGACCAGCACCCGGTGAGGATAATAACTGCGAATCCTTTTGCAGATAACTATTTCATACCCTGGGACATAAATATCAAAACAACAGGAGACAGACAGCAGGCACTTGATCAGGTTAAGGAAGTCTTTGAGAAAGTCTATTCTAAAGAAGTGTCAGACTCCGTATTTGAAACTCCATTCCTTAGCCAGCAGATAGAGAAGGATTTCGAATATCAAAAGCGTCTGTCTACTATTCTCACTATATTTGCAATCATAGCCATAATGATATCCGTGCTCGGTCTTATCGCGATCAGCACCTATTATGTGCGTCAACGCTCTCTCGACATAGCCGTCCATAAAGTAATGGGTGCCACAAGCATGGAGGTACTCTCTCAACTCGTTCGCCCGTTCATGACATATGTGCTGATCGCAGCCGTACTGTCGATTCCAATCATATATTATATCATGAACGACTGGCTGTCGCAATTCAGCTATCGTATAAGCATCTACTGGTGGATATACGCCTCGGTATCTCTTCTCGCCATAATCATATGCCTTGCATCTGTAGTGATCCAGGCTCGCAAAGCCGCCAATACCAACCCAATCAATTCCCTCAAATAAAAAAAACATATACAGTTATGATACAGTTAGAAAACCTTACCAAGACATTCCGCACTGACGAAGTGGAGACGTTAGCCCTCCGCGGTGTTTCGTTCAACATCGACAAAGGAGAGTTCGTAGGCATCATGGGACCATCAGGATGCGGCAAATCCACGCTACTAAACATCCTTGGCCTTCTCGATAACCCTACCGACGGCAAATACCTGCTTAACGGAAAGGATGTGTCCGGTATGAAGGAAAAGGACCGCACAGCCCTACGCAAAGGAAAGATAGGGTTTGTATTCCAGAACTTCAACCTTATCGATGAACTTAACATAGAGGAGAACGTTGAACTCCCTTTGAAATACCTCAGGATAGGAGCGGCAGAAAGAAAGGAACGGGTAAAGGAAGCCCTCACACGCATGAACATCCTTCATCGTGCGAAGCACTTCCCCCAGCAACTCTCGGGAGGTCAGCAGCAGCGTGCGGCTATAGCGCGAGCCATCGTATCGAGACCGGATCTGATCATCGCTGACGAACCTACGGGCAATCTTGATTCCGTCAACGGTAAAGAGGTAATGGAACTTCTCACAGAACTGAACCGAGATGGATCCACCATCGTCATGGTAACACACTCGCAGCATGATGCAGCCTACGCCCATCGCGTCATCAACCTCTTCGATGGAAAGATCGTCGAGAAGACCCAGCTTTAGCAGAAATGCATTGTGAATTATGAATTATTGTTTAGATGTTGGGTTAAGATCCGGAATTGGTATTTGATGATGATAGTTTAGGTTAATAATGCAACAATGACGTTTGATCCCAATACCCTTCTTCTTAACCGACATCTAAACTTTTTAATACTTATATTTTTTAAACATCGGGGAAATTTACTATTTTTGCAGAATGAAGAAGACACTGCTTGTTGTAGACGACAATAAGGATATTCTGTCGGCTGTAAGTATGCTCATGAGGTCGAAGGTGGATGAGGTAATCACTGCATCCGACCCCTCCTCTCTGCCTACGCTCATACGTAAGAATAACCCTCAGGTTGTGCTTCTTGACATGAATTTCCGATCGACCATCAACAATGGCAATGAGGGTCTCTTCTGGCTTCGGGAGATAAAACGTCTTGCTCCTTCCACATCAGTAGTTCTTTTCACAGCCTATGCGGATGTCTCGCTCGCTGTCGAGGGGATGAAGATCGGAGCCACAGATTTTATAGTTAAGCCATTTGAAAACGCCCGGCTTTCCGATACTCTCCTGAAAGCTTTCGATCAGAAGAAAGGCAATAAAACAAAAGCAGCAAAAACCCGGATGATTTGGGGAGAATCCCCGGCCATGCAACATGTGCGGATGCTTGCAGAACGTGTGGCTCCTACTGACGCCAATATTCTGATAACTGGAGAAAACGGCACAGGAAAGGATCTGCTCGCAAGGGAAATCCATAGGCTTTCCCTACGTAAATCAGGACCTATGGAGATAGTCGACATGGGTGCCGTAATTGAGACTCTTTTTGAAAGCGAGCTTTACGGTCATGCCAAAGGTGCCTTTACCGATGCGAAGACAGATCGAGCCGGAAAATTCGAAACAGCACATGGAGGAACGCTTTTCCTTGACGAAATCGGAAACCTCCCCTATCATCTTCAGGCCAAACTTCTGACAGCCCTTCAGCAGAGAAAGATCATAAGGGTCGGCACCAACACTCCGCGCGATATAGACATTCGCCTGATATGCGCCACCAATCGCGATCTTTCCGGGATGGTAACGGAGGGAGAATTCCGTCAGGACCTCTTCTACCGAATCAATACGGTGACGATAGAACTGCCTCCGCTACGTCAAAGAACGGAAGACATTCCTGAGCTCGTGGAAATGTTCGTCAGCAAATACGCAGGGATATATGCACGTCACACGCCGAAAGTGTCGGAAGATGCCATGCGCAGGCTTTGCTCACAGGGATGGCCCGGCAACATCCGCCAGCTTGAGCATACAGTGGAAAAGGCCCTTATTCTTTCTGATTCCGACACCTTGCACATCCATGATTTTGATCTTAATGAGGGCCAGACTCCTACGGTTTATGGTCAGCCGGCAACATTGGAGGCCCTGGAACGTAACGCTATCACAGCCGCTATAAAACAGCATGACGGCAATATGTCGGAAGTGGCCCGACAACTCGGCATAACACGTCAGACTCTTTATAATAAACTGAGAAAATATGGCATCTAAGAGCGGAAAGCTATGGCAAATGATTCCGATAGGATGGATTACATCGGGATTGGTTCTGGCTTTTTTCTCCGGAATATGCTTAACATTAAGCTCATATTTGTGGATATTACTTGCAATATGCTCGATAAACTGCGGAATATTGGCTATGCGTGGTATAGAGCGTATTAAAAAGAGGATGCGGTTCGTAATGGATGCTACCGTCAGCGGAGATTTCTCCTATAAGTTTCCCACCGACTGTATCAATAAAGAGGAAAGAGAAAGCAATCAGATGCTCAACAGTATAGTTGAGCATTTCGAAAGCCTGACCAAAGAAGTTCGTCAAAACGAGGTATTCCTTGCCAGAATGATTAATCTCACGGATATAGGATTAGCGGTGGCTGATGCTAAGGGAGACATCCGGCTTCACAATGAAGCTGCTCTTCGTCTGCTCGAACGCCAGGCTCTCACCAATGTATGCCAGATTCCGCAACAGGCATTCGTAGACCTGGACATAAAGAAAAACGATGTGACTGTCAATGAGAAATACTTTACATTGTTTACAATTAGCGATCTAAGCAGAAAGATGCAGGAGGTAGAGGTAAAATCATGGGAGAAACTTACGCGGGTACTTACCCATGAGATTATGAACTCCCTTACCCCGATCCAATCGATAGCCGAGACCATGAGTGAAAAAACGAAATCTCAGGAAGCGATCGAAGCTTTCGCCACAATATCTTCAAGCAGCCGATCCCTGATGCAATTTGTAAAGAACTTCAGGGAATTCAGTATTCTTCCAACGCCTAATATGAGGGTGATTTATCTTAAACCACTCCTTCAGTCGTGCGTCACGATGGCTGAAAGCTATGAAGAAGGGAAACAAATCCATATCAGCCTGATATGCTTCCCTCCGGAACTGATGGTCTACACTGACGAGACTCTTCTGAGCCGCGTCCTCATCAATATTCTGAAGAATGCCATAGAGGCCAATCCCCGTACTATCTCTGTAGAAGCAGATCTGAAAGCCGATGAGTCGGTAGAGATCAGGATTGCCAACGACGGCGAGCCTATTTCAGAGGAGACAGCAGAACATATCTTTACACCCTTTTTCACCACACGGGAATCAGGCAACGGTATAGGTCTAAGTCTCAGCCGACGTATAGTGACTCATTTAGGAGGCACGCTTTCATTCAAGACCCGCCCTATGACCTGCTTCTCGGTAAGGATCTGATCCTTACCTAAGACCCGATAATAATTCTGCATATAAGTCCGGTAGTAAAATACAACAGTCCGGGAAATTCTCCCCGGACTGAACTATCATTTCTTTATCAATCGGATGGCTGCCCAATGATCGCCTTCCTCTGAAGCATTCGATAGAGAAAAGCCCAATGGTTCCGCAGCTTCCATTACTATCGGGATATCTGCCGTATAGAATCCACTGAGAAGTAATGTGCCACCGTTTTTTATTTTTTCCGCATACCGCTTAATATCTGCCGTGATGACATTCCTGTTGATGTTGGCAAGAAAGATGTCGGCTTCCGGCAGATCCGAAAGAGCAGAGGCGTCGCCACATATGAAATCAATAGCCTGACTGTTGAGAGCCGCGTTTTCAACCGCATTTTCAAAAGCGCCAGGATCAATCTCAATGCCATTGACTCTCCCGGCTCCTCTCATCTTACACAGAATGGCGAGGATTCCGGTTCCTGTGCCCATATCGATAACCGATCTTCCCTCTATATCATCAATATCAAGAATATACCGCATCATCTGTGAGGTTGTGGCATGATGCCCTGTTCCAAAAGCCATTTTAGGATCGATCAGAATATCATATGTTGCTTCCGGGACATCTTTATGAAAAGATGAATGCACAACGCATTCGCCGGCGATCACTATAGGCTTGAAGTAATGTTTCTCCCATTCCTCGTTCCAGTTCTTACTCACCACAAATTCGGAAGTGAAGGAAATTGAGGTTTCCATTGGAAAATCCGCAACCATCTCACGTATCGCTTCTTCCGAGTAATCAGATGCCTGAACATAAGCTGCCAAACCGGTACTGTCCGGCTCGAAACTTTCAAATCCAAGATCGGCAAGAAATGCAGCCAGAAGGTCTGTGATGTCTTCTGAACATGGAGAGCACTCGAAACGCACTTTGTAATAATTCATTTCTTCTTCTTTTTGAAAAAGGAGAATACCTTTCGCGCGGTACCGATAGCGGAAATACCCATCATTATATAATCTGTATAATTGAGTCCGCGCATTATTTTCATCGGCAGCGATCCAAGACGTGCTGCTGCCTTAAGGGATCCATCGGGAGCAAAAGGATTTCTGTCTTTCACAGCATCAATCTGCTCCAGAACTTTGGCTTTGGCAAATTCCTTCCGTACCGCGACAAGAGCACGCTGATGACGTATCTCATCAAGTGTGTAACCATCGAACTGCAAATTTTCCTCAACGTGCTCCACAACCTTATCGCTGTTTAGTCGCTTGATTTCTTCCATAATATATAGTCCAATGGTTTATTTTAAAAGAACCCTCGTAAGCATTTTAGCGATAGGATTCATTATCATCTGCTCCTTGAAGAAATAGACCAACGCCATAAGCAGCAGCATTACTCCTCCCGTAGCCAGAAAGGCCAGGGCCGGCGCCATGAAAAGCTGGAACACATAGGCAAGGCTGATTCCGAATAGAATCAGCGCAACCATACCGAGAAGAAGGCATACCGCTCCGGCAACTGCCGCCCCGGCCAAAACGGTTATCTTTTCCGCAGCCGTAAGCTTGGCATACTCCAATTCAAGAGTAGCCCAGTCTTTCGACCGGGCTATTATATTCTTTAATTCGTCTAAGAGTGTATTCTTACTCATTAATCACAGTCGTTTTTGCGACGGGATTATTCCTCTCCGGTAAGTTCCGCTACGAGAGCATCAACTTCCTCGTCGCTGATCTTAATTCCTTTTCTTTTGAGGATGCTTACGATACGCTTGCGCACTTCCTCACCCTTTTCAGGTGCGAAAAGAAGAGCTGCACCGCATCCTACGATAGCACCGCCAAGAAAAGCATACAGAATATTAAGAGCTTTCATAGATGTTCTTTTTTCTTTTTATATTACCAATTAAAGAGCCTTATCAAGCTGATCCTCAATCTCATCGGCAAGCTCTTCAAGTTCGCTGCCCTTAAGGTTGATACCTTTTTCCTTGAGTATCTTCATGATTTTCTTACGAGTTGTCTCACCCTTTTCAGGAGCTACGAGGAGACCTACTGCCGCTCCGGCGATAGCGCCACCAACTACGGCGCAAATGATGTGCATTGCTTTCATGTCAATATATTTTTTAATTATTTGTCTATACTAATACAACAACCAAACAGCGTTTTGGATTAATCAGCTTGAAAAATTATCATCAATACGGTTTCCATCAACGAATGGCCAGCATAGCGGGATTCACAGCATTCATGTAGGCGAGCACTCCGGATTCATTCAGCTCAACGGTCTGCCAGCCACCCCCGGGAAGAGGGACCGATACATGGGTTTCGTCGATAAAAGTCATCAGGGGATACTCTTTTCCGTCTGTCTGAAGACTCCATGTCTGTGTTTCCCCGGCAAAATCAAGACGATATTTTTCTCCGGAAGTTTCCTCTATGATGTCGTATCCATTTCCATCACACTTCACAAGATACCGCCCGTGTTCAGTCTCTATGGTTTTCGTCGAGGCAGTCATAGGATTATCACCGCTCCAGAATTCTATAGTATTGAGCACAAGCAGATCTGCTATGCCGCACACTTCGTAGACCGGAAGAATCCAAAACGCAACAAAGAGTATCTCATTGACAAATTTATTAGACACCTGCTCGTTCCAGACATAGAGGTTTCTTGTCAACGCGAATTTACCCATACAGGAAGTCAAGGAAGAGCATAAGACAGCTGCAAGCGCTGCTGAAAGAATTATTCTTTTCATGTTATTCAGTGGAATTATAGTTGTTTTGCCTCAGTCAATATGGTTTTTATACTTATTCCTATAGGAGAAACACATCTTTACCGAGCTTTGTTTTGAAGAAGAGGGGAAAAAGCATGACAGCATCCAGACGCAACCCGGGCCGGAGCTGCGTCCCTTTGCAAGTATTATCTATGCAGTATGCCCTTAAGGGGTATGATAGGGAATGGACGCCAAGCGCCGGCCCGAATGTGCCTCAATGTGTTATATACAAAAGTTATTTCTATCGTCGTATCTAAAAGATTTTCTTAAATTCTGACTTTAAAACGCCGATAGAAAGAGCATTGTTCGATGCTTTCACATACTTTAACTTTATAGCGGAAAACTTGTCCGAAATCGGAATTTTTACTCATTTTTTAATAAAAGCGACATACTATATTACATAATTTTTATTAATTTTGCACACTAAACAAGAGACAAATCAAAACTATTATGAATTTAAGACGATACATATCGTTTGCTATACTCATATCTGCTCTATTGATTTTCCACCTTTCTACGGCAGCGAAAAACAAAGATGAAGACAGACTTACCATCGTCCTCGATCCCGGACATGGAGGAAAAGACTTCGGTGCATGTGAAAACGGGGCCAAAGAAAAAGAAATCAATCTTGCAGTAGCGAAAAAACTTCGCGACCTCATAGAAAAGAATCTTAAGGATGTCAATGTAGTGATGACAAGATCCACTGACGTCTACCTCACTCTACAGGAACGCGCAGACATCGCCAACAATGCCGATGGAGACCTATTCATGTCGATCCATGTCAATTCTGTCGACAAGAAGAACAAGCGTCGACAATCTATCCAGGGCAGTTCAGTCTATGTGCTCGGGCTGCATCGAGATCAGGACAATATGAAAGTAGCTATGCGCGAAAATGCCGTGATTGAACTCGAAAGCGATTATAAGGAGAAATATTCCGGTTTTGATCCGTCGAAAGACGAAAGTTACATAATTTTCGAAATGGCTCAGAAAAGGAATCTCGGGGAAAGTATCCGGGTTGCCGGTGACGCGCAAAACGAACTTGTAAATACAAGCGGAAGGGCCAACCGCGGAGTAAGACAAGCCGGATTCTGGGTGCTTTGGGCCACTTCCATGCCCGCAGTGCTCGTGGAGCTCGATTTCATATGCAATCCGGAATCAGTGAAGTTCATGACATCAGAAAAAGGTGAAGATAAATTAGCAGCCTCATTATTCAATTCAATAAAAAAATTTGTAGAAAGACGGAAATGATTGATATTTCTGTGTTATAACCTTAGAAAAACAATCAAGTATTCCACATCAATAAAAAAATAAAATGAAGAAGATATTCAATAAAGAGTTCATAATAGGACTTTCTGTAATAGTGGCAATTCTTATCTTGATTTTCGGCATTGACTTCCTCAAGGGAATCAATCTCTTCCGCCCTGCACACTATTATCTCGCATATTATGACAACGTAGATGAACTGACTGTCTCATCGCCGGTACTGATCAACGGATATAAGGTTGGCCAGGTGAGAGAAGTGAATTTCAACTACAACAAACCCGGAAAGGTAGAGGTAGTCATGGCACTCGACAAGAACCTTCAACTTCCAGAAGGAACTGTAGCCGACCTTGGAACGACGCTTTTAAGCGGGGCAAGAATAGAGCTTACCATGGGTTCCGGTCCTGGAATGATCCCATCAGGCAGCGAGGTGCCGACCGGCGTCAAAGCCGGTCTGATGTCATCCGTACAAGACGGTCTCATGCCTGCTATCACAGGCATTCTGCCCAAAGTGGACTCATTGCTGTACAACTTGAATCTTCTTGTAGCGGATCCGGCACTTTCCGCATCTATACGTAGACTTGACGGAATCACAGACAATCTTCTCGCCACAACTCAGGGACTAAACTCCACGATGAACAATCAGGTACCGAAACTGGCCGGCAACACAGTGAAGATAACCCAGTCGCTCGACACGATAGCAGGCAATCTCGGCCAACTATCCTATCAATTGAAAGCTCTTCCACTCGAATCGACTGTAGACAATGTCAATCAGCTGACCGCCAATTTATCGCAATTCTCGCGTCAGCTCAACGACAAGAACTCTACACTTGGCATGCTGACAAGCGATCCTGAACTCTACAACAGAATCTCTCAAGTATCAGCAGATATTGATTCTCTCCTCGTAGACATTAAGAAGAATCCGAAGCGCTACATAAGCATAAAGCTTCTTTAAGCATCATTCAAGCGTGAGACAGGTATTCTACCGCTATAATCCGGACACAGATAATTTCGAACGCCACTACCCTACTTTAAAGACAAGACTTACCTCGCTCGGTAAGTATCTTGCGGTAGGAGCGATCGGAATAGGATTGTATGCGTTGATACTTTACGCTTTTGCGGGACCAACAGAAAAAAAACTTAGGGAAGAAAATAGAAAACTCAAAGCGCAATACGCCATACTGGAAAAACGTCTTGATAATTCAATCAAGGTGATGGAAGACATTCGCAACCGCGATGACAACTTCTATCGGGTAATGATGCAGATGGATCCCCTGAGCAGCAAGGAGCGCTATTCCGGACTGGAAAACGATACTAAGCTTGAAAATATCGGACACCTGAAAGATGCGGAACTCCTCAGCCGCATGAACCGATCTATGGATCTGCTTGAACACCAGATATACTCCCAGTCTGTCTCATTCGACCAACTACGCGACGCAGCAGGAGAGCAAAAGGAAAAGCTCGCATGCATCCCCTCAGTAATGCCGATCAATATATCTGACTATACAATGTCTTCAGGCTACGGCTATAGACGTGATCCTATCTATGGCACAGCTAAATTTCATGAAGGTCTTGACTTTGCAGCCGCTACCGGAACTCCTGTCTTCGCCACCGCAGACGCTATAGTCGAAGTAGCAGATAGAAAAGATTCTTATGGCAACTGCATAGACCTCAACCACGGCTATAACTACGTAACCCGCTACGCACACCTAAGCCAAATACTCGTGAAACCGGGCCAACGCGTCAAGCGTGGTGAAATGATAGGAAAAGTCGGATCGACCGGAAAATCGATAGGCAGTCACCTTCATTATGAAGTCAGATTCAAGGGTGAACCGCAAAATCCGGTACATTATTATTTTATGGATCTGACTCCACAACAATACGTAGATATGATTCAACTCGCTGAAAATTCAGGTCACGTGATGGACTGATCGGTCTCAACTTCAGTGATGAGTAAAAGACTATGGATGAACTGAGTAAAAAATACTACCGCATAGGGGATGTAGCCGATTTCCTCGGAATCCCACAAGCGACTATCCGCTACTGGGAACTTGAATTTCCCGAAATTTCTCCATCCCGGACATCAAAAGGGATCCGCCAATACACACCGTCAGACATCGAAACACTCAGCATAATACATTATCTGATAAAGATAAAAGGATTGAAGATGGAAGCAGCGAAGGCCCAGCTCCGACTCAACCGTGACAACATTTCCAAGAAGGTAAAGGTGATCAAAGAGCTTGAGGATCTTCGCAGCGAGCTTGAAGTAATGCTTAAGGCTCTTACAAAACGAAGATAGAGTCACCGGCAATACACAAAAGACCTAAAGATTGGAATTGTAGTAACGGGGATCGCCGGTCACATCCTCTCCCACAAAATCAGGAATATCATACTCTTCTTCTTCAGACTTCAATTCTATCTCAGCCGTCACAAGTCCGGCTCTGCTTCCATAGAATTCATCCACTTCCCATATCTTTCCTTTATAGGGCACTATATATCTCGTCTTTTCCAAAACGGGAGGCAGGCACATCAACAACATCTTTTCAGCATCTTCCATACTGATCTCATATTCGAATTCTTCGCGGGATGCTCCATGATTCCTTCCCTTTACCGTCAGAAAGGCGCGTTGATCCTTCACACGCACCCTTACTGTCCTCTCCGGCTCACGGCACAGATACCCTTGATAAATACGGTGAGAAACATCTGCAAGCTGCCTGTAGCTGTTATTTTTCACTAAAAATTTGTGTTCAATCTCCAACGCCATGATATATTCAGATATTTTTTATTAATTTTGCATACGGAATCCGATGGATTCTGAATGCAAAATTAATGAAATCAATCAATATCCGCAATATATACGCAGCAAAAGTGTCTTCATTGTTTAATAATGCAATGATGATCATCATGTGGTTCGTAAGCTTCATCATTACGTCGCTTCCTGCGTCACCGCAACAACCGCAGATAGAAGTGGATACAGCAATATTTCTCAGAGAAGCTCGTGAGCTCCAAGAACTTATTGTCAATCCGAAACATGGAAGATACTCGAGCAAAGACAATCCGGCTGTGGAATTAATCCGTACTATCAGAAGCGACCAAAAGAAAGGAGATCCTCGCCTGCTCGAAAATTACAGCTACGACCAATATGACAAAACCACACTCGGACTTCTCGATATTTGCGAGGAAGAGCTCGAGACACATGAATCACTTAAGGCTTATCTTGACACCACTCCTACGGGACAAAGGGAAATGCTCAAGGTGCTTCTTAACGAGCGTGCCGCTACAATCCTCTATTCAAAAAAAGGAAAAGAAAGAAAGGACGTGGAGAGAGGAAAGACTTCTCATGGCATAAGCGAAATGTTTGATGTAGGCAACGTAGAGGTCGTACTCGATGATTTTCTGCGTGAAGTCGATATCTACGACAACGACATCACCATAATGTCAAATAAGTTTCCAAGTCCCCTTTCCACAGCAGGCAATCTTCATTACAGATATTTCATAGCGGACACCCTCGACGTGGGTGGAACAAAATGCATTCAGATCACATTCCTACCGCGCAATCCGGCTGCATTCTCGTTTTCTGGAAATCTTTATGCGGAACTTGGCGATTCTACCGGATTCATCCGTAAGGTCTCGATGAAGGTTCCACGCACTGTCAACCTTAATTTCATCGACAATCTATATATTGAGCAACTATACGAAAAGGACGCTTCAGGAAAACGCCATAAAGTATCAGACAGACTGAATCTCGATATCTGCTTCATAAAAGGCACCCAGAGGTTTACCGCAGCCAGAGATTCAAGATTCGAAAACTTCAGCGATCATATTCGTAACGACCTTGAAAAAGCATATCATGCTGTAGGGCCATATATTGAAATAGGCAATCCGTCGGATTCTCACGGCGACCTCCTGACTTATATGCGACGCGATGATCTTTCTGAAGCTGAATCTAATATGCATTCATTCATGGGAGATCTCCGCAAGTATCCGGTGTTTTACTGGGGAGAAAAGGCCCTTATGATTCTTGTGACAGGATATATCAAGACCGGCAAGCAAAGTAAATTCGATATAGGTCCTATCAATACATTGATAAGTACTAACCCAATAGAAAAAGTCAGGCTTCGACTCGGAGGAATGACAACAGCCAACCTTTCACCCCATTGGTTTGCCAACGGCTATGTAGCATACGGAACACACGACCGAAAATGGAAATACAAGGGAGAATTGGAATACTCATTCAACGTGAAAAAATATCACCGCAGGGAGTATCCCGTCAATAGCATAAGCTTGACCCACATGTATGATATGGATATGATTGGGCAGCATTATCTCTTCACAAACCCGGATAATGTCTTTCTCAGCCTCAAACGCATGAAAGACATGCTGATCACTTACCGACATCTTACCAAAATAGAATACAAGCTGGAACTTCGACAAAATTTCTCCATATCACTTTGGGGTGAGCACATAAAGCAGGATGCGACTCGATGGCTACCATTTATCACAGGCGACGGGATGAACGTCCCTTATTATCGTCGCACATCAATCGGAGCCTCTTTCAGATATGCTCCGGGAGAGAAATTCATCCAGAAAAAAGAAACACGTGTTGCCGTTAATCATGACATACCGATAATTCAGCTGCTTATGAGCTGGGGACCAAAAGGCATCCCAGGATGCCATTACAGTATATCCAAGACAGAACTATCCGTGTCGAGACGATTCTGGTTCTCATCTTTCGGTTATCTTGACGCCCTCGTCAGAGGAGGAATCGTATGGAGCCAGGTACCATATACCGAACTGCTCTGGCCCAACGCTAATCTTAGCTATACCATACAGCCGGAATCCTATTCGCTCATGAATCCTATGGAATTCGCGATGGACCGTTATGCCTCATGCGATCTTACTTATTGGGGCAACGGAGTTCTTTTCAACCGACTGCCATTGATAAAAAAAGTAAAGTTGCGGGAAGTAGTTGATTTTAAATGTCTTTGGGGAGATCTGAGTCGACGCAACAATCCTGAGTATCATCCGAATCTTTTCCGACTGCCGGAAGATTCGAATACGAAAATAATGGGAGACACTCCATACATGGAGATAAGTGCTGGAATAGACAATATCTTTAAGATATTGCGGATAGATTATGTCTGGCGGCTCACTTACCTTCATACACCCGGTACTGATCGATCGGGCCTCCGGGTTGCACTTCATTTCAATTTCTAATTATTGTAAATTATTAAAATTATGACACTTGACATCATAGATGAAGGTATTAAAGAATATGTAGAGATGCTGGAGGAACAACGCAGACGATTTAATGAGATGGTAAACCGGAAGAAAGCCGGCCTCCCTACGGAAGAAGAGGTGATATATATGGTAGAGCATCCCGATGTGATCACACTTGGCAAACATGCCAATGAAAGCAATCTACTTATAAATGAAGAGGATCTAAATCGCAGGGGAATCCAGGTGCACCACATAGAGAGAGGGGGTGATGTGACCTATCATGGTCCCGGACAGCTCGTGGCATATCCTATTATCGATCTCGAGGCGCATCATCTTGGAGTCAAGGATTATGTGTCACTACTTGAAGAAGCAGTAATCCTTACCATATCGGATTTTGGAATCAAAGGAGAAAGAGTGCCGGGAGCAAGTGGAGTATGGATAGAAGTCGGTGGCGATCGCGAACGGAAAATATGCGCTCTCGGAGTAAAATGCAGCCGATACATCACAATGCATGGACTTGCACTTAACGTCAACACAAATCTGGATGGGTTTCGACTGATCAACCCATGCGGGTTTATCGACAAAGGCGTCACTTCAATAGCGGCAGAAGTACATAAACAAGTGGATATCAGATCAATAAAAGACACATTGGCAAAAAATCTGCTATTGTTGCTTGGCTACGAG
>JAIECF010000253.1 GCA_029068655.1 Muribaculaceae bacterium | reverse complement strand
AAAATAACAATAAAACTCAGAACAACAAAATGCAGAACAAAGGCTTTATCAGCACGATTGCTGTGCTGCTTGTCCTGATTTGCGGATTCTACATCTCTTTCTCGTTTGTGACCTCACACTATGAGAAACTTGCCAATGAATACGCTACTAAGGCAGCCGGCACTTCAGACGTGACCAATGATGTCTACAAACAGAGTCTGAAACAGTACAATGACTCGATCGACAAAGAGAAAGTGTACCTCGGTTATACCTACAACCAGGTGCGCCAGATGGAAATCGGCCTCGGCCTCGACCTCAAGGGAGGTATGAACGTGGTGCTTGAGATCTCGGTTCCCGATATCCTCCGTCAGTTTGCCGCCGGCGAGCAGCAGCTCAAGGAAATCAACGCCGCCATCGACAAGGCAAAAGCAGCCGGCGCTAAGACTTCCGATAAGGACTTCATCAATAAGTTCGCATCTTATTTCCAGCCCGGCACCATGGCTTCTCTCTTTACCCGCGAGGGCGAGTTCCTCGGTAAGATAAAGAGCGGATCCTCCAACAGCGAGGTGACCGATGCACTCAACAGCCAGGTAGACAGCCAGGTAGACGCTGCATTCAACATCTTCCGCACTCGTATCGACCAGTTCGGTGTGGTAGCTCCCAATATCCAGAAGCTTCAGGACAAGAAGGGTCAGATCCTTCTCGAACTCCCGGGCGTGAAGGAGCCGGAACGCGTCACAGAACTTCTGAAGTCGAGCGCGAACCTCGAGTTCTTCGAAGTATACAACTACAATGAGATCGCTTCCGACCTCAATAACTTCGCGATGGCTTACGCTGCGCAGGACACCATCAACCACCTCAACCTCATTCAGCTTCTCGGTGGCGCTCAGCGCTCAGGCAGCCCGGTGATAGGTTTCGTGGCTCCCGCCAACCGCAACCTCGTAGACTCCATCCTCAACTCTGATCTCGCAAAGCAGAAGCTTCCCAGCGACTTCCACGCAGCATGGGAAGTGAAGGCTGTCGACGTTCCTGTTGCCGACGCTCAGGGCAATCCTATCCCGAAGGGCAACGGTGAGTACAAGACCACTCCCTATTGGCAGCTGATCGCCCTCAAGGGTGAGCCTGCTCTCCAGGGCGACGCTGTGACAAGCGCTTCTTCAGAATACGACAACATGCGCGGTAATACCGTCAACATGCGTATGAACGACCGTGGCGCACGCGAATGGGCCACCATCACACGCAGCAACATCGGCCGCCCCATCGCTATTGTGCTCGACGAGCATGTATACTCTTTCCCCAACGTAAACAATGAGATCACAGGCGGAAGCTCCGAGATCACCGGTAATTTCACTCCCGAAGAGGCCAATGACCTTGCCAACGTGCTTAAGTCAGGTAAGATGAGCGCTAAGGTAGACGTAGTCTCCAACAACGTAATCGGCCCGAGCCTCGGCGCCGAAGCTATCCAGCAGGGCTTCATCTCATTCATCGTGGCTCTCGTGCTCCTGATGATCTTCATGATCGCCATCTATGGTGTTATTCCGGGTCTTGTGGCAAACGTGGGCCTCATGCTCAACCTCTACTTTACCCTCGGTATCCTCGCATCACTCCAGGCAGTGCTGACACTTTCCGGTATCGCAGGTATCGTGCTTGCCCTCGGTATGGCGGTCGATGCCAACGTGCTTATCTTCGAGCGTACTAAGGAAGAGCTCAAGAGCGGCAAGAAGCTCCGCCAGGCTATCTCTGAAGGTTACAGCAACGCCTTCTCCGCGATCTTCGACTCTAACCTTACCTCAATCATCACCGGCGTGATCCTTCTGATCTTCGGTTCAGGCCCGATCAAGGGTTTTGCGACTACACTTATCATCGGTCTCGTCTGCTCATTCTTCACTGCAGTGTTCCTGACCCGAATCGCGTTCGACCTCATTACGGCAAACGGACGCTGTGCCAACATGACATTCGACACCGGCATCAGCCGCAACCTCTTCACCAACACCAAGATCAACTTCCTCGGCAAGACAAAGGCCGCTATGCTGGTATGGGGTCTTCTCATTGTCATCTCTGTCGTGTCTCTCATTGTGCGCGGCATGAACCAGGGTATCGACTTCTCTGGTGGCCGCAACTATGTGGTTCAGTTTGAGAAGAACGTTGTACCCTCCGACATTCAGGAGCGTCTTCTCGCTCAGCTTCAGGAAGCTGCCGGCGACAAGACTGTCAGCGTAGGCGTCATCACTATCGACAACGACTCAAAGGTGCGTATCTCGACCAGCTATAAGATCAACGATGAAAGCGAAGGCATCGAGAACGAGATCACCGATCTTCTGTACAAGGGTCTGCAGCCTGAACTTACCAATGCCCAGGGTCAGGTGATGGATAAGAACGCCTTCTCTGTGAGCGACGAAAGCCACGGTATCATCTCGATCCAGAAAGTCGGTCCTTCGGTGGCTGACGACATGAAGCGTGATGCATATTGGGCCGTGGGTATCGCAGTGCTCTGTATGTTCCTCTATATCCTTCTCCGCTTCCGTAACATCGCCTTCTCTGTAGGCGCTGTATGCGCCGTGGCACTGACGGCTTTCCTTATCATCGGTTTCTACTCACTCTGCTGGGGCTTCCTGCCCTTCTCGATGGAGATCGACCAGTCGTTTATAGCTGCCGTGCTGACCATCATCGGTTACCAGATCAACGATACCGTGGTGGTATTCGACCGAATCCGCGAGATGATGAAGGTATATCCGAAGGAAGACCGCTACGAGACCTTCAACAAGTCGCTCAACACGACTCTTACACGTACGATCATGACATCATTCTCCACCCTTCTGGTGCTTCTCTGCATCTTCTTCCTCGGTGGCGATACCATCCGTTCGTTCACGTTCGCGATGATCTACGGTGTTGTAGTAGGTACTTTCTGCTCTCTCTTCTGCGCCGCTCCGGTTGCTTACGCTATCCTGAAGCGCTCTCTTGCCAAGAAGATAGCAGCCGAGTCAGCAGCCGGTCCTGTCCTCCAGGGCAACCGCCGCTTCAAATAACAGGATCATCTTCAGTTAATATAAACTATGGCCTTCCCGATGCGGGGAGGCCATTATTTTTTTTAGGGAAAAATCAAGGGAAATTGAAAAAAAAACATTAATTTTGCATCTTGAATATCCGTGCGCCTCAATGACGCATGGATTCCCCATAAAACTACAGTAACAACTAAAAACTCATACCGCCCCGTAATGGACAAGAACACAGTCTATGGCCTGATTCTTATGGCCCTCGTTTTCTTCGGTTTTATGTATTTTACATCACCGGATCCCGCAGCTGTGGAGGAAGAGGCCCGGACAGAACAGACTGTCGCCGACAATACTCCTACTACTGCTGCATTATTCTCCGACACCGAGCGCGAATGGCTCGCCAAGAACATACTTTCAAACGGCACGCCGGTCACCACCGAAGATGGCAGGACAGCTGTCGAGATCAATTCCAACGGGGTAAAGCTCTCCCTTGAAGGAGACTCGATCTACGGCACCGTCAACGTCAATGGTAAGACGCTTCAATGGAAAGACATAGCAGCCGGAGATCTCTCCACCATGTCGGCAGCCGAGCATACTGCTGCGATCGACAAGGTGCGCGCTCTCTCGAACTCTATAGGACGCTATGGCCGCTTCGCTACCTTCCTTACAGGCGCTGACAAGACGGTGACTCTCGAAAATGAAGTGATTAAGCTTGATCTCTCCTCCAAGGGAGGAGTAGTGACACGTGCGGAACTTAAGAAATACGATACGGAATATGATCCCGACGAGACAAAAAAGGTGAAGAAGAAAGTCGTGATGTTTGACTCAGAGTCAAACCAGATGAGCTTCATACTCCCGCTTCCTCAGGAAATCGCCACAGCCGACCTTTACTTCACTCCCAGGGAAATAACAGACTCTACAGTACTTATGGCCCTTAATCTTTCAGCTGACGCCTTCTGGGGAATAAAATATACTCTCCCCAAGGGAAGCTATATGGTGAAGATGGACGTGGTGCAGAAAAACATGGCTCCGATCGTACAGAGCAACGTACGCAAACTCGGTGTCAACTGGCATCAGGACATACATCGTCAGGAACAGGGACGTATGTTTGAGGAGCGTAATTCGCGCCTTGCATATAAGTTTCTCGGAGGCTCTGTCGAGGAGATGTCTGAAAGCCAGAACAAGAGCAAGGAACGTCAGCAGAAGCTGAAATGGATAGCTTTCAAGAATCAGTTCTTTTCTTCAGTGCTTATCGCCGACAAAAACTTCAATTCAGCCGACTTCAACAGCGAGGTGCTCAAGGGAAGCGTCTTCCTGAAATCGCTTACCGCCGATGCTGAAGTTAACGACTATGACTGGAGCGCTGAGAATCCGGCAGGGTTCAATTACTATATCGGGCCTAACCTCTATCCTCTGCTCAACAAGATCGACAAACATACATATGAGGATGAAAACCTGAAGCTAACGAAGCTGATCCCGCTTGGCTGGCCTATCTTCAGATGGATCAATACCCTCATCGTGATCCCTGTCTTCAACTTCCTCGGAAGCTTCGGCTGGAACTACGGCATCGTGATTCTCGTGCTTACCATTCTCCTTAAGCTCGTACTCTTCCCGCTGACCTACAAGAGCTATGTCAGCCAGGCCAAGATGCGTATCCTTGCTCCGGACATCAAGGAGATCAATGATAAGTATCCCGGCAACGACAATGCAATGGTGCGTCAGCAAAAGACGATGGCTCTCTACAGCAAGGCAGGGGCGAGTCCTATGTCGGGGTGTCTTCCCATGCTGCTTCAGATGCCTATACTGTTCGCTATGTTTACGTTCTTCCCCAACTGTATAGAACTGCGCGGACAATCTTTCCTCTGGGCGCACGACCTTGCAGCTCCTGACGCAATCATCTCATGGAGCGGACATATTCCTCTCATCACAGATTATTTCGGCAATCATATCTCCCTTTTCTGTCTTTTGATGACTGCCACCAACATCATATATACCCGCTCTACGATGCAGAGTCAGAGCGGCGGCATGCCCGGCATGAAGTGGATGATGTATCTGATGCCGATAATGTTCCTGGTGTTCTTCAACAACTATGCGGCCGGCCTGAGCTATTATTATTTCCTTTCGCTCCTTATCACGATCATCCAGACATATGCTATCCGCAAGTGGTTTGTAAAGGAAGAGGACGTGCGTCGCACCATGAAGGAAAACGCCAAGAAGCCTCAGAAGAAGTCGAGCTGGATGGCGCGTCTTGAGGAAATGCAGAAGGAGCAGCAGCGCATGATGCGCGAACAGCAGAAAGCCAATGGAAACAGGAAGCGATGACGTTGTTCATATGTTTAGATGTTTAAATGTTTAGATGTTAATGCTGAATCATGATTAAACAAGATAAATCATGATATATAATAATGATGAAGCATGACGACTCCAGACACTTAACTCTTAACTCTTAACACTTAATGCTTTAAAATGAGGCAATTCCGGATAATGCTGGCTTTGGTGATGCTATTCGTATCACTTCTCTGGCTCCTGTTCGGTACCAGAGCTCCGGTCTACGCGCTCATTGCCGAACAGGCACAGATAATTCCGTCGGCGATCCAAAGCTGTCTGGGTGTCACTATAGCCTGGATAATAGCCACCCTTCTGTTCGGACGAATCTATTGCGCTACGGTCTGCCCCGTAGGCACCCTTCAGGATATTGTGATCTGGAGCAGGAGAAAGATAAATCCGAAGTTCACGTTCCGCTATGAGAATTCCAAAAAAATATGGCTGATCGTCCTGCTCGCCTATGTCGGTTCGCTTGTGGCCGGAATATGGTTTGTGGCATATGTCGTAGAACCATGGAACATCATGCGCAACGCAGCTTCAGCCGTTCGGCCCTCCGATACTGAGATGACGTGGGGCGCTGCAGGGATATCGCTCGGTGTGGGAGTCGCGGCCGGTATAGTGGCTCTCGCAGCAATTCTCTTATGGGCGTGGAAGGCAGGACGAAGTTTCTGCACTACGGTATGCCCGATTGGTACCGCTCTGGGATGCCTATATTCCCAGTCGCTGATGCATATCGCCATCGATCCGGATAAATGCATAAGCTGCATGAAGTGTGAAGACGTCTGCTCCTCGAAGTGCATAAAAGTGTCGGAGAGATATGTCGACAACTCACGATGTGTCAGGTGTTTTGACTGCACGGCTGTCTGTCCCAACGACGCCATCCGCTTCCAGCTGAACAGAGGGCGCAACAGACAGACGCCACTGATGGAACCAAATGCATAATGCTCAATCAATGCTTAATTCACAATTCATAATGCATAATTGGGCTGCGCATCTTAGACGATAATTTTGAATTGTGCATTATGAATCATGAATTAAGAAAATGAAGCAGTATTTAGATTTATTACGTCATATTCTTGAGAAAGGTCATCGTAAGGAGGACCGCACCGGTACAGGTACGATCTCCACTTTCGGCTATCAGATGAGGTATGATCTATCGGAGGGTTTTCCTCTCGTCACTACCAAGAAGACACACCTCAAGAGCATAATATATGAGCTCCTATGGTTTCTCAATGGCGATACCAACGTGAAGTATCTTCAGGAGCATGGAGTGCGCATATGGAATGAGTGGGCAGACCCCGACGGGTCGCTCGGCCACATTTATGGCTATCAGTGGCGTTCATGGCCTGACTATGGCGGTGGCCATATCGATCAGATCAAGGATGCAGTGGAGACCATAAAGAATAATCCCGATTCCAGGCGAATAATTGTTAGCGCATGGAATGTAGCGGATCTCGACAATATGAACCTGCCTCCATGCCACGCATTCTTCCAGATGTATGTATGCGACGGTAAGCTTTCCCTTCAGCTCTATCAGCGGAGCGCGGACTGCTTCCTCGGCGTGCCTTTCAACATCGCATCTTACGCGCTTCTGACGATGATGCTCGCTCAGGTATGCGGACTTCAGCCGGGTGAGTTCATCCATACGCTGGGCGACGCGCACATTTATCTTAACCATCTCGAGCAGGTGAATCTCCAGCTTACACGCGAGCCTCGCGCTCTGCCCAAGATGAAGATCAATCCTGATGTGAAGGATATATTCGGTTTCAGATATGAGGATTTTACTCTTGAAGGCTACGATCCATGGCCTGCCATAAAAGGGGAGGTGAGCGTATGAGCGATACGAAGAAACTTGCGATGATAGCGGCAGTAGGGCCCGCCCTCGAGCTTGGTAGCAACGGAGATCTCGTATGGCATATCTCCGCAGACCTTAAGAATTTCAAGCGTCTGACACTCGGCCATGCAGTCATCATGGGGCGAAAGACATGGGAATCCCTTCCAAAACGACCGTTACCGGGACGTCTTAACGTGGTGGTGTCACATTCCGCCAAAGCAATCGACGGCGCAGTATGTGTGGCTTCTACCGAAGCTGCTCTTGAAGCGTGCGAAGATGATGATATGCCCTTTGTAATAGGAGGTGCCGGGATCTATAAATCGTTTATGCCATTGGCCGATGTGCTTTACTTAACTCAAATCGATGCCGAACCCGATAAGGAGATAGACTGTTATTTTCCGGAATACCGGGAAGATTGGACGCTTCGTGAGGCATCGGATTGGGAATCAGACCCGAAAGGAATACGCTATCGTTTTGAGGAATGGGTAAGAAAGTGATCTTCCTCAGCCGCAGCGATCTCAGAGGAGGAGCCGCCATCGTAACCTTCAGACTGATGATGGCGATGCGTGAAGAGGGTGTCGACGCACGAATGCTCGTGTGCGAACGTCTTAGCGATTCCCCTTACGTGGATTATTGCGCTCCGGAGTGTCGGATTCGTTATTCTTTCTTGAAAGAACGTCTTGAGGTGTTTGTCAGGAACGGATTCAACCGCTCCACTCTTTTCAAGGTGGATCCGGCTTCGGCGGGGCTACCTTTGTGGCGTCATCCATGGGTCAAGGAGGCGGATGCGGTCTTCATTGGCTGGGTCAATCAGGGAATGCTCAGCATCGATGGCGTCAGAAAGATCGCCGGCCTCGGAAAACCTGTCGTATGGATCATGCATGATATGTGGAATATGACAGGCATCTGCCACCATGCCGGGCATTGCGCCGGGTTTCTTGCGGAATGCGGCGATTGTCCGTTCTTAGGGAAAAAAAAGAGACCTGACGATATGTCGCATACCACCTGGAAGAGAAAACAAAACCTGTATGATTCAAGCAGCATCAGATTCGTAGCAGTTAGTTCCTGGCTTGCCGGGAAGGCTGCTGAAAGTTCCTTGCTTCATGGTCGGGAGGTGGCTGTGATTCCGAATCCTTTTCCTATATTCCATTATGTCAGGGATGGGGTAATGAAAAGAAACAGCCATCCGGTACGAATCATATTCGGGGCTGCGCGAATAGACGATCCTATAAAGGGTCTGCCTGTTCTTAAGGAGGCCTTGAAGATACTTCGCGAGAATTACCCGGCGGAAAGTTCGGATATGGAACTTGTCACTTTCGGAAGTGTGAAGAATCAGAAGAGTCTCGAAGGCTTTGCACTACCTCATCGGCATTTAGGCATTATTTCTGGAGAAGAGGCTGTCAGGGACGCATATGGAAATTGTGATGTCGTGGTGTCATCATCAGAGTTCGAGACACTCCCGGGCACACTGATAGAAGGACAGGCCTATGGGTGCATTCCCGTAGCGTTCGACCATGGAGGGCAACGTGACATCATTGACCATGAGAAGACCGGATGGCTGGCCTCCTGGGACGACAACCCGTCTGTTCGTGCCTCCCGTCTCGCCGACGGCCTTGTGTGGGGCTATCGCAATGCCGGGGATCCGGTAATAATCTCAAGAATGCGCGAATCCGTCACTGAAAGATTTGGAGCATCATCTGTAGTAAGGAGATTGCTGGCACTCATTTAGACGAGCCTGACAGTCACTAAGGATATAGCGTGTGGAAAGCCGCGTCGCTACAAAAAAAGACACAGTATTATACTGTGTCTTTTTTTGCGTCGGGGTGACAGGATTCGAACCTGCGACCACCTGGTCCCAAACCAGGTGCGCTACCGGACTGCGCTACGCCCCGAGGTCGAGGGTATTTCCCTAACGACAATGCAAAGTTAATTGTTTTTATCGAACCTTGCAAGAAAATCGGGATTTTTTTATCATTTTTATATTCGGGGAGAATTATCCAACCATGTTTAAATAACATTTTCCGTCAAGAATCGTTAAAAGAGTATGAAGACAATCAGAATAAAACCCATATTCCAGGCGGTGCTCCTAATAGTAGCGCTCGTTGTTGCATTTCCGGTTTCTGCAAAGAATAAAGCGCAGATAAACTTCAATGAGACTGTCTACGATTTCGGACAGATATCGCTGAAGAAAGGAAAGGTCTCGCATGAATTCACGTTTACGAATTCAGGGGATAAAAACCTTGTCATCACAGATGCGCGTGCTGATTGCGGGTGTACACGTCCCGAATACAGCGATGCTCCTGTGGCGTCCGGCAAGTCCGGCACCATCAAGGTCACCTTCGGCCCGGCTGCGAAAGGACATTTTACAAAGAAAGTGACAATAACCACAAATGGAAATCCCCGTAAGGTAAGGCTCCTCATAAAGGGAGAGGTAGTGGAATGAAGAAACCGTCGTTCTTTGCAAAGCTATCGGTCATCCCGGCACTGTTGGGATGCGCCATGCTGTCGGCAATGGCGCCGACAGCATATTCCCAGATTGAGAAGTCGCTCAGATTCATTCCTGAAAATGTCGACTTCGGTGTCATAAATGAAGAAGACGGCAAGGTGAAGCGAACAGTGAAGGCTGTCAATATCTCGCAAGACTCCACTTTCATTATATCGGCACGAACAAGCTGCGGCTGCTCGGCTGCCGAATACCCGGACGATGTCCTTGCTCCGGGAGATACGGCCATCGTCACTCTGACTTACGACCCGGTGAACCGACCCGGTAAATTCCTCAAGACAGCCAAGTTCTTTACGGGAAAAGAGCGAATCGGAAATTCGATAAAGCTGAGCGGTACCGTCATACCAAGCCAAAAGAACCTTGACCGTGTCTATCCTGACAAAGCGGGACGGCTTCGTCTCTCGTCGGCTTTCATAAACGCAGGAGAGGTTTCGAGGCAGGAGGCACGTCCGCTTTTCGTCGGAATATACAACGACAGTGACCGACAGATAGCGCTTTCCGCGGAAACCGACTCTTATCCTCTTGAGGCTGGAATCACACCTGATACCATCGAACCTTTCGGCGTAGCGACCCTGACTCTCATGCTTAAGGGACGAAACATCGCCGGGAAAGAAAATGAGTTCATGTTTAAGGCTTTTCTCATTGAAACAGAGTCGGGTGATACCATAACATCCATACCTGTAGGCGGATATGTCAAAACAAACTGATCAACATTAACCTAAAATAAAGACACATCATGGATCATCCTGAAAATGATGCAAAATATGCCGGCCTCCGTGTCAATGCCGGAGTAACCTCAAATCCGACAGTAAATCCTTATAAGAAGGTGGTGAAGAAGAAGCGTATCCTCACCCCGGGTGAATATGTGGAAGGCATACTTAAAGGTGATGTCAGCCTGCTCGGCAGAGCTGTGACACTCATTGAAAGCACCGCAGACACGCACCAGGCCATAGCCCAGGAAGTGATAGAGAAATGCCTGCCCTATAGCGGCAATTCCAGACGTATCGGCATTACGGGAGTTCCGGGAGCAGGAAAGTCAACATCTATCGACGAATTCGGCATCCACGTCATCCGTCAGGGGCATAAACTCGCTGTACTTGCCATTGATCCCAGCAGCGAGCGTACGCGAGGAAGCATACTCGGCGACAAGACCCGAATGGAGAAACTTTCACTCGAAAATGACGCGTTCATCCGGCCTTCACCTTCCGGCGGATCGCTCGGAGGAGTTGCCCGTAAGACCCGTGAGACAATCGTACTATGTGAAGCGGCAGGTTACGACCGGATATTCGTTGAAACTGTAGGAGTTGGGCAGAGCGAGACAGCCGTGCATTCAATGGTAGATTTTTTCCTTCTGATTCAGGTAGCGGGAACAGGCGACGAGCTGCAAGGCATCAAGCGCGGAATCATGGAGATGGCCGACGGAATAGCGATTAATAAATGCGACGGTGACAATATCGACCGTTGCAAGCTGGCAGCCCAGCAGTTTCGCACCGCTCTGATGCTTTTCCCTCCTACTCCAAGCAAATGGGTGCCGGAAGTGGTGACCTATAGCGGCTATTACGGTTATGACATCGACAAGGTCTGGGACATGATCGACCGATATTTCAAGTATGTGGAGGAGACCGGTTTCTTCGAGCGAAAGCGCAACGAGCAGGCACGCTACTGGATGACCGAGACCATAGAGGAGCAGCTCCGGAGCCGTTTCTATCACACCCCCGGCCTTAAAGAGCTTCTTGAGCAGAAGGAACTTCGCGTGCTCAACAACGAGCAGTCTTCCTTCACGGCAGCTAAAGATGTGCTCGACTATTATTTCGATTCTATCCGCAAGTGATTGATGTCTAAAGGAATGGTAGGCGAACACTCATCTGTGGCAATGCAGGCGTGAAAATAAGTAGCTGAAATAATTGCTTTTGTTAAAATTTTTAACTAACTTTGCACTGCTACATATCGTTTCCGTATTTTTCCGGAGACGGGCCTATCTGTATTTTAAAAGCACTTACAATTACTCGTATGGAACCATCATACTGGATATATACCGATCTTGCCGTATTCTTTGTCGCGCTGCTGCTCACAGGAATAATCATACCTCAAATCCTGCTCATTGCATTCAGCAAGAAGCTGTTTGACGAGGTTGATGAGCGAAAGATCCATAAAGGAGTGGTCCCAAGACTCGGAGGAATCGCTTTCCTTCCTGCGATTATTTTCTCCATATGTCTTGTGCTGGCCGTCGATATAAGCTGCGGATGGTCGGATTCCACAATAATCTTTGAAGACTATGGCCTGTCGATCATCTATCTGTTGTGTGCCGAGATGCTTATTTTTCTGGTAGGTATTGCGGATGACCTCATAGGTGTGCGCTACAAGGCTAAGTTTGCGTGTCAGATCCTGTGTGCGATATTCATATGCGCTTCCGGCACCTATATCCATGACATGGGTGGAATCCTGTGGATCAATCAGCTTCCTTCGTGGCTCGGATGGTGTATATCAGGGTTTATTGTCGTCTACATAGTCAATGCGATCAATCTTATCGACGGAATAGACGGCCTCGCCTCCGGACTGAGCGGTATTGCGCTGATATTCTATGGTATAGTCCTCACACAGGCTCAGGAATGGATTCTCGCTCTTCTCGTATGGGCGCAGCTTGGCACACTGGTGCCTTTCTTCTACTATAATGTATTCGGAAACCCGAAGAAGCGCAAAAAAATATTTATGGGTGATACGGGTTCCCTCACCGTAGGCATGATACTTTCTTTCATTGCCCTCAGCGTGACCAATATTGACGCTCCTGAAGTGACAAAAGAATACAACCGTATAGTGCTGGCTTTCTCTCCCCTCATCATTCCTGCTTTTGATGTGGTGCGTGTGTATTTCCATCGTATCCGTCAGCATCGCAATCCGTTCCTTCCTGACAAATGCCATATCCATCACAAACTTCTTGCCCTTGGACTCAACCAGCGGGCATCTCTTTGCGCGATACTCCTGTCGGCGGTGGTGTTTATGCTGGTCAACGTCTCCCTTTCGCCGTATATTTCCGCTACATGGCTGCTTTTCGGCGACGTACTGCTTTGGCTGTGTGGAAATCTTCTGATCACACGTGCGATAAGAAGAAAGGAAGCGCGCCTCAATACATCCCTATATGATTAATTTATTATTGAATCTCATCAAATGAAGATAAAATCAATTTTTAAGAGTGCTGTCTGTATTCTGGCTTTGGCATGTCTGGCTGTGGGATGCAGCACTCCGAAAAACGTCGCGTATTTTCAAGGTTCTCAAGACGAACAGCTGTTGGAAATAGCTTCCGCCGCTAACAGGGAGATAAAGATCGAACCCCACGATAAGATTTCCATTACAGTTACCTGTAAAGACCCCACGCTTGCAAAGATGTTCAACATGAATGTATATACGAATTCAACGCAGCAGCGGTCGGGATATAACGGGAGTTCGGAGTTCAGGGACTATGGTCTGGCTTACAGCGATGGTATAGACGGCTTTACTGTCTCTCCTGACGGAACTATTGACTATCCCGTATTAGGTAAGATCAAGGTCGCCGGAATGACACGAAGTGAACTGGCTGCGTTTATCAAAGGGGAGATAATGGGGCGAGGACTTATTAAAGATCCTATAGTCACAGTGGAATATCTCAATATCGGTTTCTCCGTTCTCGGGGAAGTGATGAGTCCGGGACGATATGACCTGAATGCAGATGTAATCACACTTCTGGAGGGTATTTCACTTGCCAGGGACCTGACTATACAAGGCAACCGAAAAAATGTCAAGGTTCTGCGGAAGGAGGGCGATAAGGTGCACACATATATCGTAGACCTTACAGACGCGAAGGCTCTCACGAATTCCCCGGCTTACTTTCTTAAGCAAGGAGATGTCATATACGTAGAGCCTAATGATGTACGTAAACGTCAGACCACAGCTAACGGCAACAATATCACCAATGTGAGCTTCTGGCTTTCAGTAGCTTCGTTGTTGACATCCGCCGCCATTCTGTTTAAGAAATAATCTTGGAATATGTGGTTTTTCAAAGATAAGGTCGCTTCTCTCGAAGACAGCGGCATCATGAAAGGACTCACTGACTGGCATTCCCATGTGCTTCCCGGTGTGGATGACGGTATAAAGACACTCGACGAGTCGCTTGAGGTGCTCCGGCATTTCGATGCGAAGGGAGTCGGCACGCTGTGGCTCACGCCACACATAATGGAGGATTATCCCAATTCTACGGATGATCTCCGTTCCCGTTTTGAACAACTCCGCAATGCATGGGACGGTAAACTGAAACTGCGTCTTGCCTCCGAAAATATGCTCGACTCTCTGTTTGAGCAGCGTCTTGCCAATCGTGATTTTCTTCCGATCGGTGATAATTCCGATCATCTTCTGGTAGAGACTTCATATTTTTCAGCTCCTATGGGATTTGACGACATGATTGATTCCATAATGTCGGCAGGATACTATCCTCTTCTTGCTCATCCGGAAAGGTATACCTACATGAATGAGTCGGACTATATCAGACTTAGGGAGAAAGGTGTGAAGATGCAGCTCAACTACGTCTCGCTTGTAGGAGGCTACGGAGAGACGGCTAAGAAGAAGAGCATATGGCTCCTGAAGAACGGTTACATCGATGTAGTAGGAAGTGACGTGCACCGACTGAAAAGCAATCAGACCCTGATTGCTCAGAAGCCATCAAAAAACGAGCATCTTGAGATGCTGATGTCAGTAGCCAATACCAAAAACAAGATCTGAAATGGACAACAGGATACTTCTCAGGATGTGCCGCATGTCCGGCCATGAGATGCGTTTCATCTCAGAGGCTTTTGAAGGCGAATGGGTAGTCCCGCTGGGACCAAATGTCACGGGATTTGAAAAGGATCTGGAGGCTTTCCTGGGAGAAGACCGTCATGTCGTAGCGTTATCCTCCGGCACAGCTGCCCTTCATCTCGGACTCATTGGTCTCGGCGTCAAGGAAGGGGATGAGGTCATGGTGCAGTCGATGACATTCAGCGCATCGGTCAATCCCGTCAGATATGTAGGTGCAGTCCCGGTGATGGTCGACTCCGAGCCTGACTCATGGAATATAGATCCGGTACTTCTTGACAGCGCTATCTCCGATAGAGTCAGGATTACGGGGAAGAAACCTAAAGCTATCGTGGTGGTATGCCTTTATGGCATGCCGGTAGATTACGACAGAATATTGAAGGTGGCTGAGAAATGGGATATTCCCATTCTGGAAGATGCTGCTGAAGCGTTCGGCTCTTCTTTCAATGGCAGAAAATGCGGCACTTTCGGGCGTTACGGAGTGCTTTCCTTCAATGGCAACAAGATGATCACGACATCCGGGGGAGGAGCTCTTGTGTGTCCGGACGAAGAAGCGGCAAGAAAGACGATGTACTACGCTACGCAGGCCCGTCTCGGATATGCCTACTACCAGCATGAGGAGATAGGCTACAATTACCGTATGAGCAATATATCGGCAGGAATCGGACGTGGGCAAATGATGGTGGCTGAAGAATATATAGCTCATCATCGTCACCGTCAGGAATACTACCGCGATCATCTTCGTGAGGTGGATGGCATTTCTCTGCATGAGAATCCGGATTATCGGTTTGACAGCAATTTCTGGCTGTGCACAGCCCTGATAGATCCTGCTATGAAGGTTAAGAATCAGGAAAATGCATATTCCTCTGCTGTCACCTCAACTGTAGGAGGTGCCGGAGGGGTGACAGGACAGGGCTCTTCCATACATACCGATTGTGAACCGAATTCCAATGTCGAGGCTCTCAGGCTCGGACTTGCCTCAGCCGGAATAGAGACACGTCCACTTTGGAAACCGATGCATAGACAGCCGGTCTTCTCTAAATATCCTGCATATGTCAACGGAACTGCGGAAAGTCTCTTCCACAGAGGCCTCTGTCTGCCTTCAGGTCCTTACGTGACAGATAAGGATGCCGACCGTGTTATAGATTCTATTAAAAACCTTCTTGTCTGAACCTGATGATGAATAATGCCTTCGACAGGACAGCGCTTCTTATAGGGGAAGAGGCGATGCATCGTTTAGCTGAGGCTAAGGTAATCGTCTTTGGCATTGGAGGAGTCGGCAGCTGGGTAGCGGAATGTCTCGTGCGTACAGGAGTGCGTCATATCACTCTCGTTGATTCAGATAGAGTAGCTGTCACTAATATCAACCGTCAGATGCCTGCTACGGTAGACACGGTAGGTGAGATAAAGACTGAAGCAGCCCGTAGGCGCCTGCTTGATATCAATCCGGAAGCTGACGTCAGGATACTTACTCTATTCTATGATATCACTACGGCTCCATCCATAAACCTTTCAGACTATGATTACATCGTAGATGCGATAGACTCCCTTAAGGATAAGGCTCTTCTTATATTAAATGCCACGCGCAGCGGACGTAAATTCTACAGCAGCATGGGGGCTGCTTTGAAGATGGATCCCGCTAAAATCAGGGTAGGTGAGTTCCGGTCGGTGAAGGGGTGTCCTCTCGCGCGGGCTCTGCGGCAGAAATTCAAAAGGGAAAATACATATCCGGCCGGGAAATTCCTATGTGTTTATTCGGAAGAATTGCTCGAGAATAAGGGTACTACGACAGAGGTCTGTGAATATAAGGCCCGCATAAACGGCAGTCTATGCCATATAACAGCGATATTCGGCATGACACTGGCCGGAGAGATAATAATGGATATAGTTAATAAGAAGCTTCCCAATATATAAAAGAGCAAAGCCAAATGAAAAAACGTTTAGGACATATTTGTAAAAAGATGCTTGTTTTGGCGGCCATGGCTCAGTTCGGGGGACAGATCTGTGGTGAGGTGCCTGTGAAGTATCATATTTCGGTGACTGCCCAGGCGTCTTCGAAATCATTGGCTCCATATATGCTCGGTTCCTGGAATCAGGGTCGATATGTGGAAGGAAGCGGAATCTGGCAGGAGGCCGGTCTTCTTAAATCGCTTGATATGTCGAAGAGGTTTTCATGGAGTGCCGGTGTCAGTTATCTGGCAGGAATCGGTTCGAATACCGATTATGCCAGGTGGAATGAAAAGACGGAGACATGGGGAGTAAATAGCGCACGTAGGAATGCCTTCCGGATCACCCAGCTTTTCGGAGAATTGAAATACAGGGCGGTATATCTTACTGTCGGTATGAAGAATTCTTCGTCAAGGATTCTCGATGACTCACTGTCGAGCGGCGACTTGACCCGTAGCAACAATGCATCTCCGATTCCGGGCATAGGTGCCGGATTTCTTGACTTTGTGGATATCCCTTTCACAAATGGCTGGGTGCAGATAGATGGTGAGCTGATGTATGGAAGGATGATGGATTCTGATTTTAAGAAGCGTGAATTCAACCATTTTCAAGGCGTAGAAGCCCTTAACCTCTATTACAATTACAAACGTTGCTATTTCCGCACTAATCCTGACAAAAACTTCCATGTCACTGTCGGTATGCAGGCCGCAGCAATGTTCGGGGGTACGACATTTTTTTATAGGAACGGTAAAGTCTATGAGACTGAGCGCCGGGGATTTAAGTTCAAGGATCTGTTTCAGGCGTTTTTCCCGCAGGAAGGAGGCGAGGCTTATTATGAAGGTTCGCATCTCGGCTCATGGGATCTGAAAGCAACTTACAGATTTCACGATCAATCAAGACTCAGCGCATATTTCGAATGGCCTTGGGAGGATGGGTCAGGAATAGGAAAGATGAATGGCTGGGATGGCCTTTGGGGCATACAGTATGACTTCGCCAAGTGTGGGATCGTGACCAAGGCTCTTGTAGAATATCTGGATTTTACCAATCAGTCAGGTCCCATTCATTATGATCCGGAAGATAATCCCGACAGTGTGATCACCGGTCATGCCCAAGGAGCCGATAACTACTATAATAATGATTTCTATGGCGGCTATTCCAATTATGGCATGAGTATAGGCACACCATTCCTTCTCTCGCCGATCTACAACAGAAACGGAATGCTCAGTTTTCTTCATAACAGGGCTCGTGGTTTTCATGCTGCCATTGAGGGTAATCCTACAGACAGAATCAGCTATCGTCTGATGTTCGGATACGAGACCGCCGGGGGATCGGGACATGTCCCGGACTTCAGAAAGTCTCGCTCTACATCCGCGATGTTGGAAGGAAGGATGCAGCCTTTGAGGAATGCACCGGGATTCGAGGTAGGACTGAAGATAGCCTTTGACAAAGGCTCGCTGCGTGGAGATAATTTCGGAGCTCAGCTCCAAGTGGCTTACTGTGGTGACTTTAACATCAAGAAGAAATAAAAATGAAAAAAATATATTCCGCACTCATTGTGCTGTCGTTCATGTTGCTTTGTGGCTGTACGCAGTATAACGGACATATCGGTCCGGTATTCGGCTCATGGTCGTTGGTCGCAATGACGGAAGATGGCGTTCCGATTGCTCTTGAAGATGAGACGGTATTTAGTTTTCAGAATGAAGTCGTGCAGGTGGTAAAGCTGGTGAATCCTCCGTTTAGCGTATTGACCAGATATGGTAATTTCAAGATTGAAGACGATGTGATGACTTTGAGGTTCCAGTCAGCCCCCACATCCTCTGACAGCTATATGTATATGGCTCCTGACTGGTTGCATTTCCCTCAAGACGCCTCGCAGATACGTCTTGAAGTGAGAAAGCTTAATGGCTCTGAGATGACTCTCAATTTGGATTCCGAAGGAAAGACTATCGGTTATTCCTTTAAGAAGACCTGGTAGTAAAGTATATATTGATGCATGGAGCCGTTGGCTGAAATGCGTTTGATGGGCTATATAGAAAAAAAGTCCGGACTTCTCAGGGAGCCGGACTTTTATTATTATCTGCGGGAAGTATTTATTCAGCCTTTCCGTCAGAACCAAGCACGTTGAGGATCTTGTGCTTGTAGAGTTTTTCCATTTCGTCGCGAGCCGGGCCAAGATATTTGCGCGGGTCGAATTCTCCGGGCTTCTCAGCGAGCACTTTGCGGACAGCGGCTGTCATAGCGAGACGGCTGTCAGAGTCGATATTGATCTTGCATACATCCATCTTGGCTGCTTTGCGGAGTTCCTCCTCAGGAATACCGATAGCGTCGGGAAGCTTGCCGCCGTATTCGTTGATGATGTCTACGTATTCCTGTGGAACAGAGCTTGATCCGTGGAGTACGATGGGGAAGTCGGGAAGCTTCTTCTCTACTGCCTCAAGAACATTGAAAGCCAAAGGAGGAGGCACGAGGCGGCCTGTCTTCGGGTCGCGTGTGCACTGTTCGGGAGTGAACTTGTATGCGCCGTGAGAAGTGCCGATAGAGATAGCGAGGCTGTCACACTGGGTGCGTGCCACGAACTCGATAACTTCTTCAGGATCTGTATATGTGTGATGGTCGGAGCTTACTTCGTCTTCTACGCCAGCGAGCACGCCGAGCTCGCCTTCCACTGTAACATCAAACTGATGAGCGTAGTCAACAACCTTCTTGGTGAGCTCGCAGTTGTCTTCGAAGCTGAGGTGGCTGCCGTCGATCATAACTGAAGAGAAACCATTGTCGATGCAGTCCTTGCAGGTCTCGAAAGTGTCGCCATGGTCAAGATGGAGCACGATCTCGGGCTTTTCCCATCCAAGGCTCTTAGCATATTCCACAGCACCCTGTGCCATGTAGCGGAGAAGAGTGGGGTTTGCATAGTTGCGAGCACCTTTAGATACCTGAAGGATAACCGGACTTTTTGTCTCAGCAGCGGCCTTGATGATAGCCTGGAGCTGCTCCATGTTGTTGAAGTTGAAGGCGGGGATTGCATAGCCTCCGTGTACGGCCTTTGCAAACATCTCGCGTGTGTTGACAAGACCAAGTTTCTTATAATCTACCATTTTACCTAAAACATTTATTGGTGTCAGACATGCCTTATGGCCCGACTGACCCAAGGTTATCTAATAATAGTATGCAAATTTAATTAATATTTTTGAATCTTACACTATCCTTTTTGGAAAAATCGGCTTTTTTGGTTAAATTTGTAGTCGGAATAGCTAATTTACGATTATCGATTATTAATGGCCTGAAGAATAGTTATGAGAATTTTCAGTTCCAAAGACATAAAAGACCTTGATCAAGCCACATGTGAGGCTCAAGGCATAGATTCACTCACTCTGATGGAGAGGGCCGCCAATGCAGTGGCAAAGGAGGTGACTGCCCGCTTTCTCCCGAGCCGACGTATAGTTATTGTTGCAGGTCCCGGCAATAATGGAGGCGATGCTCTTGCAGTGGCCCGTATACTCGCGGAGCTCGGCTACGGCAATGTGGAGGTTTTTCTCTTCAACGTCAGAGGTCAGCTTTCCGAGGAATGCGAGGCGCAGAAGCAGAAGTTGCTCGAGGCTGAGGAGAAAGTTAAGTTTACCGAGGTTACCACAACTTTTATACCGCCGCTGCTATCTCGTGAGGATGTGATCATCGACGGACTCTTCGGCGTAGGACTTCGCGATCCCCTATCAGGAGGTTTTGCCGCTGTAGCGCGTCTCATCAATGATTCAGGTGCTTATGTGATAAGCATCGATATCCCGTCCGGTCTTGCCGGAGAGTGGAACGCCAATGCGCGTTTTCACGATATGGTGCACGCAAACCTCACGCTTACTTTCCAATTCCCCAAGCTGTCTTTCTTCTTCCCGGAGCATGCTCCGATTGTAGGCGACCGCATGGTGCTCGATATAGGCATAGACCGAAATGCTTTGAAGAGCAGGAAGTCAAACTGGTTGCTTATTGAGAGCAGGACAATCAGGAAACTTCTTCGTCCGCGTAATCCGTTCAGCGCTAAACGTGACTACGGATCGGTAATGATGTTTGCCGGAAGCCTCGGTATGATGGGTGCCGCTGTACTTTGCGGTAAGTCATCGCTTAAGTGTGGTGCCGGACTTGTCACCGTGCATGCGCCGCGCACCGGACTTACCATTCTCCAGACAGCCGTCCCGGAGGCTATGTTTGAGCCGGACAGAAATGAAAGGGTCATAAGCGATATGAGCCTGCATCATACGCATCAGGCTGTGGCTGTGGGGCCCGGAATTGGCACAAACGACCTTACAGTCAACGCTCTCGAGGCATTGCTGAAGACATGCAGGTCGCCACTTGTGCTTGATGCCGACGCGCTCAACTGTATAGTGAAAAAGCCTTCCCTGCTGTCGATGATACCTCCCTGCACGGTCATAACGCCTCACATAGGAGAGTTCGACCGCCTGTTTGGTGAGCAGCCTTCTTCCGAACAGAGACTGAAGAAAGCGATTGAAGTGGCTCAGCTATATAATATCGTGATTGTGCTCAAGAGCCATTTCACAATGATCGTGCGTCCCACAGGAAATGTCTACTTTAACTCTACCGGAAATGCAGGAATGGCCACCGCCGGAGCCGGCGATGTACTGACAGGTGTTATCGCCGGATTCCTGGCTCAGGGTCTTCAGCCTGAAAACGCTGCCACTCTCGGGGTGTTTATCCATGGCCTTGCCGGAGACATCGCTTCGAAAGAAATCGGTGAATATGGTGTGGTAGCTTCGGATATAGCCGATCGATTGGGACGCGCCATCAAGGCTGTGATCGACCGCGAGGTATAAGGTATGAGTAAACGAAATCCAATAATTAGAGGAAATCAACCAAATGAGAAAGATAATAACGGCATTGACTTGTCTGCTGACCGTATCCCTCTCATGGGCGCAGGCTACAAAGGTGCTTACAGCTGAGAAAAGCAACGAATACGGTCTTGTCTACTCCTTGCCAACAACTGCACTTGAAATAGAGGTGACGGCATCTCATGAAGTGGCTAAGAAAGGTCCTTATTACCTGTATGCGAAAAAATCCATCGGTACAGACAAAGCTGTAAGTGAAGATTCGGAAAAATGGCAGATTACTGAGGTAAAGGTGCGCCCTTATGGTGTTTCGGATTCGGGTACTCAGTATCTTATGCAGTTGCGACCTGGCGCTTTGACGTCGATTACTGTCGATCCTGATGGAATGCTTCTGGCTATCAACAAAGAGGTGGATTCGCCCGCTTCCGGCTTCGGACAGACTCCATCTCAGGCGGCAAAAGTTAAATGGCCAACGGGCAATGAATATCTTGACTTTGTCGACGAGGACTTCGTGGCCTCGAAAAGTTCGGCCAAGCAGGCCCAGCTTCTTGCTGAGTCTTTGATGGAGGTGAGGGAGTCAAAACTCGCGCTCACGAGAGGAACAGCCGACGCCATGCCGGCCGATGGAAAGCAGATGGAACTTATGCTCGCATCGCTCGGTGAGCAAGAAGCAGCATTAAACGCAGCGTTCACAGGAAGTGTCACTACGGAATATGTCACCCGCAGATTCACATATGTCCCTGACGGAGATGCGAAAGAGATACTTTTCCGCCTTTCGGATTTCGCCGGTTTTGTAGATGCCGACGATCTTTCCGGAGATCCGGTTTACATTCAGATTGAAACCCTTAACCAGGCTTCCATTCCGGTGGATGCCAAAGGCGAGCCTAAGAAACTGCCAAAAAATGCTGTCATATACAACATTCCGGGAAGCGCCCAGGTCACCATTTCTTCAATGGGAAAGAATCTTTTCCAAAAGGAGATGCAGATGGCTCAGATGGGCATGACCTTTGGTCTTGATCCGGCTTTATTCACCGACAAGAAGGAGCCTTCGTTTGCGGTTTTCGATCCTGTTACGGGTGCTCTTTTGGAAATTGGATCCATATCGGCCAGATGAGTCCATCAGAAGGAAGCCTAAATACTCCAACAACAAAAATACAACAGCTAAATAACTAAATAAAATGGCAACAAAACCTTTCCATTATCAAAAGCCCTTTGAGCTTGGCCCTGACACCACGGAATACAAGCTCATCACTAAAGACTATGTTAAGACCGAGAACTGGAATGGCCACGAGATGCTCGTGGTGGATCCCGAAGCTTTGACAGTCATCGCCAATGTGGCTTCACATGACTGTTCGTTTATGCTTCGCCGCGAGCACAACGAGATGGTGGCAAAGATCCTGCATGATCCCGAAGCGTCTGAAAACGATAAGTTTGTAGCCCTTACGATGCTTCGCAACGCTGAGATCGCCGCAAAGGGAGTGCTTCCTTTCTGCCAGGATACCGGTACTTCGATCTGTGCTGCCTATAAGGGTCAGCAGGTGTGGACCGGCTGCGACGACGAGGAGAAGATTTCCCTTGGTGTTTACAAGACTTATACCGAAAACAATCTCCGCTATTCCCAGAATGCACCTCTTACTATGTATGATGAGGTAAATACAGGATGCAATCTTCCCGCTCAGATAGATATCCACGCTACCGAAGGAGACGAATACAAGTTCCTGTTCGTTGCAAAGGGTGGTGGCTCCGCCAATAAGACATACCTCTATCAGGAAACCAAGGCAATCCTGAATAAGAAGACCCTGGTGCCTTTCCTCATAGAGAAGATGAAAACCCTCGGAACAGCCGCATGTCCTCCCTATCATATCGCATTCGTCATCGGAGGCACAAGCGCTGAGAAGAATCTTGAAGTCGTTAAGAAAGCTTCCGTAAAATATTTTGACAATCTTCCTACGACCGGCAATGAATATGGACGTGCATTCCGTGATGTAGAGCTTGAGAAGGAACTGCTTGAGGCTGCTCATAACATCGGTCTCGGTGCGCAGTTCGGCGGCAAGTATTTCGCCCATGACATTCGTGTGATCCGTCTTCCGCGCCATGGAGCGTCTTGCCCGGTAGGAATGGGAGTAAGCTGTTCAGCCGACCGCAACGTAAAGGCTAAAATCAATAAGGATGGCTTGTGGGTAGAGAAACTTGACGAGAATCCCGGCGAACTTATCCCGGTTGAGCTTCGTCAGGCCGGTGAAGGAGAAGTGATTGAGATCGATCTCAACCGCCCTATGGAAGAAGTGCTCGCTGAACTTGATAAGTATCCCGTATCGACCCGTCTGTCGCTCAAGGGTACAATTATAGTCGGCCGTGACATCGCACATGCCAAGATCAAGGAGCGTCTTGATGCCGGCGAACCTATGCCTGAATACCTTAAAAAACATCCTATCTATTATGCGGGCCCGGCTAAGAAACCCGAAGGGATGCCTTCCGGCTCATTCGGCCCTACTACGGCCGGCCGTATGGATCCATATGTAGATCAGTTCCAGGCTGCTGGTGGCTCCATGATAATGATCGCCAAAGGTAACCGCTCGCAGCAGGTGACTGATGCCTGCAAGAAGCATGGTGGCTTCTATCTCGGCTCAATCGGAGGTCCAGCCGCTATCCTTGCCAAGGATTCAATCAAGAGTGTTGAGCTCCTTGAATATCCGGAGCTTGGAATGGAGGCTATATGGAAGATCGAGGTTGAGAACTTCCCTGCTTTCATACTGGTAGACAATAAGGGCAATGATTTCTTCAAGCAGATCAAGCCCCGGTGTCCGATGGGCTGCTGAATGGAGTCTTAAGTCGTCAGTCTTAAGATAATAGATGACAGATATATCACGCAATAACCCTTGGAAATGGATTCCCTCGCTCTATATAGCTGAGGGAATCCCTTATTGTGCTGTCAACACGCTGCCTGTGCTTTTCTACTGCGAGCTCGGCATCTCCATATCCGAAATCACAGCATGGACCGGACTTCTGTCGCTTCCGTGGATGATCAGACCTTTCTGGAGCCCTTTTGTGGATATTTTTTCTACGAAGAGGAAGTGGACGCTTGCCATGCAGGTGCTGATGACAATATGTATGTTGGTTGTGGGAATATGCCTTCCGACATCGTTCTTCTTCGCCTCAACACTTAGTGTCTTTGCATGCATGGCGTTTTTTTCGGCTACTCACGACATTGCAGCCGATGGCTTTTATATGCTTGCTCTCACAGAGAAGCAGCAGGCTGATTTCGTTGGTATACGATCCACTTTCTACAAAGTTGCGACAGTGCTCGGACAGGGTGGATTGACACTGCTTGCAGGTTGGCTCGAAAGCAGAGGAATGCAGCCGGATGGAGCATGGTCTATCGTCTTTTATTGCCTTACCGGACTCTTTTTCTCTATCTGGCTTTGGCACACCAGGACTCTTCCGCGACTTGCAGACGATCATCCGGTCGGAGGCACAGCCTATTCAGATATCCTGCGTAATTTTGGCCTTACGTTTGTGTCTTTTTTCAGGAAAAGACATATAGTGGCAGCTATTGCTTTCATGCTTCTCTATCGGTTACCCGAGGCTATGTGTGGAAAGATGGTGGCGATATTTATGAAGTCACCTCTCTCTGAGGGAGGATTAGGCCTTTCCCTTACTGAGATAGGGTTTGCTAACGGAACGGTCGGAGTCATAGCTCTTCTTATCGGAGGTGTCATAGGTGGTATTGCGATAGGAAGAGGAGGATTGCGTAAGTGGCTTTGGCCGATGGCTGCTTCGCTGGCGCTTCCTTGCGTGGTGTATTGCCTGCTGGCTATCTGGCCCGATACTGGTTTTTTAACCATATGTGTGGCAGTCGGTATAGAACAGTTCGGATATGGCTTTGGCCTGACCGCGCTTATGATGTATATGATCTATTTCGCTCGTGGAGAGTCGGAAACGTCACACTATGCTTTCTGCATCGCATTCTCGATGGCTGGAATAATGCTGCCAGGAATGGCGGCAGGGTGGATATTCGAGCAAATGTCAGAATTCGGAATTACCGGTTTCAGCAATGGAAATGTCTTCGAGATCTATTTCTGGTTCGTGATGATCTGTTGCCTCACTACGTTTGGTGCCTGTGCGATAGCCGACCCCTCTATCAGAGAAATTAATGAACAACAAAAATAATAAACAAACTATAACACAATGAAGTTTCTTCTTACACTCACCGCTCTGTCAGCGGTTGCGTTTACCTGTGGAGCTACATATATGGACAAATATCAAGCTGCTCAGGCTGATCCTAAGATCGAAGTCCCTGATTCTACAGGATTCAAGTTCACGGATATAAAGGTCAATAAGACCGGTTCTGTCAAAGACCAGAATAAGTCCGGCACATGTTGGGCTTTCTCCGGAACCTCAATGGTGGAAGAAGACGTGATGCGAAAGGGTGGACCTGAACTTGACCTCTCTGAAATGTGGACAGTGCGTAACTGTTACATTGATAAGGCAAAGAAATATATAAGCACCGATGGAAAGATCAACTTCGCACAAGGAGGATCTTTCGCAGATGTAATCTACGCTATGGATAATTATGGAGCTGTGCCTGAAGAGGTATATGCCGGTCTGAACTATGGTGAAGATAAGCATTCTCATTATGAAATGGCGGCTGCTCTTGAAGCATATCTCAATGCCATCAACAAGAACCCCAACAAGAGACTTTCCACAGCGTGGTTACCGGGTTTCGTAGCCATCCTCGATGCCTATATGGGACCTGCGGTAGAAACTTTTACATACAATGGAAAGACTTATACCCCTCAATCCTTTGCCAAGGAGATGATGATTGTGCCGGAAGAATATGTATCCTTCACAAGCTATACCCATCATCCATTCTATAAGCCTTTTGCCCTTGAGATCGCCGACAACTGGCTCTGGTCGGAGAGTATAAATGTGCCTATGGAGGAAATGAAGCGTATCGTCGACGAGGCTCTCGACGCCGGATTTACTATCGGCTGGGCGGCTGATGTCAGTGAGAAAGGCTTTAAGTGGCGCAAGGGCTATGCCCTTCTTCCTGAAAAGAAAGCGATGGAGGATATGGATAATGCCGAAGTTGCCCGCTGGACTCAACTTTCAGACTCCGACCGAGATGCGATGCAATATGACATCAAAGGGCCTGTAAAGGAGCGGACTATCACGCAGGAAGACCGTCAGCGTACTTTCGAAAACAAAGAAACGACCGATGATCATGGTATGGTTATCGTGGGATACGCTACCGATCAGGAAGGCAACCGATACTATAAGGTTAAAAACTCATGGGATACCAATCAGCTATATGGCGGATATCTGTATGTATCTGAGCCTTATTTTCTTGAGAAAACTTTAGACATTATGGTCAATAAGGCTGGTGTACCCAAAGATATAGCCAAGAAGGCAGGCCTTTAATGGAAGTAAAAGCAAAAAAGGCATTGGGGCAGCATTTCCTCACCGACCTCCCCACTGCTGGAAAAATAGCGGATACTATATCCACTCAGGAACTCTCTCAGGTCTGTGGGCTTGAGAGGGGAGCTGAGTGGGGAAGTCTTCCTGTTGTGGAAATAGGTCCGGGAATGGGTGTGCTGACTGATTTTCTCGTGTCTGCAGGACGTGACGTTACAGCTATTGAGATCGATCATGAAAGCGTCGAGTATCTTGGCAAATATAAAAAGTCAATCAAGGTGATAGAAGGGGATTTTCTCCGCCTTGACCTCAATGATGTAGCTGAAGGAGAGATCGCGCTAATAGGAAACTACCCTTACAATATATCCTCCCAGATATTCTTCCGGGCCCTTGAATACAAGGAAAAGATTCCTGTCATAGCCGGTATGCTCCAGAAGGAAGTAGCCGAACGTATATGTTCCGCTCCGGGTTCGAAAGTTTATGGTATACTCTCTGTGCTTCTGCAGGCATGGTATGACTGCGAGTATCTCTTTACCGTAGAGCCGGGAGTATTCTCTCCCCCTCCGAAGGTAAGGAGTGGAGTGTTGCGACTGACGCGCAATTCACGCAAAGAGCTTGGTGTTGACGAAAAGAAGTTCAAGGCTGTCGTAAAGACCGCTTTTGGCCAGCGAAGAAAGACGTTGCGTAATTCCCTTTCAGGAATGATACTTCCCGGAAGTCCGTTGTTGGAAGATCCGATACTTAAGGAGCGTCCTGAGCGTCTTTCTGTAGAACAGTTCATTTATATTACCAAAGCGCTCAGCTGATGCATGATAAACGACGGCGGCTCCTCATCTGATGAAGAGCCGCCGTCGTTTAAACCTGCATCCTAAAAGCTCATAAACTTATGAGCTCATTTACTCATCTGTCCTTGTACATCTCGTCGTAATACTTCTCGTATTCACCTGAAGTGATATTATCCATCCACTCCTGGTTGTCGAGATACCAGCGGACAGTCTTCTCTATACCTTCCTCAAACTGCAGACTCGGTTCCCAGCCGAGCTCTGACTGGAGCTTGCGGCTGTCGATTGCGTAGCGCATGTCGTGTCCGAGACGGTCTGTTACGAAAGTTATGAGCTTCTCCGACTCTCCTTCCGTATTGCCGAGAAGACGGTCTACCGTCTTTATGATGACCTTGATGAGGTCGATGTTCTTCCACTCGTTGAAGCCGCCGATATTGTAGGTATCCGCCACTTTCCCCTCATGGAAAATCAGATCGATGGCGCGTGCGTGATCTTCTACGAACAGCCAGTCACGTACATTCTCTCCCTTGCCATAGACGGGGAGCGGCTTGCAGTGGCGGATGTTGTTGATGAAGAGCGGTATCAGTTTCTCGGGGAACTGATATGGCCCGTAGTTGTTGGAGCAGTTGGTGACTATGGTCGGCATACCGTAGGTGTCATGGTATGCGCGTACGAAATGGTCGCTGCTTGCCTTTGAGGCGGAATAGGGTGAATGTGGATTGTACTTGGTTGTCTCGAGGAAGAACTCCGTGCCGTATGCCATGTCGTCCTCGCTGGAAGCCTTGGTGGTGAATGGAGCAGGCACACCTTCGGGATTTGTCAGCTCGAGAGCACCGTAGACTTCATCCGTCGAGATGTGGTAGAAGCGTTTCCCCTCGTATTTCTCCGGCAGTGATTCCCAGTATTCCTTGGCGGCCTGGAGAAGGGCGAGCGTACCCATGACATTGGTGCGTGCGAAAGTAAACGGATCCTTGATGGAGCGGTCCACATGGCTTTCCGCCGCAAGGTGGATGATGCCATCGATCTCAAAATCCTTCACAATACGGCGCATTTCGTCAAGATCAGCGATATCGGCCTTCACGAACGTATAGTTAGGCCTGTCCTCGATATCCTTCAGATTGGCGAGATTGCCGGCGTATGTAAGTTTGTCGAGGTTGACTATATGATAGTCTGGATATTTGTTTACGAAAAGGCGGACCACATGGCTGCCGATGAATCCGGCACCGCCGGTGATGAGGATGTTCCGTTTATAATTCATGATGCATAATTCATAATGCATAATTATATTATGCGAGGTTATTTATATTCTGGATGCATTTCTTAAGAGAGTCTGTCCAATAGGGGATCCGGATCCCGAAGGTATTCTTGACCTTTGTCTTATCGAGTACCGAATATGAAGGGCGAGTGACAGGGGAGGGGAACTCATCGCTATGGCAGGGCTGGATATCGCAGTCCATGTTTCCTGCAATTTCCGCGATCATCTTCGTGAAATCATACCATGAGCATACTCCTTCGTTCGAATAATGGTAGATGCCTTCGTTGCCGTCGAGTTTACGGCTTTCGATAATTTCGAAGATTGTATTGGCAAGATCCTGTGCATATGTGGGTGTTCCGACCTGATCGAAGACGACCTTCAGCTCCGGCTTGGTGAAGGTGAGATTCATCATGGTCTTGACGAAATTCTTCCCGTATTCGGAATATAGCCAGGCTGTTCGGAATATGAGAGCCTTTACACCTGATTCAGCAATCTGTCTTTCTCCGTGGAGCTTTGTCTCTCCGTAGACGCCAGTGGGATTTGCGGGCTCTTCCTCAGTGCGCGGGGTATTGCCGAGAGATCCACCGAAGACGTAATCAGTGGATATATGTATGAGGGTGCCGTCGTTGGCCTTTACTGCTTCGGCGAGGTTCCGGACGGCCTTTGCATTCAGGAGTTCAGCAAGATCACGGTCACTCTCGGCCTTTTCTACGTTTGTATAGGCAGCGCAGTTTACGATTACGTTGATATCGTTTTCCTTCACTACTTTTTCCACCGCGTCCGCATCCGTGATGTCGAGTTCAGCTACGTCAGTGAAGAAGTAGGAGTTTTGCGTTTTGTATTTTGCGTTGCGCAATGAGTCTTCGACGGCATTGCGCATGCAGTTGCCGAACTGGCCGTTGGCACCGGTTATAAGAATATTCATATTTGGGGTGATTCTTTGAGAAGTTTACTTTATGAATTTGCCCTTTAGCTGATGGTAAAATTCCCGAGCTATGTTGTCCCAGGAATATTTTTGGTATATATCTTCCTTGACTTTATTTAGATTTTCAGTAGATTCTCCGGCTTCCAGTATAGCCAGCATACGGGAATGGAGAAGCTTTGTATTATCAGTGGATATTAGGTTATCTCCAAAGAATGTGAAATCTCCCATTGCCGTCTTGTTATTGCATATGACCGGAACTCCGCATGCACCTGCTTCAAGAGGCGGAATACCGAATCCTTCGGCTTCAGACGGATATACGAATAATCTACAACCGGCATACCATTTCAATAACTCTGCATATGGCACATGGTTGAGTATATGTATGTGGCTTTTTATTTCATCACTGCATTCTTCATAGACCTGATTGAACAGTGGATCAGGAATGGATTGGATTCCTATTAATACTAAATCCAATCCCTGGAGGTCAAGGCGAAGATCCTTGTATGCCTGAAGCACTGTCACCTGCTTTTTGCGAGGCTCGAATCTACTGACATAAAGAATATAGTTGGATATACCGAATGTCGTCGAAAGATAATCTGCACATTCCTTATTGTTAAGCTTTCGGAAGTCATCGCTCACACCATTGTGGGTGATGTAGATTTCATTTTCCGGAATATTGTATTTGTCAGAAATCCTCTTCCGGGAATAGTCGGAAACGGTAAGGAGCATATCAGCCCGTTTTGCCGATTCTTTGAAAAGGAAGTGGCGGGATACCTTATAGGAGAATGGAAAGAATTCGGGATAGTCCTCGAAGAGAATGTCATGAACCGTCACGATAGTCTTGCAGTTGGTCACCCACGGCAATACATATTGGAAATGTGCTACGTCAATTTTGTGTTTGCGTATAAGTCTTGGATATTCCACCATAAGACGATATGGTCTGGAATGATCACCCAATCTGACATATTCTATGTTCTTTCTGTGTCCGAAAAGTCGTTTGATATTCGGAAGATTCTGGGCCGCGAATACAAATGTGATATCGTTTGCAATCGATATCAGAGATTTGTATAGGCAGCGGATATAGGTATTGAGGCCCTGTGTCTCGCCGGCGTCAAAACAATGGCAGTCGACTAATAATCTCATTTCGAGCGATTTGTTATTGATTTTAAGAATTTGACAGTTTTGATCCTGCAAATCTGGTATTTAAGGTTTAATTTGCGAAGAAGAAGCCCATTCTCTCCTCTCCATGCTTTTTCCCTTTCCATCACTGACTTCGTTATGTTGGAGGTCGATGCGCCTTCTGCTTCAAGGAAATCCACAATCACGTCGTCGATATACAAGAATGGCTCCTTGTTTAGCCACGCATTGTAAAAGAAATCATAATCTGCGCTTAGCCTGAAAGATGTATCGAAAGGATTTTCCTTGTGATATGACAGTCTTACGAAAGTGGCTTGATGACATATAGGCATCTCGACTTTCAAAGCATTCAGTTTCTTTGGGGCGGCTGGTTTTACCCTACCGTCTGAATAACATCTATTCCATCTTCCGGATACTACGGTATGATGGCCAAGGCTTGATGCCACCAGAGAAAGGACATTATTGTCGGCAAACCTGTCGCCGGCATTCATAAATATTATATAGTCGCCCGTAGCGGCGGCTATACCCTTGTTCATAGCGTCATATATGCCTTTGTCTTTCTCACTTACCCAATATGTGAGATCGTCGGTATATCTGCAAATGATATCAGTAGTGCCATCTGTCGATAATCCGTCTATGACGATATACTCAACATCGTCATATGTCTGATCTACCACCGACCTGATAGTGCCTTCTATCAGATCGACGGCATTAAAGCATACGGTGACTACTGAGATCCTCATGAATTTTTTAATATTTCGTTATAGAGTTTATATACAGCATCGCTGTTGGCTTTGGAGGAAAATCTCTTCTCAGCTGCCATACGCCCTTCGACAGCCAGCCTTTCTCTTTTCCCAGGATCGCGAATAAGCTGCTCTATTTTGTCGGCGAGCGATGACGGATATCCGCTTTTGTAAATAACTCCAGTCTTATTGTCTTCTATGATCTCCTTGTTGGCACCTCCATCGGAAGCCACTACTGCAAGACCGGCCATCATATACTCAACAGTTGTCCTTCCAAATGCTTCATGAGCAGAAGCCATGACACCGATATCCATTTTCGTTAGCAGTTCAGCCACGTCATTACGCCTCCCTGTCATTGTAACGAAATCGGAGAGTCCGTGATCCTTGACATATAGATTGATTTCTTCTGCATATTCTTTGTCGCTGCTTCCGACAAGGGTTACGTGAAGATTGTGGATATTTCTTTTATTCACAAGATCATCTATAGCCTTGATCAAGTCCATCTGCCCCTTTTCGCGCTGAATAAAACCGACAATACATATCTCTACCTGTTCGTGGGTCTCGGCTTTTCGTTGAGGAGAAGGCTTGATGCCATTATAGATTACTCTTATTTTTTTGCCGTCAAGCCATTTACTATAATGCTTCCTCACAGAATCGGATATAGCGATGAACGTGTTGTCTCCTCGATATATTATTTTCTGAAACCATTTGCCGAAAGGTGTCTTCATTCCGTAGTCCAGATCTCCGAATTCCCGAATGTGCCAGACATGAGGCTTCCCAAACTTTTTAGCAATACAGGCTCCGGCGGTAATGATACTTGAGTTGGAATGTACGATGTCGAAGTCAGTATCTTTTACTTTATCAAGAAAATCTCTTCTTCGAAGACCGTTGATAATATAGTTCGCCGCAGCCTTTCTCCAGTCTTTATGCTTGTCAAATCTTATTCTTGCATCGATATGCTTTATTCCAAGCTTGTCCAGTTCCAGCCCTAAATCGTTACCCGGCTGGATTTCATAGTCCGGCATGAGCACCACAGGTACTATCCCTTTGGATCTAAGTTCCAAAATCATCTGCAACAAAGAATTGTTGGCTCCATACAATTCCCTGTAGTGTGTCACAAACAGTACCTTTATTTTTCTGAAGGCTGACATAGGATAGATGCTGATCTTATATCAGGTCAGAAAGAGAAAGGAGAATCAAAATCTGCTAATAGCGAATGTCGCTTATCTTTCTCTGACAGGATCGCCTCGTTCATATCCACTTTCCAGTCTATTCCAAGATCCGGATCGAGGATAGAAATACCTCCTTCCGCTTCCGGGTGATAGTAGTTGTCGCATTTATACTGGAACACCGCTTTGTCGCTAAGCACAGCGAATCCATGAGCGAATCCATGAGGAATGAAGAACTGAAGTCTATTGTCTTCAGAGAGCTCTACAGCCACGTGCTTTCCGTAGGTCGGAGATCCCTTGCGTATGTCTACGGCAACGTCGAGTACGCGTCCCGTGACACATCTGACCAGTTTTGCCTGACAATAAGGCGGTCGCTGGAAGTGAAGCCCACGAATCACTCCGAATGTCGAACAAGATTCATTGTCCTGCACGAATTCCACCTCAGCTACATCATGGTCAAAGAGCTTCTTTGAGTATGATTCGAAAAAATATCCCCTGGAGTCAGTAAAAACCTTAGGCTTCAAAATCTTGAGTCCGATAATCTCAGTGTCTATTATTTCCATCTTCCGCAATTTTTAAAAGATACTGGCCATATTGATTCTTCAGCATAGGTTTTGCAACTTCCAATAGCTTTTCCCTGGAAATCCAGCCGTGACGGTAGGCAATACCTTCCAGACATCCAATCTTTAATCCCTGGCGTTTTTCAAGTACTTCCACATAGATTGATGCTTCAGCGAGAGAATCGTGTGTCCCTGTATCAAGCCAGGCGAAACCTCGTGGTAGCGTGCGCACCTTAAGCTCTCCATCCTTCAGGAATTCCTGATTCACTGTAGTTATTTCAAGTTCTCCTCTTGGGGAAGGCTTTATGCGGGCTGCGATCTCTACAACTTTGTTCGGATAGAAATACAGACCTACCACAGCATAGTTTGATTTCGGATGGGCGGGCTTCTCCTCGATTGAAAGACAATTGCCTGCTTCATCGAATTCCGCCACGCCGTATCTTTCAGGATCATTGACCCAATATCCGAACACGGTTGCCTTCCCGTGATCCTCGGCATTCTTTACCGCATCCTTCAGTACCAACGAGAATTCAGGGCCATGAAAAATATTGTCGCCAAGCACAAGGCAGACAGAATCGTTCCCGATGAAATCCTTTCCTATGATGAAAGCCTGGGCAAGTCCGTCTGGACTTGGCTGCTCAGCATATGAAAGACTTACGCCGTAGTCGCTTCCATCGCCTAAAAGGCGTTTAAATCCCGGAAGGTCCTGAGGGGTGGAAATGATGAGGATTTCCCTTATCCCCGCCTGCATGAGCGTCGATATGGGGTAATAGACCATCGGCTTGTCGAAGATTGGAAGCAGCTGCTTGCTGACTCCCTTGGTGATCGGATACAGTCGGGTGCCTGAGCCTCCTGCAAGAACTATTCCCTTCATACTTCCTGTTTTAATGGTTGCGTCAGCGGTAAAGCGCCGCGTATTGTTTTGAGATGGATTTCCAGGTGTATCGTTCGCGTGCGATTTTCTTCATCGGGGCTCCGTCGAGATCAGATCTGCTTATTATGCTGAGCAACTCGTCGGTGGTATGGAAGTAATAGGCTTGGTCGGCCGTAGTGGCCCTGTTGAAGATGACATCGAATGAAATGATCGGCATTCCGAAAAACATGGCTTCCACAAGTGATGGATTAGTGCCTCCGGCGCTGTGCCCATGTATATAGATTCCGGCATTGCTTCTAAGAGCATAGAGGATATCAAGGTCGTAGATCGCATCTAGCATCTTGATGTTGGGAAAGACGGAATATTTCTTGCGCAGTTCCTGGGAATATGCATTATGGTTCCAGTTTCCTATATAGACCAGGCTTTTGTCTGTTCGGGAGAATGCGTCCAATACCATGTCGCAGTTATTTTCCGGTTCTATCCTGCACACCGCTATCGCATAGTCGTTTTTCTTAAGTCCATATCTCTGAAGGGTCTCTTCTGCAAACCCTTCCGGAAGCGTACGCATCACATGATCTCCGCCGTAGGCTATCAGTTTCGACTTCTTCCCGTATTCCATAGCGACATAATCGCGAATGGCTTTATTGTCCGTGATTATGACATCTGCGTACTTCACGGCCATTGCTTCGGATTTCTTGAGGACTTTCTTTACAAACTTATTCCACTTATTGCGTTTATATTCCATTCCGTCGATGTTGATGATCAACTTCTTGGAGTTAAGCTTATGGAAGATAGGGAGAAAAAGACATCCTGAGACTCCCAGCACAAGAATGACATCGTAGCCACGAAGCACTTTGCACATAGATATGATGTCATATGGTACAGACTGTATTCCGTTTGCCTTCAGAGGAACGTATTCTAATTTCGCACCCTTGTAATGCGTCAGCCGTTCCGGCATGTCTTTGCCGGAACAGAATACTGTGTATTCAATATCTTCCGGGCAATTATCTCCCAAAAGATTCTCAACAAGGCTTTCGAAGCCTCCGTATTTAGCAGGAACACCTTGAGTGCCTATTATTGCGACTTTTGTCATTTCCTTATCAATCTCGAAGGAAGCGTCATCCTCCATGATTCTTTATGATCCGTATGAAAGGATGCATTTGTGTTAATATGTTTCCTTCTTAATAATAATGTGAAAATACCCTGCTTTATTGTATGATGAGTCTAAAAATTCTCCTGCTATATACTGTATGATGATGAATCCTTGATATTATGATAGGTAATAGTAAACAAGTGCCGTCAAAGAAATGACAGATGATCCCCTGAGAGTGAATATCGTAAGTCCCGGTTACGCTCTCCGATTTTTTTTGCGGGAATCCCGGCGACTATTGAGAACGGGGCAACATCTTTTGTCACGACTGATCCTGCCGCAACGACGGCACCTTCACCTATAGTGACGGAATGGAGTATGGTGACACTCGGACCGATCCATGCTCTGTCGCATATCTTTACCTGATAACTGCTGTCGCTGAGGCATCGGAATTCCGGATCGGAGTGGTCATGCTGCTCTGTCCATATGTGGACATCGGATGAAAAATTTACGTTTCGTCCTATCAGGATACCATTTCTTGCATCCAGAATTGCTTTGTCGCCTATTATGGTTCCCTCTGATATGTGCAGATTGATACCGGCCCGGATTTCTGCGCCATAATATATTGCCGTATTGGGTGCAAGATCTATGAGATATAGCCTTCGGTAGATAAAATTACGAATGTGATGCGAAGGAATGTGTCCGGTCTCTATCATCATCCATCTGTGATAGCCCCTTAGTTTACGTGCCACTCCCATCGTAAGTATTCTCAATATTCTTTTCTTTCGGCTATCTGCAGAGTCGTATATAGTCTTCGAGAGAGATACTTCTTTTGAATCTCTCTGCTTCTCTCTCTTAGATATTATCCTTATTATAGGGGAGAGCATTGCAAAGACTATCCATTTCACATAAACCAGAATAAAGATCAGGAGAGTAGTATATGCGAGAGTTATGGCTGTTATATCGGTCAGGCTTCTCATCTTATTGTTTGGGTTTTACTATTCTTGCGGGATTGCCAACGACCGTACAATTTGCCGGGACCGACTTTAGCACTACCGAGGCAGCTCCGATCACAGCGTTGTCTCCAATTGTTATTCCACCGAGGACGAGAGAGTTCGCATATATTTTGACATTATCCCCGATGATTGGGCGCGGCTCGTCAATCCCACTGCGACTTTTACCTATTGTGACCCCCTGCCACACCTGACAGTTCTTTCCTATTTTGCCGCATCCTATACGTGTGCCGAAACCATGTTGTATCACAAGTCCTTCCCCAACTTCGGGACAGCTGATAGACATCATTTGTCCCGGGTAGATAAGTCTGATCGGATTGAATTCATTGATTCTGTAGCGGTAATAAAGTAGTGTTCTGAATTCCGGGAATCTGCTTGTGAGTTCTATTGTATTTATATAAAGGTGTGAGGATTTGGGGAGAGGAAGCACTTCCAGCCATCTGTCTACTTCTCTGCGCAGCGTCTTTATCCCATGCAGCAGAAAAAAAACATATAGCGGTGTGAATAACAATATTATTATGATTCTACGTTTCATCGAAATTGTCTGATTGTTGCATAAGGAGCCGTTCTTTCTCACCTTTAGCTATGTATATGCCGATCACATAAGGAAACAGCCAGGAATACCAACTCGGGTATGCCCTTTGCATGAAGCACAAAGCAAGAACTATAAGAAATGCTATTGTAAATCTATAATCTGGTCTGGCTGGAATGACACTAAGATATAACAGCAATGAAAGGGCGACTCCTATCAGACCGTAATTGATGATATATATCTTGTAGCCGGCTCCGGCTATCATTTCCATGTTTGTCTTTTCCTTTACACCTACCCATAAATCATGGTGCTTTACAGCTTTAGCATAAGTATGGTCAGTACTGCTGTCAAATCTATTGTTTCCCTTTATGCCCTTGCTTGAGTCTTGCTCGAGTCTGCTTATAATAAGATCGTTTAGTGCGTTATTACCACCGCTCCAACTGATAGCGGCACCAATCACCAGTGCACCTAACATACCGACGATCAATCCTTTTAACAAGGTGTTGACTTTAAGAAGGATATATCCCATGGTGGCCAGCAAGTAGCCGGCAAGTGAGAACGAGAAAATCGTACTTGCCAGCAGGACCCAAAGCCAAGGACAAGCCTTGAATCTAAACTTGTTGGCTATCATGATAAACGTACTTAGCAGCGCCTGATGTCCCGGTTCAAGAAAAAAGGCATTAAATCTGACAAGAGTGCCGTAATCGAAAGTTGTCTTGATGAAGAATACGTAGTTGGTGAAAGGCACATAGTTAGGATGGACGAATTCTCCTAATGACGGTAGATTGATAAATAGAGTTACCCAATATAAAATCAGTGAGGGTATAAGAAGTATTGCATACCATTTGGTTGTGAACTCAAGTAAATCCTTCTTGTATTCGAAAGGAAGCTGCAGCAGCCATACCACCGGTAAATACATCAGGATTGTGATCAATCCCATTACCGGTCCGTCGATATATAGATACCACATTCCAATCAGTATGATTACTGCGATCACCCGTCCTGTCAAAGCATCAAATCTGAATTTGACAGGCATAATGGTCAGGCAAAGGAACATAACCATATTGACCACTATAAGGATAGGCCCTTGATTGATTGTTGAGGTTATCCATATATATGTAGAAGCCAAAAGCCAGAAGAAGTTTGTCAGTTTAAATAGATTCCACATGATGTAGTCAGTGAGGATGCTTTATTTTCTTGGTTATCATTTCCAGAATTAGTCTTCGGTCGCTTCCGTCCAGTCCTAACACAGCCCCTATTGCAAGACCCCATGCTCCGGCTGCAATAGTGTAGAACAATGTTATCCAGAATCCAGCGGATTCTGTAGTCAGACTCTCCAGTATGAAATATGAAGGAATCGCAACTGCCATTGTTTTGATTATCGGAATGATTACATGGGATGTATAACTTCTGTAGCTCAATCCAACCTGACCATGTGCTATTACGATTCTAACTACCTGCGCAATCACAATTATTGTAATCTGGATAACCACTGTGGAAGGAGCTGAGGCTCCCAGCCAGAGTGCCAATGCTGCTATAGGAATAAAAGATAAGGTAATTACACCCACGCTTATCTGATATTTCCGGATGTTTCCCGTCGCCTGTATGATACGGCTAATGGGAGGTTCTAACGACAGGGCGATGCAATACAGAAGAATAAGTCTGGCAAACACCGTCATATATGGGGTCTCGGTGCTCTTCACTATCCATATTCCAAGAAGATTTTCCGTATTGCAGAAAAGTGGGAATGAAAGAACGAATATCAGAAGAAATGACATTTTCGATGTCTTCATGACGAGATTCAACGCTCTGTCATGGTCATTGGCTGCATACGACTTGATAATCTGAGGACTCGCAGCCATATAAAGATTTACCGAGAATCCATTAATTACATGTTGTATTCTGTCAGCGATGGCTTTTGATGCGTTGACGATTGGTCCGAAGAAAATGTTCAGAAGTATGTTCTGTCCCTGTGTGGCCAGTATGCTTGATACTGATCCGAAAAGATTCCATCCCGTATATTTATAGAGTTGCGAGAATATCGATTTGTCCCATTTCCAGACGTATCTGCAGTATTTGAAACTGGAATGGCAGTACATCACAGACATGGCGAGGACCACGATACTGATGATCATTGTCAGGATGCTGTAGAGAATGAGCCTGTCTCCTCCATAGTGAACCAGCATGATGGCGATCAAAAGCTTAAGCACCCCCTCTACAATGCTGAATAGAGCGAATGCGTGCATCTTCTCGTTGGCTACAATGGAAGACGTGTATGGAATGGTAATCAGTCCTATTGCAAAAGCTGCGAGGGATGTCTGAAACACCCAGTGCACAGCGTATGTCCTGTCAGGTGGAAAGTTGAGCCAGTCATTGATTGCCCATATACCGAATGGCTCGCCGATGATGATCAGTATTCCTGTCATAGCGAGGAAGCACAGCAGCAATAATGTGAAAGTCTTACTGTATGCCTCGTAATCAACCCTTCCTAAATGGAAGGAGAGGAATCGCTGTGTAGCGGAGGTCATGGCTCCCGTAAGAATGGATAAAGAAGCGACGATACTCGCCACAACATTGTAGATGCCGTAGTCTATGTCACCTAAGGCATCCAGTGTCACCCTGACGGCATAAAGGTTAATGAGAGTCAGGAATATAAGGCGAATGTAAAGAAGACCTGTGTTCTTTATTAATCTTCCGGTGGCAGGCTTCATCATTTTATGATATCAGGACATAATTATTGCTGTCGGATTCTGTTTTAAATTCGACATTTAGTAAACTTGTATACCTAATATTTTATTGATTGATAGTGTTTTGACGTTGTGAAGATCGTGAATTTAGTGCATTCTGCCGGATATAACCTCTCTTCCCATACCTCATGGAAATAAGAGTCGGGAAGATTTTTAATGTCCTTCTGGATTGCAAAATTAGTAAAAAATAATGAGATTAAGAAATTTTGCTGTTTAAATATGTCGTTATTGACATTGCCTGACTGCCTTACATTATTAATGGGAAAGCTACCTGCTTCCCCATTAATCTTCCACATTAAAAAATCATATTTCCGCGATTGAATAAAGAGTCTTAAAGAATAGAGTGAAAATAATTACGCCTCGGAATCATTAATTCTCCAAAGCGTAATTATTAAACATTACATTTTCTATTGGAAATCAGTATCCGAATATCTGCTCGGGTGTTAGTATCACAACCTTACCCAGTCTATTGAGTGCATCCATATCGAGGTCGTCAATATCGCCGAGAATACAATAGTAGTAGGTGCGTCCCTTGACATTTTCCTTCTGGAACTTCACGATATCGTCGAGTGTCATGTCAGGGAGTGCCTCGAACACCTCACGGCGTGTATCATGGTCGTCGCCCATATCCTGCGCATTGATATATGCCCAGGCGATATTATCCTTTATGATGCGGTCGGTTCGCAGGCGCGCCTCAAGACCTTCCTTGGCGAGATCGAATGAGCGCTGGCTCTCCGGCATGTCGTTGATGATCTCGTTGAATGCGGTGATGGCGTCGCCCATCTTGTCGTTTTGGGTCGCTATCATTGATGTGTAGTAGTAGGGGAGATCGAGATATGAGGGTGAATAGAAACCGGCATTTGCCGAGTAAGCCAGCGAACGGCTCTCACGCATCTCTTGGAATACGATCGCGTTCATAGAACTGCCAAAATATTCATTATAGAGCTGTCTCAGAGGCTCGTTGACAGAACCGTATTTCTCTCCATTGTTGGAGAACATACGCATGTAGAGCTGCTTCGCTGGATAAGGAGCAACGAAGACGATTGTTTCATCGGTTGACTTAAGAGGATATTTGTCGCCTTTCACTGCCGGACGTAGAGCTTTCACTCCCTTGCCGTGGTAGGCGTTGAGAGTGGAGATGAATTCGTCGGGCTTCATTCCGCCGTAATAGATCACACGATGTTTGACTGTATTAAGGTTTCTGATAGCATCGATCACTTTCTGCGGATCTGTATTGCGGAGGTCTCCGGAGTGTAGGGCATCAGTGGACGAATTATGCTCGCCGCGCATCATATAAGTAGCGAGGCGTCCGAAGTTGCGGCTTTGGTTAGTCTTCGCGTTCTCTTCCGACTGAGCTATGCGGTCTACGAGCGCGTCATAGGCTTCTTTGTCTACGACTGCATTGGTTATAATGTCTTCCATAAGGGCCATGGCCTGCGGCATATTCTCACTCAGACCGGAAAGCACGATATATGAGCGTCTTCCGCCTGTGACCACTCTGAAATTGCAGGCAAGGGCATATAGCTCGTCCTGGATCTGTTGAGCTGTCTTTTCTGGAGTCCCAAGAAAATCTATATAGTCGGAGGCCACATCGAGGAGGGGATCATGGTCGGTGCCATAGTCGAAAATGTAGGTCACCTGGAAAATGTCGTTTGAGGTGTTGGGTGTATACAATACCTCCACTCCATTGTTGGCTTTAAGTTTGGTTAGATCTTTCTCAAAGTCTACGAATACCGGTTCGATAGGCTCGACTTTCGAACTACGTATCTCGGCAAGGAAGTCGCTTGTCGCGTCGCGGTTAGTTGCGATCGGGGTCAGTGAAGGTTTGGCTATCTTGAGTTCGTTGGGATCGTCGCCCTGGCGCTTGTAGATGGCTATATAATTGTCTGGCCCAAGATATTTGTTGGCTACGCGCACCACATCCTCCTTAGTCACCTTATCAAGATTGTTCATGCGATCCACCACCTCGCTCCATTCCTGTCCGTCGACAAACGCTTCCACATACATATTGGCGCGGCTGTCGTTGCTCTCAAGGGCACGCTGTTGCGAAAGTTTCTCATTGTTGATGATTCCCTGAATGAGTGATTCGGAGAAGTTGCCTGCACGAAGCTTGGCCACTTCCGCTGTCAGGAGCTCGCGGACTTCGTCGAGTGTCTGTCCCGGTTTGGGATCTCCGTAGAGCATGAACGCACCCTGATCGGCGAGATCATACATTCCGGCTCCGGTGCCGAGTGTCAGCTGAGGGAGATTGACGTCGACGTCAAGCAGACCGGTCTTACCGTTAGCGAGAGCTTCAACTGCTACCTGAAGCGCAGGCATATCCTCATGTTTAATAGCCGGAGTGCGCCATGCAAGGAAGATATATTCCGACTCCTTCCCAAGTACTTCCACTTCGATAGGCGTCGTGATAGGATTATCTACCGGAAAATTAAGTTCGGGCAGAACAGGATTCGGCTTAAGATGGCCGAAGTATTTCTCAATGATGTCAACCATCTCGTCAGGATCAAAATCTCCCGACAGACAGATTGCCATATTATTGGGCACATACCATGTCTTATGGTAGTTCTTTACGTTTGTGATCGAGGGATTCTTTAAATGCTCCTGAGTGCCGAGTACAGTCTGTGATCCGTAAGGGTGGCTGGGGTAGAGGGTTGCGAGCATCTTTTCGAATACCTTGCGGTTGTCTTTGGTCAGCGACATATTCTTTTCTTCGTATATGGTCTCTAGCTCGGTATGGAAACCGCGTATCACTGGATTTTCGAATCGGTCAGCCTGAATCTTGGCCCAGTTCTCAATCTGGTTGGAGGGAATATCTTCAACGTAGCATGTCACATCCTGTGAAGTATACGCATTCGTCCCGTCTGCTCCGATGGCCGCCATAAGTTTATCGTATTCATTTGGAATGGCGATGAGTGAGGCCTGATAGCTGACAGAATCGATCTCATGGTAGATTTGAGCGCGGTCAGCAGAATCAGTAGTGTTGCGGTAGATCTCAAAAAGCTGTTCGATGCGGTCGAGCATCGGTTTTTCAGCGGCATAGTCCTGTGTACCGAATTTCTCGGTGCCCTTGAACATCAGGTGCTCGAAATAGTGGGCGAGACCAGTGGTCTCCGCAGGATCGTTCTTACCGCCGACTCGCACGGCCACATAGGTCTGAATTCGAGGTGCATCTTTGTTGACGGTCATGAATATCTTCAGGCCATTGGGAAGAGTATACATCTTAGTGTCCAAAGGGTCGTTGGGAACGGTTTGGAATTGCCTGGCTGCGGGTGCCACAGCGGTTATCAGCAACGCGGCACTCAGCATAATTGAGCGAAAAAGATATCTCATAGAATTTTATTTTTAGTTTTTGCAAAGATAATGAATTTTTCCTGAAATTTATTGGGTTTAATAAATTATTTAATTGGGAATATTGGTTTTTGTTGTCATTTTTTGCTCAATATTCTATCTCGTTCGATTTAGTAAGTACGTTGGCTTAATTTTGATTTTTAGCAGTAAGCATATAGCCGAATCCCCGCTGGTTGATGATGTAGATCGATGGGTCGTGGCGGAGTGCGCGTCGAAGCTTGTGTATGTAGCCGTGAAGGGAATTGCGGTTACTTGGATCATCTCGTTGCCAAACTGCAATCATGAGCTCTGAGGCGTCTACTGTCTTTCCTATGTTTGAAGCCAGTAGCTCGAGTATCCTCGCTTCGAAATGCGATAGCAACGCCTCCTTCCCCTGGAAAATGAGGGTCTGTGTATTTATGTTGAAACTGTATTTCCCGATATGTAGCATTCTATTCTCATGTCGGTTGCTTTCTTTGCGTCTTAGAAGCGCCTTTATCCTTATGAGCAGCTCCCGCAGTTCAAACGGTTTCTTGATATAGTCGTTTGCTCCTATCTCGAAGCCTTCCTCCACATCGTCGACCGTGCTTTTGGCAGTCAGGAAAAGCAAAGGTACATTTGGAGATATCCTGCGAATTTCACGAGCCATCGAGAATCCGTCCATCCTCGGCATCATCACGTCTGCCACCACTATGTCGTAATTGCCGGTCTTGAACCTATAAAGGCCGTCGATACCATCTTGAGCAGTCTCCACATCATATCCTTGATCTCTAAGGATATCGGTGACAATCAATGAGAGATCGGCTTCATCTTCTACAAAAAGAATCTTATTTCCCATCGTTATTGAATTTAATTGTGAAAGTGGAGCCTTTGCCCTCCTTGCTTTTTACTGTTATGCTCAAACCCATTTTGTCAAGTATACTTTTTACGTAATACAGCCCTATGCCATAGCCCCGTACATCCTGAAGATTGCCATGGGGTACACGATAGAATTTGTTGAAGATATAAGGAATGGATTTTTGAGGTATTCCGATGCCGTTATCTGAGACAGAAATCTCATCGGGTGTAGCTTTTATTTTAATGTTAACACATTCACCCGAATATTTTATTGCATTGTCTATAAGGTTGTTCATGACATTTGACAGATGCTCTTTATCGGAAATAACGGTGATCCCGTCATCTACATCGACCTCTATTCGCACGTCCTTCTCACTCCTCATGCGTTGTGGAGCCACTATATCTTCGATCAGAGAACGTAACTGTATAGTTTCCTGTTTTGTCCTCATCGTCTTACGACGTTCCATACTCATGGCGAGAATGTTTTCGACAAGCTCGCGCAGGCGGTTTAATTGTTTGTTGGCGATTTTCAAGTAGGTATCTTTTTTTTCCGGATCATTATCTGTGTCATAGTTGATCAGAGCGTCATTGGCAGAGTAAGCAATGGCTATAGGTGTCTTTAGCTCGTGAGTCATGTTGCTGACGAAATCGTCCTTCATTTCCTCGATCGTACGAAGTCGGGAAACAGTATGAAGAAGATACCAGAATGCCAATGCGAAGGAGACCATAAGAAGAAAAACTGTCACGATTACTCCTGCCATCTCTGAAAGGATATGGTGGGTCAGAGGAGTCATGTATGCTCTATAATGCATATCGGAAGCAGGATTGAAACATAGCGTGAAGACATCATAATCATTTTGATTATCTGGCGCATGGATGTTGCCCCGCAATTTCTTGCCATTGGAATTTACTATCTCGACAGCTACAAAATCAGGTGTTATGTATCGATCTGCCAGACGTTCTATCAGGATACTGTCCATAATCATCAGATTGAAATCCACGAAGGGATCCATTGCTTCATGCATCTGTTGGCTCATATCATTCATCATCTGGTTGGTGTAGGAACGGTCTCGGCGTAGAGGCATCTTAGTCGTTTCTCTGGTCCCCTCTTTTGTCGTTGTGGTGGTAACGAAGTTACCCTCATTGTCCATGACACCGGAAACACCGCCATGCTCTTGCTCTGTGATATCCATTCCGGCATCAAGATAGGCTTGTTTTTTGGCAGCGGCAGCCTTATTGGCTCTGTCGGCCCTTTCCCACATATCGTCGATGTCGGCATCTGCTATTGCGGTCATTACTTCCCTCGCTACACTGCTCCTGATCGACGAGTACAGGCATACGAGATAATATATGTTCAACCCGAATATAATGGTGATGACTGCTGCAAATATGAATGATATTGTCTTGAAGTGTTTCATACAGGCAAAATTACGAATAATAATTCATTCGGCAAGTATCTTAGTGCTTCATTTAAGACTAAATAAGGGAACCGATAAGACTAAATAAGGATTATGATTAGGTATAAAGGGATTCTATAGGTTAATTTTGCGGAAAAATTAGCATTTTATGAAGAAACTGTTTGTTCTCTTTTTGATGATTCATGGAATATATGCTTCCGGCCAAAGCGTGGTTTCAGACAGCATAAAAAGTAAAGAACTCGAAGAAGTTACAGTCAATAGTGAGAAACCTCAGATTATAGCCCGTGACGGTATCCTTACCGTCGATCTTCCTTCCATAGTCAAGGATAAACCGGTGACGAATATCCTCGAGGCTCTCGGCTATGTACCCGGAGTCAGGGACAATGATGGAGTGATAGGTCTGAACGGAGCTTCAAGCGTGACCATAATACTCAACGGAGAACTGACGAATATGCCTGTCCAAAATCTGTATCAGCTGCTTTACTCCACACCTATAGACAGACTGAAAAGTGTCGAGATCATGTATGCGGCTCCTGCGAAATATCATGTCAGTGGAGCTGTAATGAATATAGTCCTCAAAACTCCACGGGCTATAGACGGATTGATGGGCCAGCTTAACTCATCTTATAATCAAGCCCATTATGGCTCATATGGTGGAGGGCTTGCCGCAACCTATGCGATCAAAGACTGGGCATTTGACCTCAACTGGTCGCTGTCGCGCAATAAGAGGTGGAGCCATCAGGAAACTTACTCAAACCATCTTCTTGATGGAGACCGAAATATGATAGAAGACGATATGCGACAGATTGGTAAGAGTATCACGAACAGCATATTCGCCTCAGTGGGATATAAAACCTTTAAATTTACCTATAACGGGCAGATCAATTCCGCTTCCAGCAACGAGAGCTTTTCAAGTGGGACCTTTGGAGAATTCGTAAACAGATACATGTTCCTTTCTCCGCCTGTATATCATAATGTCGCATTGAGATATGTGGCTCCATTCGGTCTTACAGTGGGCGGAGACTATACGTCGTACATGGAAAATCGGGAGCAGTTGCTTTCAAAGAATGGTGACAATATGTTGAATTCCACAAATAGGCAGGCCATAAATCGTTATCATACCTATATGGATCAGGAGCACAAGATAGGAGAGTGGCATATCAGCTATGGATTGGAATATCAGCATTCCGACGATCATAGCTTTCAAAACTATGCTTTTCCTCAGATCGGTGGGTTTGACGATGTGTTGAGGGAAGATGTTGCTGACGCGTATATAGGAACACAAGGTTCGTTTGAGTGGGGACTCTCCTTCAATACCTCGGTAAAGGCTGAGTATTTCCATAATGATTATCAGCATAACTGGAACTTCATACCGCAGGTGGGTGTTACATATTACAAGACACCTAAAAGCATCTTTCAACTTACCTTTACTTCCCAACGGGAGTATCCGCAATACTGGGAATTTCATGGTGCCACTTCCTATGTCAATGAGTATTCAGCAATCAAGGGAAATCCCTCGCTTCAGCCTTATCTTAACTATTCGGGGCAGTTTAGCTATATATTAAATCAGAAGTATGCCGCGACATTATATCTTCTGTATGCGGATAAATATAGCGTACAGCTCCCTTATCAGAAACCTGATGAACTTCAGCTCCTTTTCCAGACGGTGAATCTTGATTTCTCCCGTACGGCTGGACTGCAGGTGCAGGCTCCAATAGAAGTAGGATATGTCCTTAGCTCTGTCGCTGTAGTGAATGTCATGCACAAGCAGGAAAAATGCTCGCATTTTCATGACATAAGTTTTGACAACAGACGATGGTCGTTCTATGGATCTCTTGACAATACGGTCCGGTTTTCGTCTACATGTCCTATTACTGTTTCGGTAGATCTGTCTTATGTTACAGGGCAAATCCAGGGGCCCGGTAAGTTCAATTCCTTATGGAAAGTAGATGCGGGAGCAAAATGGAAATTCGGAAAGAATCGTTGCTGTGAGCTTGATCTCAAATGCAAGGACATATTCAATATCAGGAATCCGAGGCTGACCATCAACACTGCAGGGCAGGACTACCGTATGATTGTCCACGACATGATGCACAGTCTGAATCTCTCATTCGTGTGGCGCTTCAACGGTTTCAAGCCCAAGGACACGGATATCGACACCTCACGGTTCGGTACCGGAAATTAAGATGATGGGTCGTTTGTTTGTCATGTTGTTGTTGATTTTATCTCCCGTATTGAGTTTATCGGGGATAAGGTGGGATATGACAGAACTTTCCGAGGTGTTGGTTTTATCTAAAAAACATAAGCTGCTTCATATGCTGGCATATGTCAGGGAATATTCCATATTGACTACATATACGGATACGGTATTTCTTTTTAGGGAAAAGATGGTAGACTATATGTTGCCTGTTTCCGGAGCAAAATTCAAAGGATGGTCAAGGCCGAGGGTCCTTACAAGTCGGTCCTATTATCAGTTTAAAGACAGTAGAGGACTTGACAGCGTCAGCGATGTGAGCAACCATCATTTCCCAATGGGATGAGTTAAGGAAAAGCCGGCGGGAAGCACAGAAATAATCAATGGTTATGAGTTTTTTTCTGAGAAGTTCGGAGTGGCTGGATATTTAACTGAAATATATTGATTTCTATAGTAGGTCTTCCAGTTCCCAGGCAGAGAGATGTCTTACTCCGTCGCGCATAGGGAAAGGGTCCTCGTCCATTGTGACGAGAAGTTTCTCTCCTTCTCCCTTGATGCTTTTGAAAGCTCCGTATTCTCTTTCAGCGGTAGTATAATCCTCAACACTGTAGGCAACCTGTATATAAAGGATCCTTCCACCAGAGGTGGCTACAAAATCTACCTCGCCGTTATGCAATACGCCAGTATTGACATCATATCCTTTCCGCAGCAGTGTCATGTATACTATTCCTTCCAACGCATAGCCCCTGCCGAATGCTGCGTTTGGAAATAGATAATTATGATATGCCTGGTCGTTTGGGTAGATCTTGAAGTTGCCGCCAAGCATTTCCTTTCCCGATATATTATAGCGGGTCGACTTATGTAATAGAAAGGCATCCTGAAGGTATTCGATATATGCCGCTACGGTGTCATAGCTTGCCTTGCTGCCGCGCCCCTTCATGTATTTGACTATACCGGGAACAGATACCATATTCGAGGCATTGTTGACAAGATATGTGAATAGATTCTCCAGAAGCGCAACATCCTTGATCGCGTATCTCTTGACGATATCCTTCAGCATTATGGAGTCCCTTAGACCTTCAACATATCTTTGTTTTACTTCTACGTCCGATAGATTGATAAGTTCCGGCAGGCCGCCATCTTTCAGATACCTTAGAAAAGAGCTCCTGCTTTTTTCTAAATTCCGGACATCTTTGTATTCTACAAATGAAAAGGGATATACTTTAATGCTTATATATCTGCCAGACAGCAAAGTGGCAAGTTCGCCCGAGAGCAGGCGGGAATTAGAGCCGGACAAGAATATTTCGGCATCAAAGGTATAATCCTGAGATAGTGAATTTATCGTCCTTTCCCATCCTGATATGTCTTGCACCTCATCTATGAAAATATATATCTTTCCCTCAGAAGCGATCTCAGTCCTAAAGATATCGATTAAATCATCAAGGTTCCCGGAGGTCTGAAGAAAGTTGAATACAGACAGTTCCCGATTGATGAAGAGTATATTGTGGCGGTCCACACCAGTTTCCACCAATCGCATTGCCAGCTGACGCATGATGTAGCTTTTGCCTGCTCGTCGTTGGCCCGTAAGGATCTTTACCAATCGGTTGCCGGTAAAACTTTCCAGCTGTGTTGTATATTCTTTACGAGAGTAACCAGTAGGAAGTAAATTACCATCCCATAAGTTATAAGGCGCTATTTTAGTCAGTTGGTCTTTCATGTTCAAATGTTTTTGCAAATATAATAAAAATTTTCGATCATAGTCGAAAATGTCATATAAAACTATGAAAAATTCGACCATAGTCGAAAAATATCAGCAGTTCCAGGAATTTTCGAATATAGTCGAAATTTTTTTGTCATTGCTTCGGCAATCTCACGTCATGTCACGCAAAGAGCGCAGATGGGGTTGGGGCTTTACTTCGGCACCGGAAAGTGAACTTAGACTTTGGTGTGTGACTGACTTGGGAATGGGGAGGGTGAGGCGCAGAACTTTTTTGTTTGTCGGCTCTTAAGAACTAGCAGATGCTTCGCCGCAAATCCTACTATAAACCATCGATATTTCCTACAATAAATCATCGATATTTCCTACAATAAATCATCGATAT